>CAZRNA010000011.1:22515-37602 GCA_964601325.1 uncultured Candidatus Bathyarchaeia archaeon
GAAGAGCTACGAGATATTCGTCGCAGAGGACGACGAAGTGAAAGGTCTCTTAACCATTCGGGACGTTCTCAGAGCCAAGAACATAGCAAGCAGTAGACTCTCTTCCCTCCTGACGCAAGTTCCACACCTTTCCAGAGACGACATCGTGAGTACCGCAGCGAGAATCATGACTGATCATAGGGTGAGATCGGCACCTGTGCTGGAAGGCGGCAAGCTCATCGGACAAATAACTGCTTCATCAATTTGCAGTCGGATGTCAGAGGAACGAAAGCTGAACGTGAACGCATCAACGGTCATGACTTCCAATCCAATCTCCATTCAAGAAGACGATTCAGTCGCCAAAGCGAGGACTGTGATGATTCAAAGGAATATCGATCATCTTCCAGTGCTTCGGCAGCGGGAAGTCGCTGGAGTGGTCACATCAGATAGCATTGTTTTCAGGATGACTCCGCCCGAGAGCATTACGCCGGAATCCATTACGAGTGAAAAGCAAGCGCCGCTGGATATCAGAGTCTCGGGATTGATGGCAGAGCCAGTCATCTCGGCACCTGATGCGGATGTGTGCTATGTGATCGAGGAGATGAGAAGACGAGAAACCGCATACTCACTGGTTGCCCTGTGGGGCGAACTTCAGGGCATCGTAACCTACAGGGACTGTGTCAAGTTGCTTGCCGAGGCTCCGAGGCCGTCTCTGCCAATATCTATTGTTGGATTGCCTGAAGATCCTTTCGAGGCAGAAACCGCGAAGAGAAAGTTCGAGACCGTTGTGAAACGAGTGAGCAGGAGCCTGCCGGACTTGCTGGAAGCGAGATCTGTGATTAAGACCTCCGAAAGGGCTGGGCAGAGACATAGGTACGAGGTTGTAGTCGAGCTGATCACTCCTAGGAAGACAACTTCATTCGGTGCGTCAGGATGGAGTCTCCCAGAAGTATTTGACGAACTCTCAGATAGAATGAAGCGAGTGACAACGAAGAAGCGAGAACGGCCGAGAAGAAGGCTCGACTAAGCTGTGACCATGATAACTGCGGAGACAATCATCCGTGCGAATTCTGTCTCTTCTTGAGTAGTACGTCTGAACCCTGCAGTTCGACCTCATAGGAAGGTTCGTCTCTCTTCGGAGGTGAAGCAATAACCTTGCCTGTTGTGAGGTCGAATCGCCCTTCGTGACATGGGCATATGACCGTAGTGCCGTCGATCGTCCCCTCACTCAAGGAACACTGCCGGTGTGTACACTCGTCTCCCATTGCGTAGATCTTGCCAGAGAGGTTGGCCACGAGCACGTCCTTCGCGTGCACCTGAACTTTCCTCATTGACCCAGCAGGAAAATCGCTCAAGGAACCGACCTTGACGAACGCATCACTCATGTGGAGCTTCTCCACCTTCTTCGTACACGATCAAGAGACACTTAATCCTTCGGCTACCCTAGGCGACGCAGAGTTGAACGGTGCGGCGCAAGTCGAGAGGGAAACGTGAGAATTCTCGAAAGAAGCGAATGCTAACTGTCTTCGCGGCTCGTTCGAACAGGTCTGAACTTGACACCGTACCGAATCATGCCATCATCATCGTAGATTCTCCTGAAGGTCGATTCAACCTCAAGACCAATTTTGAGGTCCTCAGCCCTACAGTCAGTCATCTGTGCAACTATCCTCGGGCCTTCATCGAGTTCAACAACTGCGACTGGGTACGAACCAACAAGGTTCTGCTGGGCCAAGAATTCTGGCGGAGATCCACCTCTGGATATCGTAGTGAAGCAGTAGATCTTGCCCCTGCCACTGAGTTTCTGAGACTCGTATTCTAGGATCTTGCCGCACTTGAGGCAGTTGGCGCCTAGTGGAAGGCTGATCGCGCCACAGGATTTGCACTTGGCGGCAATGAGAGCGTACCGCTGAGGTATCGACCGCGAATAAGTTGGGATTGACACATATGCCATTTCGTATTTCCTCCAATCAACGTCCCGCGAGAATCCTTCGGATCTTGATGTACGTCGTGTAATCGATGTACTCCTTTTTCGCTAGGTAGTCCTCGTATCTGGCCCCGGCAACTTGTCTGACCTCCGCGCCAGCGGCGAGGCTTATGGCGTCGGCTCCTGCGCCAGCTCCGTATGAGCAACAAATCACATGCTGCCCGACCGAAGCTGATTCAAGAACCTTCGAGAGTGCGAGAAGAGAGGAGGCTGCTCCGGCATCCCCGACCTTCGTGGAGACCATGCCAAGCGATATCTTACCATCCTCGAATCCGAGCTTCTTGGAGACCTCCGATGCCTTTCCGGGGTCAATTCCTCCAAGAACAAGAGAATCATAATCCTCCGAAAAACGGTGGAGCTTCTGCATTACGCCCCTCACGCAAGATGTGATGACCTCGCGAAGTACGGTCTCGTGGTAGGATCCGAGATCAATCGTCGTAACGTAGCCCTCGCCGTCTCTCCTGAACCTCTCACCGAGGCTCTCGCTTACGATTGAGTATGATTCCTCAACCAGCACACGTACTTGCTCGGTGCCCACAATCATTGCGGCGGCCGCTGCTCCGAGCTGATGTTCAAGCGTTCCCATCGGGTCGCTACGCGGACAGTCTGAAGCAACAACAAGCCCAAGCTTTCCTCTTCCTGAGTTGACAAAATCCAGGCAACTCAGTAGCGCCGACGTGCCAGACTTCGTCGATGAAGTGATATCGACCGTGGCTATGTCACTTCTACATCCCAAGGCGGTCGCAATTGTGCTCGCGTTTTGCTTCTCCGCATACGGAGGCGATGTGGAGGTAAAATACAAGGCATCAATGTCAGATGAGTCAACCTTGGCGTTCCTGAGAGCGTTTGATGCGGCCTCCACGCCCATAGTGATCGCGTCCTCGTCGAAATCAGCGACAGATTTCTCCTCGACCCAACGCGACGAGTACCCCCAGACTCTCTGATACTCCTCGCGTTTGATTCTTAGTCTAGGAATGTAGACACCGCAACCGACTATTCCGGCCAGCAAACCCCGCACTCGCCTCATACTCCAAGAATGTGAACGACTGCTGTGGCTCCTGAGCCTCCAACGTTGTGTGCTAGCCCAAGCTTCGCGTTAGGAACCTGTCTGTTGCTCTTCTCAGCTTTGCCTCGTAGCTGTTTCGTGATCTCGTAGATCTGGCCGACACCGGTCGCCCCGATGGGATGGCCTTTGGCCTTCAGTCCTCCGCTTGCATTGACAGGAATGCGTCCGCCAATGTATGTCTGGCCTTCCTCGATCAGTCGGCCGCCCTCACCCTTCCTGCAGAACCCAAGATCCTCATATGCCATGATCTCAGCGATCGTGAAACAGTCATGGACCTCCGCGAGGCTGATGTCCTTGGGCTCCAATTTCGCCATAGTGTAGGCTTGCTTAGCAGCACTTGTTGAAGCCCGGAGTGAAGTAAAGTCCTCGCGTTGAAACAGAGCAAGGCGATCCGTGCCCGCTCCAGTCCCTAGAACTCGAACAGGCGACTCCGTGAACTTTTTCGCTATCGCTGCGTTGCACAGAATCGCCGCGGCCGCGCCGTCCGAAGTGGGGCAGCAATCAAACAGGCGAAGTGGATGGCACACTGCTGCTGACTTAGTCGCTTGTTCAAGCGTGATTGCCCGCTGGAGTTGTGCTTTGGGGTTATCCGCGCCGTATTTGTGGTTCTTCACAGCGACCATGTGAAGCTGTTCCTCCTTGGTGCCGTATTGGTGAATATGTCTCTGAGCCATCAGAGCGTAGACTCCGGCGAAAGTCATGCCCGCAAGACGTTCCCATTCTGTGTCACCTGAAACGCCGAGCCAGTAGCGGAGTCTATCGGGCGGCAGATCCCTCATCTTCTCGGTCCCACCCGCCAAAGCAACCTCACAAATGCCAGAAGCAACTGCCAAGAACGCAGATCGGAAAGCAAAGCCGCTAGACGCACATGCATTCTCGACGCGTGTGATTGGGATCCCAGTAAGGCCTGTGGCATCTCCAACAAGTGCTGAGAAGTTGCCCAGCTGTCCTCCTCCTACGCCGAGGGTGCCGATGTAAGCCTCTTGAATTAGTCTGGGGTCAAACCCGTTCCCCGCATCTGCGACCGCTTCTTCGAATGCGCGAGCGAAGAGTTCGCCTGCCCCAAGGTTCACGTGCTCTCCAAACCGGGTCTGACCGACGCCGATGATCGCCACTTCGCGCAATGCTTCCGACCCCCGCTAGGTGACTCCCTTTTTCAGGAAGATTCCTTGTGGATCCAGATCCTTCCTAAGGATCTCAATCTCCTCTACTGTGGGAGGCTCTGTTGTCTTCACGTTAGGGGAGACCTTCAGGTCCCACCCGGTGTTCTGCTTCACTTGGTCTACTGAAAGACCTGGGTGGTGGCTGCAGAGGTACATCTCCTTCGACTTGTCATCAAAGCGCAGTACACCCATGGTTGTGATCACTGCTGACGGGCCTCCATCCAATCCGACCCGTTCTCGTGCTCCGGGGCCGTCGACGAAGCCTGGGCTTGTTATGAAGTCCACTTTCTCCACCATTCGTCGCTTTTCGTGAGGTGTGATTATGATTATCCGCTTCGACAGGCCTGTGATCTCACATCCTCCGCCGCTTCCCGGAAGTCTCACCTTCGGTCTGTCGTAACCTCCAATCACGGTCGAGTTTATGTTTCCATACTTGTCAACTTGGGCGCCGCCTATGAAGCCAACATCGATGAATCCGCGTTGAAGAAGCATCGAGAAGGTTTCGTAGAAGTTGAATATCCCGTATGTTCCGCTGACAAGGGTTGGATCTCCTATCGAGAGCGGCAGCCTAGCTGGCTGCGTACCCACCACGCCTGATTCATATATGAGAGTCAGATCTGGGGCGTGAGTCCTCTGCGCCAGAAGTGCCCCCAGCTGGGGTATGCCGATTCCGACGAAGACGACCTCATGGTTCTTCAACTCTCTTGAGGCGGCGGTCACCATCAATTCTTGGTATGAGAACTCTTTGGCGTACTGCTTGCTCATGTTCTTTCACCATCAGCCAAAGTAACCATAGTCAACCGGAGTGCTGTAGTAGGATTTCGTCTTCAGGCTAAGCATTCGTTCGGCACCCAATCGCTTCATGTATTCTTGGCGATTGGAGACTCCGAGTACCCAGTTCTCGATGAACTTCTCGTTTTCCTCGTGTGTTCTCGTTGTCTTCTCGTAGTCCATGTAGTATTGATTGTCGCGGTCATAGTATCCTTGCGAGTACGAGGGATGTGCCCCCCACGGTTCCTCAACAACAGCCTTGACTCGAAAGCTAGGGATGAGAGTTCTATTCGGATCTCTTCGAACAATCTCCGAATCCACAATCTCCTCCACCGAGACTACCACGTCTCGGCTTGCCATAGCGATTTCACGATTTGATCCCACAATACCCCACATCTGCGTGTTTCCATCGCAATCTGCTCTCTGGGCGTGAATGAGAGCGACGTCTGGATTTACCGCCTTCACAAGACAGATCTTCTTGCCAGTGAACGGGCAATCAATCGTCTTGAAGACATCAGAATGCTTCGCCAAGTCGGAAGCCAGAACGGACGTAGTGACCGGCATGAACGGAACGCCGCTTGCTCCTGCCATGTATCGAGCGCCGGTGATGAAATGTGTGTATTCCTCGATCGCGATTGGGTGCGGGACCTGCTGCTCGACGGCTCTTCTGAAGGCGTGGAGTGAACCTACGCCCGGATTTCCAGCCCAACTGAACATCAGCTTGTCAACGCAGCCGGCAGCCAAGAGCTGATCCACTATCAGGTCTGGCGTTTCTTTGCATACGGTCAGGTGCTTCTTGCGTTGCCTGATCATCTCATGACCGAGCGAGAACGGGATCGCGTGAGTGAATCCTCCAAAGCATACGAGCTGCCCATCTCTCACGAACTTGTGCACGGCCTCCGCGGCCGCCATGACCTCTGCCATCAGTCGACTCGCCTAGCCTAGAGGATCATCCACGTTAGGATAAGATTTCGCACTCTCTTAGATCAGAAGCGGCTCAAAGGACTACTTCTTGGCTCCGATTTGACGGCCAAATGGTGACGCGGACTCTTCTTTGTTGGACAAAGCATTTCTACGACAGGTCTTCATGCTTCGATTGCCTTTTCGAACGCCCTCGGAAGGAGTTGTCGCCCGAAGGATGAAGCGAAATCTCGATCTAATTGCTGAGTACAATGTTCCGGTCCGAATGCAGGATGGGATCCATCTTTCTGCTGACGTGTATCGCCCAGTAAGAAAGGGTAGGTATCCCGTACTTCTCTCTCGCACGTACTACGGCAAATCACAGTCGGATCTTGGAGATCCCCGATCGAAGCAGTTCATTGAGTACTTTGTGGGCAGAGGATACGCTGTCGTAATCCAAGACTGCAGAGGGCGCTACGATTCAGAAGGGGAGTTTTACCCTGAGATACACGAGGCTGATGATGGGTATGATACGATAGAGTGGTGTGCCAAGCAACCTTGGTCTAGCGGTAGTGTGGGAATGTTCGGTTGCTCATATCCCGGATGTGTCCAGTGGTATTGCGCGCACCTCAATAGCCCGCATTTGAAGTGCATCGTTCCAAGAGATGCAACTTCGGATCCATACTTCGATGGCGGTTTCATGAGAGGGGGCGTAGTACAAGGATTCATGGAGTGGCTCCTCCATACGGCAGGTAGAACAGACAGAAGCAACTTGCTCAAGACTGTGAATCTCAGTGATGCGTACAAAGAACTGCCGATGAGAGAGCTTGACGAGCGCCTCGGTTTTCGGTTTCCGTTCTGGAAGGACTATGTCGACCATTCGACCTACGGCAACTATTGGAAACGAACCAGCGTTCATAACAAATACCCGCTGATTCGTGTTCCTTCTCTCAACATAGGCGGATGGTACAGCTACTCAGACGTAATGGGGACTATCCGGAACTTCGTGGGTGTAAGCACCAAGGGCCGAGGAAAGACTCGCAAGAATCATAGGCTTGTGATAGGGCCCTGGGAACATTGCGAGTCAGCTCCCAAGATCGGTGAGGTTGATTTCGGGGCCAAGGCGAAGATAGACTTCCTCCGGATGCACCGACGCTGGTTCGACTACTGGCTCAAAGGCAGAGGCAGAGGGATGGCGAGCGAACCACCAGTCCATGTGTTCGTCATGGGAGCCAACAGGTGGCGTCGGGCGAAGAAATGGCCTCTGCCGAATACAAGGTATGTGAAATACTATCTTCACAGCGATGGCCACGCGAACACGCTGGACGGCGACGGGACTTTGAATCCGAATCCACCCAGCTCTGAGCGACCTGACAGATTCACATTTGATCCAGCTAACCCATGTTCAGACGGGATGAAGCCTCGTGCAGATGGGAAGATGGAAACACTCGATCAGCGCCCAAACGAACGACGTGACGACGTGCTCGTTTACTCCACCCGTGCGCTCAAGAATGCCATCGAAGTTACGGGACCAATTCGCCTTTTTCTCTTCGCGGCCTCGTCCGCGAAAGATACGGACTTCACTGGCAAACTGGCGGATGTGCACCCAAATGGCCCGACCATCCGTCTGACTTCAGGGATAATGCGAGCACGATTCCGCAAATCCTACGAGAGGCCTTCACTCATCAAGCCGGGACGAGTCTACCTCTACCAGGTCGATCTCTGGGCCACAAGCAACCTCTTCAGGAAGAATCATCGCATTCGACTAGAAGTCTCAAGCAGTGACTTCCCGATGTTTCTGCCAAACACGAACATGGGAGGAAGAATCGGATACGAAAGCAGGAGGATCGTTGCTAAGCAGACAATCTACCACGATGTAACGCGACCGTCCCATCTATTGCTCCCAGTTATCCTTCAGCCAAGCAAGGGAAAAGTACCTGGTCCCCGTTATTGACGGCGGGAAGCAAGTTGCGTCGTCGCGTCCGCGAATGTGGAATACGTATCGGAGTCATGGATAGCGGAGAACAGGATGCAATATCTGATGTCCCCGGCGTTTCCGTGGGGCACATGACGTTGATTCAAGGTGCAGGGAGGCTCGTGCCAGGGCATGGCCCGGTCCGGACCGGAGTCACTGTCATTCTACCACACGACAAGAATGTGTACGAGGAGAAGCTGAAAGCAGGGGTCCATGTTCAGAACGGGGCAGGTGAACTCACCGGCGCGCTCCAAGTAATGGAGTGGGGACTCCTAGAGACACCGATCGCTCTAACAAACACCCTGAACGTGGGGCTCGTCCATGACGCGATTGTTGATTACATGCTAGAACAAAACCCGGATATCGGAGACCAAGCCGAGGTGATACTGCCAGTTGTCGGCGAATGCGACGATAGCTACCTCAATGACATCCGAGGAAGACACGTCAAGCGTGAGCATGTTCTCGAAGCCATCAGGATTGCAGGCAGAAGAGTGATCGAAGGGTCTGTCGGAGCAGGAACGGGCATGTCGGCGCTCGGTTTCAAGGCTGGAATTGGCACGGCATCGCGTAAGATAGCTGATGACCTTGGCGGCCATATTCTTGGCGTTTTGGTTTTGGCGAACTTCGGAGACAGTCGTGATCTGTGTGTTGACGGCGTTCCTCTGGGGAGAGACCTGCAGACGGACAATGATAGTTCGAGCAATGACGGATCGATAATCACGGTCATTGCCACCAACGCACCGCTGACCTCCTCTCAGCTGCACAGAATTGCGGCACGCGTTCCTCTAGCTTTGGGTAGGGCGGGATCGATCTGTTCCAACTCAAGCGGCGATATCTCCATCGCGTTCTCCACCGTCGGAAAGGTCTCTGCGTCCGGCGCCTCACTTTCGATGTCCGAGTCGGTGAGCGCAGAGATGCTGAATCAGCTCTTTAGAGCGACAGTCGAGGCGACCGAGGAAGCGATCCTCAACTCGATCTTCACGAGTGAGACTATGAAGGGACGCGATGACAATGTCTCGCCTGGTCTGCCTATCGACGAAGCATTGAGAATCATGATCAAGCATGAAAGGGCGTGAGCAATGCCAAGCGCTCAGGATTCAGACGGTCAGATGCCGATGCTTGAAAGAACCCGCTAACGGCTTGCCAGATGCTTTTCCAGGAAGTCGGCCCTCCTCTTCAAAGCACCAACCCTGTTTTCAGTCTTCCTGAAACCGTGGCCCTCATCCTCGTAGACGATGAAGTCGATGGGCCTTCCGAGTTTCTGCAGAGCATCCCTTGCCTGCACTGACTCCGACATTGGACACCGGGGATCTTGCGCTCCAGCGACTATCTGGACAGCAGCTTCTACTCTGTCGATGAAGAAGATGGGCGAAGCCTCACGGAACCTTTCCGCGTCCTTCGCAGGATCACCCATGTTCTCACGGTCCCAATACTGCAGATCTTCACGCTCACTCTCGAATTCCGTAAACCAATTCAGAAAGGGAAACAGGGCTGCGCCCGCGGCCCACCGGCTTGGAAATCTGGCTAGAGCACACATCGTCAAGTATCCTCCGTAAGATATGCCAGTGACAGCTATGCGTCCGGGGTCTGCGAGACGATTATGTTCAAGGAAGTCGGCGGCCGCAACAATGTCAGCTAAGTCATTCGTACCCATGACAAAACGGTTGGCGTCACGTAGCTCCTTTCCGAAACCAGTGCTCCCACGATAGTTGGGAGCCAGAACCACAAGCCCCCTAGCTACGAGGTCCTGAACCTCGGGATACCAGTCGTTCTCATGTTGTGCAGCAGGGCCCCCATGAATGTAGATAATCGCAGGCAGAGCCTTGTCTTCTGAGAGTCTCTGCGTGGAATAGAGAAGGGCCGGTATCGAACGTCCGCCTAGGCTCTCATAGGAAACCACTGACGGAGAAACGAAAACGTTGCGATCGATTGAGGACGGGAGGGATTCCGTAAGCTGACGAAACTCTTCTTCTTTCAGATCAAGAGCCCACAAGTCGGCAGGACGACTTGGCCCGGAGAACGTGAACACCAAGTATCTTGAGTTGCTTGTGAAAGCAAGCTGCGTATGTATGCCGGGTTCCACTTGGAACGTTCTTTTCTCGCCATAAATACGGTGCAGAACAATGACGATGTCTCCTTCGTGGTTTTCTCGGTAGGCCGCATCGAGCCCATCCGGTGACCAGCAGGGGTCATAGCATTCATGGCGTGAATCAGTGAGCCACTCGACCTTTCGTTCAACGAGATCGAAGATGCCTATGTCCGACATCCCACGCGATGTTGATGCGAAGGCTACGCGCTTGCTGTCAGGCGACCAACTCGGCATTGAGGCGTCGAGTGGTCCGCGCTCGTCACCCAGCTGCAGAGGCTCTCCCCCGCTCGCTGGTACTATGAAGACGCCTACGTCCTGCCCCTTCGTCATGCTCGTGAACATTACCCACTTGCCGTCTGGTGACCAACGCGGATCTGAGTCAGCGTAGCTGTGGTTGCAGAGTAACGAAGGCTCTCCGCCGGTGTAGGACATGGAGTAGATAGAGTACTTGCTGCTTCTGTTTGAAGCGAAAGCGATCTTCCCTGCGTCAGGAGACCAGCGGATGAATGGCAATATTGCTTCGTCAGTATTCGGTGTAATGTTTCGCGTTTCCTTCGAATTGAGATCTATGAGAAGGATATCGAACTTCTCGTCGCCTTGGTAGTCTTGTGCGTAGGCAAGGTGTTTTCCGTCCGGAGAGAAGCGAGGGGAAACGCAGCTCTCGGTGCCTTCTGTGATTTGGGTTGGCCGGTTTTCTTCGAGTCCTGTCAGGTAGATTTGCCACTGCCCAGTCTTGTTCCAAGAGAAAGCTAGTCTTCGCCCATCAGGCGATATGTGAAAGCCCTCACCGTCAGTGTCCACGCTCGGGATTCGGAGCAGAGTATCAAGGTCCATTTGTCTATGCATTCGTGGAGACTCCGGCAGGTTCAGTGTTTTTTTCTGGAAAAGCTTCCTGCCAGAAGTGGCACGCGACCTGGTGCTCCGCCGTCACATTCTGGATTTCAGGATCTTCTGTCTTGCACCTTTCCTTGGCGATTGGGCATCTTGGGTGAAACCTGCAGCCTGCCGGTACGTCAACAGGGTCAGGGACTTCCCCTCGGAGCACTATCCTCTTACGCTGTAGCGTTGGATCCGGAACCGGCACGACGGAGACTAAGGCTCGAGTGTAGGGATGTCTGGGCTCTCTAATCACGTCGAACGCTGGTCCCATCTCCACTATCCTGCCCGAATACATGACAGCAATTCTGTCACCCACAGCCCAAGCAAGTGAGAAATCATGTGTAATCAAGACAAAAGCCGCCTGGCTTCTCGTCTTTATGTCGAGCATTATTCCGAGGATCTCGGAGCGCATCGAGACGTCAATCATTGACACTGGCTCATCAGCGATGAGCAGGATGGGATCGAGCACCATGGAGGACGCGATTCCAACCCTTTGCCTCTGGCCTCCGCTCAATTCGTGTGGATATCTGTAAAGGAACGTTTCCGGGGGTATCAGTCCAACATTAGAGAGAGCTGACAAGATCCTGCCCATCTTCTCTTTGCGGCTGCCACCGATCTTGTTCACTCGGAGCGGCTCCGAAAGCTGATCCAAGACGTGCATCTTTGGATCAAGCGACTCATAGGGATCCTGAAAGATCAGTTGCATCTTCGGACGAAGACGCTTGATCTCCGGCTTCGTGGCTGAAGATAGCTCGGTAGTTCTGTCACCTTCTATCAGCTTGATCGTTCCCGATGTGGGGTCTATGAGTCGCAGAATGCATCTTGCGGTAGTTGTTTTTCCGCAGCCACTTTCTCCAACAAGACAGAAAACTTCCCCTCTGCGAACGTCAAAGCTGATTCCGTCGACAGCGTGTACAAACTTTGCCTCTTTGCGCAGCAGCCCCGCCAGAATGCCGGATCTAACAGGGAACCACACTCTGAGATCCTTGAGTTCGAGAACGTCGTCCAAGAGCTTCACTGCTTCCAGCACGCAACATAGTGATTTCCGTTGACAATCTTTGCCGGTGGAGGTTCGCTGCATTCCTTGTCTGCCATCGAGCATCGAGGTGCGAATCTGCAGCCGTCTGGGGGGTGAAGTAGGTCTGGTGGGGAGCCGGGAATCGAGAGGGGAAGCTCCCTTGAACCGTAGATGTTTGGAAAGGCTCTGATAAGGCCTGACGTGTAGGGATGAAGTGGTTTCTCGAACGTGCTAACGACATCGGCGTACTCGACGAGTTTTCCCCCGTACATTATCGCGACCTTGTCGCACGTTTCTGCGATCACAGAAAGGTCGTGGGTGATGAGGATTGTTGACAGCGTCAACCGTTTCTGCAGATCCTTCACTAGTTCCTGAATTTGTGTTTTTGTCATGACATCCAAGGCTGTCGTGGGTTCGTCGAGGATGACCAATCGTGGGCTACAGGCGAGTGCCATGGCAATCATTACTCGTTGTCTCATTCCTCCGCTGAATTCGTGGGGGTAGTCCTTCGCCCTGGCTTTGTCTATTCCCACGAATTCGACCAGCTTCCGCGCTCGCTGGAGGGCGTCTTCCTTTGATACTTCTTCATGAAGAAGGATGGGCTCTGCGATCTGGTCTACAATTCTCTTTACGGGGTTCAACGCGTTCATTGCGCCTTGGAAAACTATCGAGATCTCCTTCCATCTGATTCTCCTCAGCTTTCTGTCGGACATCTTGACGATGTCTTGGCCCTTGTACAGGACTTCACCACCCATGATGCTCGCATTCGATGGAAGCAGCCTAACAATTGAGAGGGCGGCGGTTGTCTTGCCGCATCCTGATTCACCAGCCAGCCCCAGTGCTTCTCCTTCGTCTAGGTGAAGGTCCACGTCGTCCACTGCTTTGACGTAGCCACCGTCGGCTCGGTAGAAGGTCTTGAGGTTATTGACATCGAGCACGGTTGTCAGGCTTTCCTACCCCTCAATCTGGGATTTGAGATCTCCTCTACCGAGTAACCTATCATCGTGAATCCCATCACGAGAAGAATAATGGCCACGCCGGGAGGAAGGATCCACCACCATGCTCCTCGATATACAGCACTATTCGAAAGCGCGAAGTGAAGCATCATTCCCCAACTGATCGTTGTGACATCTCCGAGTCCTAGGAAGTCTAACGTGACTTCCGCAAGGACTGCACCAGCCACCGTCAGGACAGCATTTGCAAAGACGAGCGGGAACACGTTCGGCAGAATATGCTTAGCCATGATTCGGAGGTCGCCGGCACCCACCGCCCGAGCTCGTTCGACGAATTGTCGTTCCTTCACTGAGAGGACTTGTGATCTGATAATCCTCGCAGTCCCGCTCCAGCCTGTAATTCCGACGACGAAGATGACCACCCAGAGGATGGGGATGGGCGTCTCCATTGCCTCAAATATCGCCACAAGGACTATCATCAATGGGAGATAGGGGATCACTAGGAAGAAGTCGATGACTCTTTCGAGGAATTCGCCCAGCATCTTGGCGTAGTAGCCGGAAAGCAGCCCGATCGCGGTCCCCACGATGATGGATATCAGAGTGGCAAATATCCCAACGATCAGCGATACTTGTGTTCCATAGATCATCTGACTGAACAAGTCATGCCCAAACCAATCCGTTCCAAACCAGTTCACGCTATTAGGAGGCAACCATGTCCTGCCCGGATCTATCTTGCTCGGATCGAAGGGTGAGATATAGATGGCCAATGCCGCTATGGCGAAGAAGAACAGAACCAAGATGAGGCCCAGAACTCCTTTCTTGGATCCTGAGTAGACGCGCCAGAACTGAGACAGACTGCGTCGAAACGGAATCAACCTCCCGCTCATTGGAACTTCACTCTGGGGTCAATGTATGTGTAGATGATGTCTGCAGCAAAATTCGCAATGATGACTAGGACGGCATCTATGAAGAATAGCCCCTGAAGCAGCGTGTAGTCTCTAAACTCAATTGCCATGTAGGTTAGCATGCCAATGCCAGGGTAGGAGAAGATTATCTCCGTCTGTAATGCCCCGCCGACGATGAAACCAAAAGCGATCGCAACCGTTGTGACTGAAGGCAACAGGGCATTCGGAACGACATGATCTCTTAGGACCTGCTGTTCCGTGAGGCCCTTTGCTCTCGCGGTAAGGACGAAATCCTCGGTCATGACATCCACAAGGGAGTTGCGCATTATCATGAGGTACTCCGCGAAGCTAACAAGCGTGAGCGTGATAACCGGCAAGATGATGTGCATTCCCACATCTCTTATTTGTTGGAAGATATCCGCGTACGCCATCTCAGCTGTCCTCACCCCGCCTACGGGAAAGATCCCTAGCTGCACTGAGAAGACCATGATCAAGACGATGCCGAGCCAAAATGTCGGCATTGACCACGTGGTGAGACCAAAAGTAGTCGCGAAGAGATCGAATCTCTTGCCTCTCTTCCATCCTGCAATGGCGCCTGTCGAAAAGCCGAGCAGGATCGCGATGACTTCAGAGATGCCGACCAAGAGAAGGGTGTTGGGTAGCCACCCCGCAATGACGTCAGCTACCGGCGCCTTGTAGTAGAATGAGTAACCGAGATTGAGTTGGAGCGTTTGGAGAACATAGGAGACAAGTTGAGTCGGCAGCGGCTTGTCAAGTCCATAGAACTCCTTCATTCTAGCAATAAGCGATAGAGGCACGTTGTGGCCTCGTGGTATCAAGATCCGGGCTGGATCGCCAGGCATCACTCTGAACAGCAGAAAGTTGAACACGATAACGATCACTACGGTGATGAACGCGTATGTGCCTTTTCTCGCCAGATAGGTAGCTCTTGATCGCGCCATGTCCCTCACCGCTCCTCAAGAGCGAGAGAGAATTGGATTAGAGTCGCTGGCACCGACACTGGGCCTCGACGGCAAGGCTTTAGTGCATTGGACATATAATAGCAATTCCGTGAGCAAACTTTGAAGAAAAGGCATCTGCTCGGTTTTCTGGCGAAGGTTCCGGTAGCTCTACTGATAGCAATAATTTCGACGAGCCTAGTTTGCGGCCCACAGCTGGTGAGCGCCCAGCAAGAGACGACCTTGAGGCTGGGCATCACAACATTCCCTGACACTTTCAACCCTATGACGTTCGTCATGTCAGAAACAGGATACATGCTCAGCATGATCTACGACATGGGTATACAGATGGAAGGTCCGAAGAACGAGGCCGTTCCTGACTTGGCTGAGAGTTGGTCGGTCTCGCCCGACGGACTGACGTGGACATTCCACTTCGTACACAATGC
>CAZRNA010000012.1:0-37344 GCA_964601325.1 uncultured Candidatus Bathyarchaeia archaeon
CTCATCATAGGACATGAATTCGCGGGGACTGTGGAGAAGATAGGAGAAGGCGTCGGAGATTTTGAAGAGGGCATGAGAGTTGTGGCTGCGAATTCAGCACCTTGCTTGTCCTGCTACTATTGCCGGATCGGCAAACCGAACTTATGCGATCGACTGGACGAGGTCCTTGTCGGATTCTCGTCCCCTGGTGCGTATGCCGAGTATGTACGGCTGCCAGCACGAATCGTGAAGCAGAACACTTACGAGATTCCTAAGGATGTCCCGTTCGAGGCCGCAGCATTCGTTGAGCCATTAGCGTGCGTAGTTCACGGAATCGAACTGCCCAACATCAAGGCACCCGATCTCGTCTTCGTCATTGGTGCTGGACCAATCGGACTGTTGCACGTGCAGCTTGCGAAAGTCCGCGGTGCCGGGACTGTTGTCGTTGCCGACGCGAGCCCTGAGAGGTTGCAGAGGGCCGCCCAACTAGGCGCGGACAAGACGGTGACATCCGGCGATCCTGTGAGTCAGGTGAAGGCCTTGACAGACAACCGCGGAGCAGATGTCACAATCGAAGCTGTCGGAAAACCAGAGACTTGGGAGTTGGCCGTACGGGCGACTAGGAAAGGGGGAACGACCGTGCTCTTCGGGGGATGTCCAGCAGGAAGCACTGCCTCAATTGATACGGACATGGTGCACTACGGAGAACTCACATTGAAGGGAGTATTTCATCACACGCCAAGTGATGTGCGCGAGTCCTTGAGGCTGATCTCGACAGGTCAGGTCAGGGTTGCGCCGCTTGTCACTCACAGAATGAGACTGACTGAGGTTGAGGCAGCGTTGCGTCTAATGCAGAAAGGCGCGGCAATAAAAGTGGCAATCACGCCCTAGCTGCGGAACCAAGGGCGATCATTCGAGCTTCTTCGGATCTTCTAGCAGCTCTTTGACTCGCTGAAGGTACTGAGCCGCCGGGACGCCGTCTACGATCCTGTGATCGAATACCAACGAGAGTGTCGTGACTGATGCCGCTCGCACCTGCTTTTCGACTATCACGGGTCTCTCAGAGGTTCGGCCGAAACCAAGGATTGCGCATTGCGGCGGATTGATAACTGGAGCAAAGAGATCCACACCATAGCCGCCAAGGTTTGATACGGTGAATGTGCCTCCGGTAAGATCTAGAACGGTGAGCTTGTTCTGTAAAGCTCGTTCTGTCAGTTCGCGAATGTCACGCGATACCTCAGACAACGATCTCCTGTTCGTCTGTGGTATCACTGGAGCCACAAGTCCGTCAGGCGTGTTGATTGCCACAGCGACATTGATGTCACCATAGATTCGAAGTTCGTCTCCCTCAAGAGACGAGTTGATCATCTGGTGATCTTCCAGAGCCTTTGCAGCAGCCTTGACAACGTATGCCGTTATGGAGATCTCTTCACCAGTTTGGCTGTGAAGCTGTTTTCTCTGCTCAAGGACCGCCTCCATCCTTGTCTCCATCGTGATCGTGACCGGAACGGTCGTGCGGAAACCGTACGAGAGGCGCTCCGCAGTAGCCTTTCGCTTTCCCGCCAGCTTGATCGTCCTCGCAACCGGAACAGCCCTAGCTCCTTGGGCGGAAACACCGGCCACTACCGGCTGAGCCTTCGTCTGCTCGATTGCTTTCTGAATATCCTCACGAACTATTCTACCGCCAGGTCCGGACCCCTTGATCTTCGAAATGTCGATGCCGGCCTCTCGAGCCATCTTACGCGCGACCGGCGAGGCTGAAGGCTCTGCCACTCGTGAAACAACAGGAGAAGCAACGATGGCTTCCTGCACCACGACTTGCTCGAGAGTGGCCCGTGCTTCGGCTTCGACTGGCAGCGGCTCGTTTGGCTCACCTACAAGGGCGATCGTTTGCCCTACCTGAACATCCATGCCGGGCTCGAACAGGAATTTCCGGACCACCCCCGGTCCTGGGGAGTTCACTTCGAAAGTGGTCTTCTCTCCTTCGATCCTGGCAATCGGCATGTCCTTCTCGACGCTGTCTCCCTCCTCTTTCAGCCACTCGACTATCTTGCCTGACTGCATGCCGGGATCCAGACGGGGCATTGCAACCCTGAACATCACTGTAGCTCACCCAATCAGTTTCTTCGCTGCTTCAATGATCTTCTGCGCATTGGGCATGTACGCCTGTTCGAGCGTTGGCGAAAACGGGATTGGCATGTCCGGGGAGGCGACGCGCAAGATGGGAGCGTCTAGAGAGTCAAAGGCTTCTTCCACTACTTGGGCCGCTATCTCTGATCCGATGCTTCCACACTTGACATCGTCGGACGCGATTATCAGCCTCCCAGTTTTCTTCACAGACTCTAGGATCGTTGTCAAGTCGAGAGGCTGGATTGTCCTAGGGTCTATGACATCTGCGGTGATGCCCTGCTCTTCCAGTTTGCTAGCGGCAGCCAATGCTTCGACAACCGCCCTCGAGACTGCGACTATTGTGACATCGTTACCCGTTTTCTTGACATCACATTGGCCCAAAGGCACGACATATTCCCCGTCAGGAACCGGGCCTTTGATTCTGTAGAGCATACCACTTTCGATGAAGACCACCGGGTTGTCCTCTCGGATGGCAGCTTTCAGCAGACCTTTCGCATCATATGGTGTGGAAGGTAAGACGACTTTCAGGCCAGGCACTTGGAAGAATATTGACGGAAAGAACTGGGAATGCTGTGCACCATGCACGCGCCCAAGGCTATACTGAGTTCTGAGCACGAACGGAACCTTGAGCTTGCCGCCGCTCATGAAGTGCATCTTTGCAGCGTTCGTCGCTATCTGATCTAGGCATATTGTCACGAAGTCCATGTACATGATCTCGGCAACCGGCTTGAGACCGCCTAACGCGGCACCCACAGCAGCGCCTGCAATCGCAGCTTCAGAGATCGGAGTGTCCCTGACTCTCTCCGGGCCAAACTCCTTTAGCAGTCCTCGTGTGACTTTGTATACTCCCTCGAAGACTCCGATCTCTTCGCCCATTAGCACGACACGAGGATCTCGGAGCATCTCTTCGCGCAGAGCTTCGCGCAAAGCGTCGGCATATGTCAGCTCTGGCATCTCTCTCTACCTCACATACACGTACTTCGCAAGTTCATCGAACGGCAGAACGGGACTATTCTTCGCGAATGAAACAGACTCATCCACTTCGGCCGCGACCTCATTCTCAATCTTGTCGAAATCTGCTTGAGCAGCCAACTTTGCTTTCAGGAGCTTGTCCTCAAGTCCGTTGATCGGATCTCGCTTGAGCCACGTTTCGACCTCTCCCTTTGGTCTGTAGTCACCTTTGTCGTAGACCCCGTGGCCGTGGAGCTTGTAGGTCATGCACTCAAGAAGGGTTGGGCCCTGACCATTTCGAGCAGCATCGATCGCTTCTTTGGCGGCCAAGTAGACCGCGACCGCGTCGTTTCCATCAGCAACCATGCTTCGCATCCTGTAAGTCTGAGCCCTAGCGGCAACGCTTTCCGCTGCTACTGCATAGTCCGCTCGAGTCGACATGGCATACATGTTGTTCTCGCAGACAAAGATGACAGGGACCTTCCAGACCGATGCGAGATTGATTCCCTCGTGAAAAGCACCGGTGTTAGTTGCACCATCCCCGAAGAACGTCATTGCGACTCGATGTGTTCCTTCCTTCTGGAGCGCAAGCCCTAGGCCAGTCGCTATTGGAACTCCGCTTCCGACAATCGCTGTCGCATATACCGATCCCTTCTCGGGATAGATCGCGACATGCATTGAACCACCTAGTCCCTTGCAGGTGCCCGTGGATTTTCCGAACAGCTCTGCCATCAGAGGCTTCATGGGAACGCCTTTTGCGATAGCGTGGCCGTGGCCTCGGTAAGTACTAGTGATCAAGTCATCATCGTTGAGCGCGCCGATAGCGCCAGCTGCGACTGCCTCCTCTCCCAAATAGAGGTGCGATGGTCCGATGAGAGCCCCTTCTTGGAGGAATAGCCGTTCCACGCGCTCCTCGAACCTTCGGATCTCGATCATCTTCCGAAGCATGCAGAGCAGAATGTCCCCAGTCATCCCGTACTTCGCATAATCCGCATATGGGACAGCTTGAATCGACTTTATGGCATTCATTGCACCGGGACCGCAATCCGCTTTCTCAGAGGTGCTTAAGAGCCTTGTCGCCGTGGGCAGTCACAGGCACAAATACGAATGAAGCCAGGACGGCCGATTGTAGATCGCGCGCTAAGGCGATTGGAGGGACCCACCTGACCAAGTCGGCTGGCGTAAGCCTTGGAACTGCAGACGCTATGTACGAATGTTGTGGAACGCCGCTTTCAGCTCAGAGCAAAGACGCTATTTGTTGAGTGTACTGTGCAGCTTCTTGCCGGTCTCCGTGATGCGGGAGCATAACACCGCAGCCACAAGATCGAGCACGACTAGAACGAGGATCGAGTACTGGAAGCTTCCGAGCGTAGTCTTCACTGATTCCATCAGAACGATGAACACCACAGAACCGATCTGAGAGAAGAGCCAAAGTACTGAGGCTGCAGTCCCCGCCATGCTTGACCCGACAAGCTCTGCTGAGACTTGTAGACCAATCGGCAGCGATGGCATCAAGAAGAACCCCAGCACGAATGCACAGGCCAAGATGAACAGGTAACTGCCACCCGTTACGAAGATCATGAGGGCTGCGGCTGAGACCAGCAATTCGCCCACTAGGAAGGGTTTTCGTCTTCCCGTCTTGTCAGACAAGGCGGGGATCACGATCGACCCGACGATTCCGCCCACTATGAAGACACCTCCGACTATGCCCGCATCGGTTATGGTGATCCCGAATGGCTCCAAGACTTTCTCTAACCACGTAGCGAGTGCCGTGAATAATCCGACACCTATGAAGAAGGCAGCAGAGAGCAAGCCGATGTCTCTTGATCGCACGACCCGCCCAAATGCTTTCCTTGAGAACGCCTCGCTGGCTTCATCATCTGGCTCGACCGCAATAGCCGGTTTCGCTCTTGCCACGATCAGGAAGAAAAGCGCCCCGATGACCGCAATTGCCGCGTAGATCATGAGCATGACATCAAACCCAAACGACAGCGTAAGGAAAGGCGTAACCGAGAGACTGATCATCATCCCAAGGAATAGCGCCATGCTTCCGAGCCCAGTGGCAAGAACCCTTTCTTTCCTTGGGAACCAGGTGGCTGCGAGCTTGGAAATACTGTTCATCACAAATGGTTGCCCGATTGCTATGCATCCCTGGAAGAGCAAGAGCATCGTGAAGTCTCGGGAGAAGACCCTCAACACCGAGAAGACCGCCATGAATATCACTCCGATCGCAACGCTCACGCGATAGCCTTTCGAGTCAGTCAAGACGCCAGAGGGTATCGAGATGGGTATGTACAAGAGAGGAAAGACCATAGAGAGCAGCCCGACCTCGAATTCGCTGACGTGAAACAGGTTCTCTACAAGAGGGGTAACGGGGGCGAAATTCAGCCAGAGCAGCTGTGAAACTGCCGCTCCCCACATGTACGCGACGAGGACAACCCAGCGATACCCGCCGATCTTGGCAACTGACATTGAAACACTCCCAGGAGTTTGCCGAAATATGCGGTATGTTGCGAAGATATGACTAACGGTCAGTTAGTCACTCTGATTGCGTGGGATCCGATGAGGACTGAGGGGCTCCAAGTTATCGAGCCGTGTGAGGGCTGCGCACACGCCATTCTGAGCTTTGTAGAGTGTTACATCAAGGATTTGATCGAGCGGTAGATCCTTTCCTCGTTTGGTATGACATACTGCTCCATTGGGGAACTCGCTGGTATCGGGACGTCCGGGACTGCAATTCTCTGTGGTGGTCGCTTCAGCTTTCCCTCCAGACGCTCGCATGTCAGCGCGATGATCTCACCTGATAGTCCGAAGCTGAGATAATCCTCGTCAACTACAAGTAGGCGCCCAGTCTTTGCGACTGAGTCAAGAATCGACTCTCTATCTAGTGGCACAATTGTGCGTAGGTCGATGATCTCGACGTCTATCCTTTCCTTTGCGAGCCTTTCTGCTGCAGCAAGCGATTTGTGCACCATGAGTGCGACAGCGACGACCGTTACGTCTTTGCCTGAACGCCGCTTGACAGCCTTTCCAAATGGGATCTCATATTCCTGATCGGGAACCGGGCCGCTTACTCCGAACGGAAGGAACGGGACACTGTAGAGAAGCTTGTGCTCTAGGAACAAGACTGGGTTGTCACAGCGGATCGCTCTGATCAGCAGGCCCTTGGCATCGTAAGGCGAAGACGGAACCGCGACTTTGAGCCCGGGGATATGTGCGAAGATCGAGTATAGACACTGAGAACCCTGAGCTGCATCTCCGTAGCCTCCGCCCATGGCGGCGCGAAGGACAAGTGGGACTTTGAACCCTCCGGCTGACATGTAATGAATCTTGGCCATCTGGTTGTAGATCTGATCCATTGCAACTCCAAAGAAGTCTATGAATTGGAGCTCCACTATTGGCCTCAGGCCTACGGACGCTGCTCCAATCGAGGCGCCGATGAAAGCCGATTCCGAGATTGGTGTGTCGAGAACCCTCTGATCTCCGAATTGCTCGTGGAGACCGGTCGAGCATCCGAAGGCTCCGCCGCCTAAGCCGACCCTGACATCTTCGCCGAGAAGAATGATTCGACTGTCACGTTCCATCTCCTGTCTCATCGCCTCTGTGATGGCTTCGCCGAACGTGATCTCCCGAGCGCCTAGCTCGATCATGGGCTCGCTTGGCTCGGATGTCTCTTCGAATACCGAATCCACGGACTCCTCCGGCCTAGGCCAAGGCGATCTTCTGGCAAACTCGATCGCACTATGAACTTTCTCTTTCTCTTCGGCTTCTATGCGATCTGACTCGGACTGGGTTAGAAGGCCTTTTCCGAGAAGATGCTTCTTCATTCTCGCGATCGGATCCTTGTTGAGCCATTCCTCCGCTTCTTCTTTGGATCGGTAGATCTGTTGGTCTCCCTCTATGTGCCCTCGGAATCGGTGGGTCTTGCAGTCGAATAGAGTAGGCCCCTTACCTGACCTTGCGTGAGCAACTGCATCACGTGCGACTTTCCAGACTGCGAGAACATCGTTTCCGTCCACTATGACTCCTGGCATATTGTAGCCTGCTGCCCGCTGGGCGTTGTCTTGCACAGAGGTGCTTGCCGTCTTCGGAACTGACATGGCCCAGGCATTATCCTCGCAGACGAAGATGACTGGGAGCTTCCAAACGGATGCGAGATTCATGGACTCGTGGAACGTTCCCTGATTTGCGGCGCCATCTCCGAAGAAAGTGGTGGAAACCAACGCCTTCCCAAGAATCTTGAAAGCCAACGCAGGTCCGAGTCCGAGTGGAAGTTGCGCGCCAACTATCCCTGTGGTGGAGAAATTGTTTGATGCGTCGAAGAGGTGCATGTGACCCCCTTTGCCTCTGCACAGTCCGGATTCTCTTCCGAGGATCTCGGCGGCGACCTTTCCAATGTCGGCGCCCTTGGCGATTGCGTGGCCATGGCCGCGGTAGTAACTGGTCACACTGTCTTCTCTTCGAAGATGAGCGGATACTCCTGCGGCTACTGCTTCTTGGCCGATGGATAGGTGGAGCTCGCCGAGCAGACTCCTGCCTTCGGCCATCTCGTCAATATACACTGCCCCAATGGATTCCTCAAACAGACGAATCCTAGTCATCACGCGGTAGAGTCCAACCTGGATCTCAGAGCTAGGGTCAGCTGTCAATAAGATCAAGCTCTTCGGAGCGAGGTCTGAGCATCGAAGAAATTAACTCTTGTTAGGGCACTAATCAGGTCCGAGGGAATGCCTTGAGGGCAGCTGTTTTTCGTGGGATGCGCAAGATAGACATCGCTGATGTCCCGAAACCCAAGCCCGATCCGGATGGGGTTTTGATCAAGGTCAGATACTGCGGGATATGTGGTTCCGATGTAGGCTCCTACAAGACCGGCACATACGAAGAGGGCCTCATCATTGGACACGAGTTCTCAGGGGAGATCGCCGAACTTGGGCGTGAAGTAGCCGGATGGCAAGTGGGGGACCGCGTAGTTGCCAATGGTGTTAGGCCGTGTGGCAAGTGCTATTTCTGCCGTCACAATAGGCCCAGTCTCTGCGATGACGTCCAGATGTGTGGAGTGTCATTTGACGGAGGCTTTGCTGAGTTCGTCAAAACGCCGTCGGATATATTGTACAAGATTCCTGAAAGTGTTGGCGACGATGAAGCGACGCTGATCGATCCGCTTTCGAACTGCATTCACGCTGTTCGAAGCTCGTCACTGCAACTAGGAGATCGCGCTCTCGTGGTAGGAGCAGGCCCGATTGGACTCCTGATGCTTCAGTGCGTCAAGGAGGCAGGGGCTAGCGCGGTCTATGTCTCAGAGGTAAGTGACCAACGCCGCAGTATGGCTCAGAGGTTAGGAGCGACTGCGACGTACGATCCGTCGAAGGAGAATCTGTATGTAAAGATGGATGAGGTGACTGGAGGCAGAGGTCCTGATGTGCTCTTCGAATGTGCCGGAACACCACATACTCTGAGGGATGCAGTCACACTCGTGCGGAAGGGCGGACAAGTCTTCGTGATATCGATTTGCGAGGAACCCGTGGAAGCGGATTTCATGACGCCGGTTCTGAACGAGCTGGACATCAAAGGGAGCTATTGTGGGTACGAAGAATACCCAAGCGCGATTGACTTCATTGCCAAGAAACGTGTCGACGTCAAATCTTTGATCTCTGACGTAATACCGCTGGAACAACTCGTCGAGAGGGGCTTCGAGGTCTTAGCAAGACCTCGCACCGAAGCTGTTAAGATCATAGCCAAGATCAGTTAGATGCCGAGGCGGGTTTTTGTTGAAACTGGGCACACCAGAGTATATGCAGGAAGTCTTGAAGAGAACGAATTCCGATGCAAAGTACCTTGAACTCTCAAAGGGCGAGAACGAGATCTACACCCTCGTGCTTGAAGCCGAGCCTGAGAAGGGCATCGCCCAAGCGCTTACTCTCTGCTACAGAGTTGAAGATGGAAAGATCGTGGAGGTCTACCCAACGGAAAGGGAGGCGACATTCCGGATATCGGCACCATACGGAACATGGGTCGAGATCTTGACAGGGAAACTTGGAGCGAACAAGGCGCTGATGACTCGAAAGCTTAAGGTAAAAGGCAACTTCATGAAGCTCCTGAAGTACTCCGACGGCGTCCTTCGCTGGGTTGAAATCCTCAAGACACTTCCAACGGAATTCGAAGGACAATACTCACAATTCAACATCAAGGGAACATGATGCAAATGCAGTGAGGTTGATTGTGGTTGCCCAAGTTTGGCAGTACGGAGTACATGAATGAGGTAATGAAGAGAACAAATGCCGATGCTGAATACGAGCGCCTCTCGAAAGAGGAGACTGGCTCCTTCACAATGATCCTCGGAGCCGAGAGCGAAAAAGGGATTCCCAAGTCGATCGTAGTTGGATACAGGGAAGAGAAAGGCAAGATACTGGAGGTTTGGGAGGGAGAGCGTCAGACAGATTTTGTGCTCTCGGGGCCCTACGGCGTCTGGGTCGACATATTGCTCGGCAAGTTAGGAGCAAGCAAGGCCTTTGTCACGAGGAAACTGAAAGTCCGCGGAAACTTTCTCAGGATACTTCAGAGTTCCGATTCAACCATGAGATGGCTGGAGATCCTAAGAACAATCCCAACTGAGTTCGAGGGAGGCTACGCGACTTCATCTATCAAAGGGGGACCTTGAATGGCTGGGCAAAGTGCGAGACCAAAAGGCGTGCTGTTGATCGCAGGGGTCCTCCTGTTCGCAGCAGTAATGGTTGCCGTCTACTGGATCCTCTTCTTCTCTGGCACACCAGCCCTGTCTGGTGTCCCCTGCTACATGACCTTCGAGACCGCGTTCCCCGCCGCAGACATGTGGCTGGCGATCACAGCACTCGTTGGCGCAGTAGGATTGTTGACGCGCAAGTCATGGGGAGTTCTCTTCGCCTTGCTCGCTGGCAGCGCCTCGATCTTCCTTGGGCTGATGGACGTGCTCTATGATTGCTTGAACGGAATCTATGGAAAACTACCCTCTCCTGCAGGTACAGATGTCGCCGTTGAAATTGCTATTAACGTCTTGACGTTGACTCTGGGGCCTATCATAATCTGGTACGTCTGGTCCAGAAGACAAGTCCTGCTCTAGGCCTTCCGTTGCCGAAGCAAAGCCTCCCTCACGCTGGTTCGGCAATTCTGCAGAGCGTAACCTAGTGGATTGTGTCGATCCGACACGAATCTCGGCACAGTGTCTACCAGTATCCGAAGGCAGGCGCTGGGACCCATTGCATTGCGTACTGCGGATAGACGCGGGGAGACATTATCGGATAATACGGCTGATAGTAGTATGGCTGGTAGTATGGAGACCAGTAGCGATGGTAGTACCATGGGTAGGATGCAGCCATGCCTACTGCGCCGCCGAGAGCGGCTCCGGCAAGTCCTCCTATTGCGGCGCCAGTCAATCCGCCAAGCGCCAATCCACCGAATCCGCCGAGAGTTGCGCCGCCAAGCGCACCTAAGAGTACAAGAGCCATCCCAATCACAGGTCCAAGTTGGTAGGAAAGAAGATTCTAAACCATTCGGTTTTCCAAGTCCAAGATGTATGACATTCACCGTTACGGTGTAATAGAGCGTATCAAGGTTGTTTTGCTTAGACATCACTGTGACAATTGCCTGAGACGACTAAGATGGAACGACAGTTCCGTCCGAGTTGACAGCCTTCACTTTCTCGACTCCCGCGAATACTGTGGCGGTCAGCTGAGTCTCAAGAGACGCGTTTCCTTGGAGTTTCTTGATGGTTCCCCTTTTTAGCTGCTCGTAGGCTGTGAGGTGGCCGGAGCATGGTTCTAACGCGATGCAGTACGCCTTTCCGAACCATGGGTGATCCGGAATTCGGTAGCTCTGCCAGAACCAGAGGCCAGGAAACACAGATAGGTCCCATCTGAGCGCGAATCCAACTTTTAGATCCGGATTCACGACGGCATACCATGGTTCCTTGATGTTCGTGATGTAGGCTGTCTCGTCAGCAACCACATTGTCCGCTGGCAGTACGCTCAGATCGACCTTCTTTCCTGCTCTGTCCTCCACATATGGCCATCTGTAGGTCGTTTCCGCCTTGAGGCGACCCCACGGCTCTGCCTTGTCCATCACGACTGCCTCAGCGGGGACGGTTATCCTCGTGCCTGGGCCCACGAATGGGCTGCCGAGAGCAGGATGCTGGACCCAACAGTACTCGAGCGTCTGAGCGCTAGTATTCGTCAGTCTCTCTCGTATCGAGATTGTCGCTCTATCATTGATTGTGATCCACTTGTCTAGATGGAATGGATATCGGGGGATATCGACGGAGAGCCTTGCAGTCGCCTCAGAAGGGGAGTCTTTCTCGATCACTGCGTCCCAAGGAAGAAGCGGGGTCTCCCCGTGCATGCCCCACTCGCCGAACCTGTGCTTGACCGGTTCGTTGCCTGCAAAAGGAAGTATGTCCTGCCAGCCCCCTCCGTAATATTCCATGAATTCGCCTTCAGATCTCTTGCAGGTTCCGACGATACTTCCGGGTTTCCTGTAGCCGGTCGGTGCGTGGAATAACAGGTCAAGGTCGAGCGGCTTGTATGTTAACTCTGAGATGTCTGATCCTTTGTCGAGAAGTGAGACGAGCCGTAGATAACGATTTTCAAGGACCAGCGTTCGCATTCCGCGGTAAGTCCAGTCTAGAGTTGCATGATTGCAGGTCAATTGGCCTCACACAGCCTTAGCTTTCAACCCTTTCCACGGTTACTTGATCGCCGTCGCGGACTTTCTTAAAGGCCGCCGAATTGGTGGTGACTTTCGCAAAAACGTTGACGGGACTGTATGCTCGCGGCTCGCCGTGCTGACTAACCGGGGTTGCTCCGAAGAAGATGCATAGAGCCTTGCCCGGCGGCCAATATGCAATGCTGCCAACTTCGACCTCAGCCCTCGCTTTCTCTTCCTTGAGACCCACTGGGGTTGAGAAGTAGATTTCGTCTCCCCACGTGTTCGCGTTACCTTTGATTGGAAGCGCCGTCCAGATCGCCTCTGCCGTCTTTGGATTCTCAGAGGTCATAACGGCCTCCACGGCGCCCGTTGCTCTGGTTGTTATTCTAATGCGCTTTTCCATCCCGATCACCTGCAAGAAGTCAATCTCAACAGAAAATGAAGCTTGTCATCAGCTACCCGAATTACGTGCTGGCTAGATCTACACAGCGTGCGAGGAATTTCTCATACGCGTCTTTGAACTCAGCCATTGTCTTCTGGACTGCTCCAAAATCCTGCCATTCATCTTCCGGGAGTCCCCCAAGACCCAGTTCCCGCTGATCAGACAGGATTCCGACATGGACCAATTCTGTCGAGATAGCCTTTGTCGAATCGTATCCTCGAACGAAATCATCGATACTCATCAGTCGTTTGACCACCTCTTGGTCAGGAGCTGATATTACTGCGTTCCTGAAGGAATTCAGGTCGAAGTTGTCACGCTCGGAGTAGAGCTGCACTGCTCTTGCGTGATTTGGAAACTCGGTGTTGCACATGTTTGGAGAGCCTAGCGTATCGTACGTATCCTCAGGGACTCGTTTGGATGCGGGAAGGACGTCCATTGAGTCAAGGACGGTGATAGCGGCTCGGCGGCTTATCTTGTGTTGCCGCTGGAGCCACACAACCCATCTGTCATGATTCTTCCTGTCATAGAAGACCCAGTAGACCCTCTTTGCGACGAGCGTGCCAGCCTTCTTGAGATCTGCTTCGAGTTGCTCAATCTCAGCTCGGCTCATGCCTCCTTCAGTTGCGACAGTCATGAAGGCCTCGTGAACGAGCGTTTTCAGATTCTTGAAGGCACAGGCGATCTTGACCTTCTGAGCAACATTGGGGGCGCTCCGTAGGCGACCACTGTCTTGGTCTGAGAGACCGAGCCCTTTCGCGAGTTGTAGTAGAAGCTCATTCGCCTCTTCTTCGCCGATTCGGCGCGTAATATCAAGAAGTATTCTCTCAGCTTCAACCTCGCGAAGATGGCTTACGAATCGCCCACCCATGTTCGTCTCGTAGGTCCGGGTGAGAGGTTTCCCAGATTTCACAGCTCTAGATTTGCCCTCGAAGGCATCGATGATCAACTGTACCTCCTGTGTCACGGTGTACGTGACCGTGTTGTTAGTGCCTATTCCAGCTGCATTGAGTACTCGCGTGACCTCTCTCGCAGCTCTTGAGCTGCCAGCGACTTTGAAAACGAGGTTCGGACGCATCTTGCCTGGGTTCGGAATGCCCAAGGATCTATCATAGATGACAAGATGCCGCTGAACTAGCTTGTATGCTCGTCTTGCGTCGTCAAGACTCGCTTTGACATCGTCGGCGACGTTCGGGTTCAGCTGGAAACTGATCATGTAGTCCCAGTTGTTTACGAGGAACGCTAGTGGTCTGAAGACCTCAAGGTTCGGCCATAGGGCAAGAAGCGTCCCAGCCATCACGATGTCGTGTCCGTATCTCTCTGGGTCTTGTTTCCAACTCGAGTTCTCGCTGATCTCTTTCTCCAGTTTCTTGACCAATGCTGGGTCTTCATCAAAAGCCTTCGCTGCCAGCACAGGATTCGTAGAGACCTGAGAGAACCCCAGATGCCTCAACGTTTCTAGGCCGCGAGCGTAATCGTTCCCGAATTTGCAGAATTTCCCATCGACCATCTTCCAGTAAACCGTATCGCGTGCGACCTGTGCAAATGCATCGATGAAATGTGAGGGCTTAAGATCAGTTCCGAGATGGCTACGGATGCTCTCGACCGTGTAGCCGGGCAGACTGTCTCCTGCATTGACGCTTGCCATGTCCGCGAGGTAGTTGGTGGTGGCATCTCTTGCAAATTCTGTCCAGGAATCTTCGAGAGCCAGAGTGTTCGTCCTCAGACTTGACAATGCTTTTTGAGCTGCCTGTGGCGGCACTTTAGCCACTTTCGCATCCTGCCCAACCAGATTGAGTCCGATTCGGATTAGTGTCGTGAAGACATCCGTTTCCGAACCGCTGTGCCTTGTCAGAAAACCAGGCAGTTGGCTCATCAGGCGCTCTACGACTGCGGCAGAATCGCTTCTCCGTCCACGCACAAGCAGATGGTCGGCAGCCGCCAATGTGTGTCCCTGTTGGACCTGTCGGAGGATGTGGCGAACCGAGGAGTCAGTAGACGTGTGCCTACTCAATGTGGCTTCGCTCACCATGTTCTGTGGGAGGTCTTAATGAGTGTACCGACTGACTTGGATCAAGTGTAGAAGCGGTATGTGCACGCGCGCGCACGATGCGATTGGACTGTAGGGTTTCTGTTAGTCAGTCGTAGTACTCGAGTCCTAGGTGTGTGATCAGCTCCTCTCCTCTGAGGTATCGGAGCGTATTCTTCAATTTCATCAGCTGGATGAATAGGTCATGCTCTGGGTAAAGACCCGGTGCAGTCATGGGGCTCTTGAAGTAGAAGCTCAGCCATTCCTGAATTCCTTTCATTCCGCTTCGTTGTGCCAGATCCATGAACAACGCCACATCCAGCACGACTGGAGCAGCGAGGATGGAGTCCCTACATAGGAAGTTGATTTTGATCTGCATCGGATAGCCGAGCCATCCGAAGATGTCAATGTTATCCCAGCCCTCCTTGTTGTCGCCTCGAGGTGGATAGTAGTCAATTCTGACTTGATGTCTGACGTTTCCGTACAAGTCAGGATACAGCTCAGGCTGGAGTATGTACTGCAGAACCCCGAGCTTAGACTCTTCCTTGGTTTTGAAGCTTTCAGGATCGTCCAGTACCTCGCCATCTCGGTTGCCCAAGATATTCGTCGAGTACCAGCCGCGCATGCCGATCATTCGAGCCTTGAATCCTGGCGCAAGGATAGTTTTCATGAGAGTCTGGCCGGTCTTCAGATCTTTGCCGGCGATGGGTAAGTTGTTACGTTTGGCCATTTCAAGAAGCGCCGGGATGTCGACGGAGAGATTCGGGGCACCATTTGCGAATGGGACTCCTGCCGTAAGAGCCGCATAGGCATAGATCATCGAGGGGGATATCTCAGGAGAATTGTCCTCCAATGCCTTCTCAAATGCCGCAAGATTCTGGTGCTCTGGCTTGATGGTAGTGTGTGCCTCTGTGGAGGCACACCAAATCATGACGAGCCTTGAAGCTCCTGTCTTAGCCTTGAACTCCTTGATGTCGGTCACAATCTGATCGGCCAGATCTTTCTTATTGCGGCCGACCTTCACATGGGTTCCTGTGAGTCGCTTCACCCATCTTTGTTCAAAGGCGCCCTTCATTGGCTTGATATTCCGAAGCGGTATCTCCAGATTCCTTAGTAGTGTTTGATCCAATACGGCAGCTTTCGATGCGGCTACGAATGCGTCATCTGGAAAGATGTCCCATGCACCAAATACAAGATCTTGAAGGCCCGCAAGGGGCACGAACTCCTTGATGAGGGGAGTCCTCTTGTCAGTTCGTTTCCCAAGGCGGATAGTTCCCATCTGTGTGAGACTGCCGATTGGCTTGGCGATTCCAAGCTTCACGGCTTCGACTCCGGCAATTAACGTTGTACTGACAGCTCCGAGGCCGACAAGTAATACGCCCAACTTACCTGATGGCTTGCTGATCTCTATGCTCTTGCCCATCCCGTAACACCTAGACCGTTCAACCGAACCGATCTGTCACGTAATTCACCTTTGTGGTCAATGTGCCTCTCAGATCTCTGTCTGGTGCGTTGCAAGTCTGAGAAAGCGATGCATCGCTCGGCTCTTTTCAAGACAGTTGTCAACAGGTGAGATGCAAAGCTGCTAGCGTTCGTTTGGTTCTTGACAAGACGTTGAAGAGGTTGCAGGCCTCTCTTGTCTTTTCGATGAACAACTCGATGCCTTTCGTTTGGAAGTACAGTCTGGTTTCTTTCGGAACACTCATCATCCCGTCGTAGCCTGTCCCGACAATCGTAACCTCAGGAGCTGACTCCTCTATCGCTTGGCTAATGTCAGCAATCTGCAGCAGATGCCCTTCCTTCCTCATCCAGCCGGCCATTGTCTTCTCCCCTGTGATTATCACGTCTTTCGTGTAGACAATCCCATTGATCACAATTCGCCCGAAATCATAGGACTCGATCAGTTCTACCAAGCCACCTCGACCAGACCTCGGATCACCGCGGACACAGATATTGAATCATGACTACGAATGAATCCAATCACTTCGGATGTAAATACCGTTCTCTCATGCTGGCAAGCAACTCGCGTGAGCGCTCTCCCCGTGCGGAGGGATAATATCCAACCTCGCTATTTTGCCCTCCTCAGGCAGTAACCATGAAGGACACGGACGATCTCACCCACAAACTACTGAGATTGCTGGGGATCACTCGAACCCGAGCCACGAAGGGTTCAGAAACCAGTAAGCAGGCAAGCGATGAAGAGCTAATTGTGACGGAAGGTGCAGCAGCCGACGAATCGAAGACTACTCAACCAGAGTACGAACTCCTGGCAATGTACGGGTTTTCGGCCAGCTACCCCAACAACACCCGTCTTGAACTCAATCCCAAGACGCGAAGGGAGAAAGGTGACGTCGTGTTCCATCTTGAAGAGGGCCTCAAGGTTTTCCTGTCATGGGGTAATCTGGAAGATGCAAGAAAGCGCTATGCCACGGCCGCAGCTCAAGCATCTGCCAGCATTGAGCGCTCCGTCAAGAGCACACGTGCGAAACTGGACGGTACTCCCGCGACCAGGAACTTGAAGATTCAGGGACATGATGCCACCTATACTCACGCGCGTATGTTCGTCGAGCGCGGAGGTTTCCCGTTCGGGTCACGTCGGGTGACGCAGGACTCGCACTCAATGCACCTGCAGTGCGATGAGTCGGGAAGGTACTACGTCGTCTACGCTTTCGCGCGGCCTGAGACATCCGAGCGCGTGGGCAAGATCATCGAGCCGATAATGCTCTCTCTGAAATGCCATATGCCCTAGAGTTGGCGTTTCTCGGCTTCCCGGACAATGCTCCAGATCTTCTTCTCGACTTCTGCCGGCAACGCGGGGGGTTGGCGTGAGGCGAGCAGCTTCTTAGCTGCCTCACGGGCCCTGACTTCAGCGCTCTTCTCTCCTCTCTCATGCCATTGAGACCAAGTCGTTCTATCTGAGATCTGCGGTATCCACAGTTCTTCTCTGAAGTGCTTCAGAGAATGCCTAGTTCCTAGGAAGCTGCCGCCAGGCCCTATGGCCTTGATGACATCTGCTGCAATCTTCTCCGCGGTAACGTCTATTCCGTTGAGTATTCTCTTGGCAAATCCAATGATTTCTTCGTCCAAGATGAATTGCTCATAGCTCATCGTGTTCAACGAGTCGACCATTGCCATGCCTGCGACAATGTTCAATCCCGCCATCGCGGGGATCAAGCAGGTAGCCATCTTCTCGTATCCGCTTTGCGCGTCGGCTGTCTTCGAGTCCGTAACAAGACCTCCTCCACGGGTTGGTAGACCATAGTATCTACCCAACTGGGCTTGACACACTCTCAGAAGTGCAAACTCCGGAGTTCCCATGGAAACATTGGCTGTCTTCTGATCTAGATGCCTCGCCCAACAAGCGTAGATCACCGGGGCGCCGGGCGATGCAACCTGCGAGATGACCAAGCCGCTCAAGAATTCTGCGTTCGCTTGAGCCATGGTGCCCGCCAAGGAGACCGGGGAACTCGCGCCCGCCATCGGGCCCGGGCTTATGCTGACAGGTATTCCGTTCCTTGCGCCTCCGACTATCTCTTGAGTCTGAAGCCGATCTTGGGTAAGCGGGCTAATAGTGGTGACATCGAGTGTGATGATCGGTTTCTTCTTCAATGCGTCCGTGCTTCCTGCAATTGTGGCAGCCATTGCAATTGCATCCTTGACGCTGTCGTAACCTCTCGCTTCGCTCAGGACATGCTTGCGAGTGTGCGTTAATCCGATGGCCCACTGATGCCTGTCGAGAGTCGGCTGTGGAACGTCCCTAGGAGCTGCAGGGATATTTGCGATGAGATCGCAGTTAGGCAACGCGTCTGCAAGCCTCACAGCGTCTGCTAGATCGCGGGACGTGACTCCTCTTCGTGAACCTGTCGACAAATCACAAACATATGTTGCGTAGCCACCTGTAGTGAAGTAGGTATCCCACTGCCCGAGCCTTAGGGGCTGAACCCCGTCTCTGCCATACAGGACAAACTCCTTTGGTGCTTTCTTCAACGCCTCATGTACAAGACCCTCAGGGATCTTGATGATCCCGTTGCTCTTGTCGACTACCGCGCCCGCCTCACCAAGCATCTTGCGAGTTTCAACATCGTCCACCTGCACTCCAGTGTTGGCGAGCACGTCGAGCGACGCATCATGAATCCGAATGACCTCATCTGTTGAGAGAATCTCGAACTTCGCTCTCGTCAAACCATCATGCACTCGCTCTTTTCCTGCACAGCTCAAGTGCCTACCAAGGCTTCTCAATAAAAGGGATCTGGCTCACGTCTCTACCAGTCTTGCGTGTCTACATCCTGCGCTCGGCCTTCAGGAAAGCGGAGCGGAGGACATGTCACGCCTTGCCGAGGAAATCAAGAGGTGCATTCAAAAGCACATGCACCACATCAGCCACATTGCTCACGTGCGGCATTGACGCCCAGAAAGTCATATGTAAGCCTCACTGGAATGCTTGAGACTCCTGTCTTCATGCTTGCAGAAACTGAGGTCGAACACATTGAAGCCAAAGGTGTACGTGAATCGACTCATTCCTGAAGAGGCGTTGAAGAAACTCGCACAGACTTGCGACTATCGCATCTGGGAGGGCGAGCTCGCGGTTCCACGCGACGTGCTCCTCAAAGAGATCCCCCAGATAGACGCACTTCTTTCCCTTCTCAGTGACAAGATTGACGGCCCCATCATGGACGCGGCACCGAAACTGCGAGTGATCAGTAACATGGCCGTTGGATTCGACAACATAGACGTCCGTGAGGCGACGAAGCGCAAGATCATGGTGTGCAACACCCCGGGCGTCCTAACGGAGACTACCGCAGATTTTGCGTTTGCTCTACTGCTCGCCGCTGCCCGACGCGTCGTGGAAGGCGAAAGGAACGTTAGAGAAGGAAAATGGAAGACTTGGGGCCCTATGACACTGCTCGGTCGTGACGTGCACCACGCAACGCTGGGCATAATTGGACTAGGTAGGATAGGAGCGGAGGTCGCTAAGCGAGCCAAAGGATTCGACATGAAGACGCTCTACTATGATTCGGTAAGGAGACCTGAGCTAGAGGAGACGCTCGATGTTGAGTTCAGGGACCTTAAGACGCTACTCAGAGAATCAGATTTCGTGACAGTTCACGCTCCGCTGCTTCCTGAGACCTATCATCTGATCGGCGAAGAACAGTTCAAGATCATGAAAAAGACCGCAATAGTAGTGAATACGGCTCGAGGACCGATCCTAGATCCCAAGGCACTCTACAACGCGCTGCGAAATCACCAAATTGCCTACGCAGCGCTTGACGTAACGGAGCCGGAGCCGATACCCCTCGGCGACCCACTTCTGACCCTCAACAATATCCTCATTGTGCCTCACATCGCGAGCGCGTCAGTCGCGACTCGTACAAAGATGGCGCTGATGGCGGTGGACAACCTATTGGCGGCCCTCAAGGGCGAGAGACCACCACACATCGTGAATCCCGAGGTCCTAGCGGGATAGTTCTCGCACGTACTCCTCAGGCTCCTCAGGCTTGCATAGAGCACGTTCTGGAATCGTGGCAGATCACAAAAGAGGAACTATTAACTACAGGGATTAGTCATCGCTTGGTAAGTGAGCGTCGGGAATTATGGCGAAACTCCGCGCAGGCAAGTTCATTGTCGAGTCTCTCCTTGGCGAGGGAGTGAAATACCTCTTTGGAATTCCAGGCGGCGGAATTGCTCCATTCTACAACGAGTTCTACGACTACCCACAGATCAAGACGATACTGACTCAGCACGAGCAGGGTGCCGGTTTCATGGCTGATGGATACTTCAGAGCATGCGGCCAGGTGGCTGCATGTGCAGCAACGGTCGGCCCAGGTGGCGTGAATCTGGCTTCGGGCCTTCACCCGGCCTACCAAGACAACCAAGCCGTGCTAGCTTTCACAAACAACGTTCCGACAGATCAATTCGGCAAGGGTGGAATCCAAGACGCAAGCGGTTGGGGCCCACGATCAATATCACACGTAGGCATCTTCAAGGAGGTCACAAAATGGAGTGTGCTGGTCACTCGCCCTGACACCGTTCCTGAAGTGATCAGACGAGCCTTCAGAACCATGCTAACCGGAAGAAAGGGACCGGTGCACATTGACTTAGCACAAGATGTGATTAGGGTTGAGATAGACGCTGAACTCGTGCCCCCCAAGAAGTACAGACCAATGGGAGCAGTGAGAGGAGATCCAGAGCGCATCAAGCAGGCAGCCCAGCTCTTGGTGAATTCATCATCGCCCGCGATAATGTCCGGAGGAGGAGTAATCGCATCCGGCGCATCCCCAGAGTTGATGGAACTAGCGACCACACTGGGCTGTCCGGTTGCGACCACAGCGATGGGCAAGAGCTCATTCCCTGAAGATCATCCACTTGCACTTGGCGTGGTGGGCCTGTTCGGCCAAGACATCGCCAACACGGTCCTTCGAGGAGACAAAACCGAAGTACTGCTCGCGCTAGGAACAATCTTCCATCAGATGACCACCACCAGCTGGGTGAAGAACTTCGGAGGACAGAAGATCATCCAAGTCGACAGCGACCCAACCGAGATTGGAAAGAACTACCCAGTCGAGGTGGGAATAGTAGGAGACGCAAGGACCGTCCTCCAAGACTTGCTTCTGCAAGTAAAGGCGCTTCTCTCCAAACTGCCGCCAGGGGCGATGAAGGAATTCGAGGAGAGAAAGAAGGCAAAGCAGAAGGAGATACTCGCGTTGAAGGGCCAGCTCAAATACTACACGGAGCCTCAGAGCTTCTCTGACGCAGTTCCGATCAAACCTCAGAGAGCGGTCAAGGAGATCCGTGAATTCCTCGAAAAAGACGCAATTGTGTGGGCGGACTGCGGAAACAACCTCGCATGGGTCGAGAAGTACTATCAGGCACTGATGCCCAAAGGATTCATGGCTGACGGCGGACACACCGCGATGGGTTTCAGCGTTGCAGCCTCGATAGGCGCCAAGCTCGGAGCGCCGAATAGGCAGGTCGTCGATGTCGTTGGTAATGCGAGCTTCACGATGCTGAGCAAGGAGGTCAACACTGCCACAGCGTACAACATCCCTGTTGTTTGGTGCATACTGAACGATATGAATCTCGGAATGATCATCCAAGGACAGAAGTTCGGCTACGGCGCGTGGGAGCCAGAAAGGTACATCGTTACTCAGTCGTACGTCATGGACTTCGTGAAGTTCGCCGAGGCATGCCATGCCTATGGACAACTGGTTGAGAGACCAACTGAGATCAAAGAGGCGCTCAAGAACGCGTTCGAATCAGGCAGACCCTCGATAATAGATATCAGAATTGACCCCGACGAAGTTCCGGCCGGCGCGCTAAAACGCTTTGAGACTCTAGTGAAGAAGCATCCTGAACTTGGCGAGAAGAAGATACCGACCACACCATTCCCTAAGAAAGGAACGTAGAGAAGAGCCCCCTCTGGGCAGAGAGACGAAGGGGAACCAAGAAGGCTGTGGAACAGGACAGCAACTGCTCTGTGTGCTAAGGTTCTTCACAAAGCTCCACGGTAATGTTGTCTGTTGTCTCCGGCTTGGTGAAGATGATCTTCACGCCATGAGCGCCTATCTTCGGCGCCTCAGCGGCGAAAGCAACTCCTTCTCTTCTCATTCTGTCTACCTCTGATTCGATATTGTCTGTGCTTAGGGAGATGTGGTGAATGCCTTGGCCACGGGTTTGAAGGAACTTGCTTTGGGGCATATTCGGGTCCAGGGGCTGGATTAGTTCTATTTCGCCGTCACCCACAGGTACGAACGCGACTCTTGCCTTGCCCTCCATGGCGGTCTTCACCGTAGTGGGTTTGAGGCCGAAGATCTTCTCGTAGATCTTGAGCGTGTCATCCAGATTATGCACGATAACGCCAACATGATTCAGTCTCTTGATCATCCTACACACACCACGCTATCTGAGTCTCAAGTCCTACTTCTTCGTTTCCGCTTTGGCAAGGTCCTGAAGTACTGTTATGATTCCCGAGTGATCGTATTCGCCGCGTCCCCAGACCTTCATAACGCCCATCATCTCGTGGATGAGGCTGGTGACAGGAAGGGGCACTCCATATTCAGACCCAGCCGCAAGGGCAATTCCCAGATCCTTGTAGTGAAGTCTCGTCTTGAAACCCGGCTTAAAATCCCCTTTCAAGATAAGCGGCCCTCTCGCGTCAAGAACACGCATTGCGTATCCTCCGCCGATTACCTTGAGAACGGTCTCCGGGTCGACCCCTGCCTTTGTCCCGAGAACGAGCGCTTCACCAGCCGCTTCCAAGACGCCCGCGACAAGTATCTGATTGCAGGCCTTGACGACTTGACCGGATCCAACACCGCCACAATAGACAATGTTCTTGCCCATCGCTTGGAAAAGCGGTAGGCAGTCATCGAAGACCTCCTTTGCTCCGCCAACCATTATCGTGAGCGTCGCTTCAATCGCACCTTTCTCCCCTCCGCTGACAGGTGCGTCGAGGATTCGAACGCCTTTCGATTTGGCAACTTCCGCCAGTTTCTTCGACGTGACAGGAGAGATGGTGCTCATGTCAATGTAAGTCGATCCCTTCTTGATTCCGTCGAAGATGCCGCCCGAACTCAACGCAGCCTTCTCAACGTCAGGTGAGTCAGGCAACATCGTAATGATCAGATCGCTCTTCTCCGCAACCTCTTTGGACGAATGTGCGACTTTGGCACCCGCGCTCTCAAGCTCTCTCGTTAGTGTATCGACAACATCATAGACGGCCAATTCATGACCAGCCTTGATCAAGTTCTTCGCCATTGGCTTGCCCATTATTCCAAGCCCTATGAAACCGAGTTTCGAACCCATCGTTAGGTTCCTCCGCTTGGCAGTTCCAATGACTTCGTCGCTCTTTAAGCGTACTCGTCAGGGTCATTGAGTCCACGATCTTACCGATTATTGGCAGCTACGGCAGCCACAAGATGACCCTCTCATTCTAGACACAAAAGAGAAAAACCGCCATCTATATGCCGAGATGTACAGGTGTGATATTCCCCGTGATAATGGATCACGTTTCACTAACTGTTCGCGACGTTGACAAATCAATCGAGTTCTATTCGAAAGGCTTGGGATTGAAACTACTCAGAATATCCGTTCTCAATCCCTCCCCCGGTACTGTCTACAAGAATGCCTATTTGTATAGTGACAACTTCCTCCTGGAAATCATAACCGCCGAAAGTGCTGCGACCCGGGCTCAGAGTCCTGACACTTGGCAGAAGACAATGCGAGGATCCATCGGCATCACTCACCTCGGAATGAGAGTGCGGGATCTAGACGCAGCGATCAGCAGATTGAAGGCGGCCGGAGCAACAATGATAGGCGAACCATTCGAGGTCACGAAGGACAAAGCGAAGATCGAGTACGTCGCCGAGAAACCACCTGCCAAGATAAGCTATGCAAAGAAACCCGGGAAGAAGCCCTGGAGAATAGCAGTCTTCAAAGATCCCTTTGATGGCGTCACAATCGAACTTGTCGAACGATAATCGCCGGGCACTAAGATCCTGTCACCCTGAATCCCCGGCCTTGAGCAAGCCTGACAGAAACGCGATCTGGGCTGCGTCTTCGGTCCAATCAAGGTACTTGAAGGCTTCGTAGATGTCAGCACCAACCGCGACAACCCCGTGACCGACCAACAATGCCGACAGAATCGAACGGTCCGAAAAAGCCGTTGTAACTATGTCAGCAAGCTCTTGTGACCCCGGGGGTGCAAAGGCTAACAGCGGCACCTTCTTCAATACGAGACGCCCAGGAGCTGAAACCATCGGGAGCTCTAGGTTTGCGACCGCGTATCCAGTGGCGTATGGCGAGTGTGCGTGCAGGACCGCACCAACATCAGGCCTAGCCTTGTATATGCCCAAGTGGAACTGGAACTCAATGGAAGGCTTCCGAACACCATCCACCTGGTTTCCGTCAAGGTCCATCACCACAACGCTTGATTCAGGATCCATGGTGCCAAAAGTCATGCTCGTGCCCGTCGATTTGATGCATACATGATTTGTCCCGGGAACTCGGACGCTGATGTTGGCGCTACTGCCAGGCGACCACCCCTTGGTCGAGATCAAATTCATGATGTGACAGATCTCTGTCCTTAACTGCTCGTACAACCTGTTGACCCGACCTCCGTTAGCCAACAGGAGCTATGTTCACTCTTTTAGGGTAGGTGTGACAGCAGATCGAGACTTGTTGAAGTGCGGAGGCTGAAGGGGGTAAATGAGGCTAAGCTGCCTACCGGTTTCCTATTTCCAAGATATCATCAACGGACGGATGAGCATCAAGGAATGGGCGCTTGAAGGATCTCGCATTGGCTTAGATGGAATAGATTTGAGCATCCTCTTCCTCAAGAACCGCAGCCCTGAGTACCTAGACAAGGTGCGTCAACAGATCGGGGAAACAGGGATTCGGGTCGCCATGGTCACGACCTACCCAGATTTCACGCATCCCGATCCTGCCGAACGTGAACGTCAGCTGACCAAGTTGGAGGACGACATTGTGACAGCGTCAAGGCTAGGTGCAGACCTCCTTCGCGTCACGGCGGGCCAAGCGCATCCAAGCGTCGGTCGGCGTGAGGGCATTGAATGGGCGGTCAACGGACTTGTAAGAGCAACGGAGTTTGCTAGAGAGTACCCGGTCAATTTGGCCTATGAGAATCATGCCAAACCAGGAGCATGGCAGTATACAGACTTCTCGCACCCCACTGACATATTCTTGGAGATCGTGGAAAGAACTGCTCATGCGTCGCTGGGCGTGAACTGGGACACTGCCAATACTATCGCGTATGGAGACGACCCGATCCCGGTACTCAAAAAAGTCCTCAATCGCGTCGTCAGTGTCCATGCTGCAGACACATCGACTCGAGGGGAGCTGAAACATGTTCTTCTCGGAACCGGCCTGGTCCCGTTCAAGGAAATGTTCCAAATTCTCAGAGACGCCGGGTTCGACGGTTGGATATGTATGGAAGAAGCAAGCTTCAAGGGACCAGCTGGAGTGAATGCTGCGGCGGACTTTGTAAGACGCACCTGGAACGAAACTGCACGCAGATAAGATCAGACGACTTCCAATTGTGCCCTGTCGAACTATTCCTGAGCTATCCCCCCACATGTGTCAGTGATAAGAAGAGTTCGGTGACTGGAGAAGGGTTGGGGTTCGATTAGTGGATAGCGTTCTACGGAGAAGAAGATGGATCGTTCATAGAAAACTGGAAGGCTGGAGATCCATCGAGGTCGCTACAGCTCTACGAGTAGACGAGAGGACAGTCTACCGCTGGTGGCGGGTCTACAGGAAACATGGGTGGGCGGGGCTACAAGTCAAATCCAGAAGACCTCACCGTTTCTGGAAGACCCCCCGCGAAACGGTGGATCTCATACTCAAACTTCGAAGGGAAAGACGATGGGGTCCATGCAAGATCGAAGGCTACCTCAAGAACTACGGCGGCGAAAGCGTAGTCACAGTTGGCCACAACACGATCCATCGAATACTCATCGAGGCGGGATTGAACAATCCAGTCGAAGCACCGAGGAAGGTTTGGGGCAAACGCAGATTCCAGCGACCGTACAGTAACAACTTGTGGCAGGGAGACTTCAAGATGACCGACCAGGACGAGTGGATGATCAGTTACTTGGACGATCACAGCCGATTCGTTCCAGGCAGCGATGTCCACCAGAACCCGACAGGCGAAGAAGCGATCCAGCTGCTGAAGGACTGCATCCACCAATATGGCAAGCCGGAGCAGATACTGACAGATCAGGGAACCCAGTTCCACCCAGCCCGCGGCGACCTATCAGCCTTCACCGAGTTCTGCACCGGCAACGGCATCGAGCATATCATGGCAAGCGTGCGGAGACCATCCACGATCGGCAAGATTGAGGCGTTCCATAAAGCCTACGACAACGAAGCTTGGATGTTCAAAACCCACAGAGAATTCATAGAGTACTGGAACTATCAGCGGCCGCATCAGGGAATAGGCTACCTCTACCCAGCAGACATATACTTCCGCGACCTAAACAGACTGACAGATGTTGGGGGATAGAACACCTGTCGAACTATTCCGCAAAACCTTATAGTTCGCAACCGGGCGTAGGGCCTGAAATCTTCGGACAGGAGCAGAAGCAATTGGAGCTTGAGAAACAGAAGCTACTGCTGATGTACCGAAACATGCTTCGGATCAGACGATTTGAGGAAAGGCTAGCAGAAGAAAGCGCTCGCGGCAATATTCCAGGGCTGCTTCACCTCTACGTGGGAGAAGAAGCAGTTGCCGTCGGGGCGTGCTCGACACTCAGGAAAGACGACTACATCACCAGCACCCACCGTGGGCACGGTCACTGCATTGCGAAGGGCGGCGACCTCCGAAAGATGATGGCAGAGCTGTTTGGCAAAGAAACGGGATACTGCAAGGGCAGAGGAGGCTCGATGCACATCGCAGCACCCGACATCGGTATTGTTGGATGCAGTGCCATCGCGGGAGCCAACATCCCAATTGCAGCAGGAGTCGGACTGTCAAGCAAACTCAGAAAGACCGATCAAGTCTGTATCTCGTTCTTCGGTGACGGAGCATCAAACACAGGCGCATTTCACGAGGGAATGAACCTCGCAGCACTCTGGAACCTTCCAGTCGTTTACGTTCTCGAGAACAACCTCTACGCAATATCTACGCCGGCGGTAAGATCCTCCAAACTGAGAAACATCTCAGACAGGGCTGCGGGGTACGGCATGCGAGCGGCTGTCGTGGACGGAATGGATGCCCTCTCAGTGTACGAGGTCGTTTCGGACGCTGTTGCTAGGGCCCGAAAGGGAGAAGGCCCGACGCTTGTAGAGTGTAAGACTTACCGTTTCAGAGGACACCACGAGGGTGATCCCAAGAAAGGAGAGATTTACCGTACCAAGCAAGAGATGGATGAATGGGAGAAACGCGACCCAATCATCCGTCTGGGCGAGAAGATGGTCAAGGAGCACAAAGCAGCACAGGCTGAACTGAACGCTATCAATCAAGAAACGATGAGGGAAATCGAGGATGCCGTTGCCTTTGCGAAACAGAGCCCATCACCAAAGCCTGAGGATGCGTCAACATACCTCTTCGCTTCTTAGAGGCGACCAAGAATGAGCGAAACTCGAGAACTCGACTTCGCGGAAGCGATCCGTGAAGCGATTCGTCAAGAGATGCTGAGAGACAAGACTCTCATCCTAATGGGTGAGGATGTCGGAAAATTCGGCGGCATATTCGGATGCACGAAAGGACTTCAAGCTGAATTTGGTGAAGAGAGAATACGCGACACCCCAATCTCTGAGACAGCCATATTGGGAGCCTCGATAGGCGCAGCCCTTACCGGGATGCACTGCATTGCAGAGCTCGAATTCATGGATTTCATTGGATGCCCCATGGATCAGATATTTAATCAGATGGCGAAGATCCGATACATGTTTGGCGGCTCCATGAACGTTCCGGTGGTGCTAAGGGCACCTGCCGGATCACGATATCCAGTCGCATGCGGGGCCGCGCAACATTCCCAGAGCCTAGAGGCGTGGTTCATGCACGTACCCGGGCTCAAGGTAGTGACACCTTCAATGCCCTACGACGCGAAGGGCTTACTCATTAACGCCATCCGTTGTGGAGACCCAGTGCTCTTTGTCGAACACAAGCTCCTCTACTATGCGAAGAGAATGGCGAGCCTACGTGGACCTTACCCAACGCTCATACAGAAAGTACCTGAGGAGTCCTACGTGATTCCATTCGGCAAAGCTGACATCAAGCGTCCCGGCGAAGATATCACAGTCGTTGCTACGATGATGATGGTTCACAAGGCCCTCAGGGTCGCAGAAGAACTCGCTAAGAAAGGAATAAGCATGGAAGTGATCGACCCTAGGACACTCGTCCCCTTGGATAAGCAAACGATCGTTGAATCTGTGAAGAAGACTGGAAAGGTTGTGGTTGCGTCTGAGGATGCCAAGACCGCAGGCGTGGGGGCTGAGATTGCTGCAATGATAATGGAGGAAGCTTTCGACTACTTGGACGCACCAGTCAAGCGAGTTTCTGGCCTAGATGTTCCTATCCCATATGCGCCGATCTTGGAAAGCACCGTGGTGCCTCAAGAGAGACACATCAGAGAAGCCGTGCTGGAAGTCCTGGGACAGAAAGAGTAGACTCCCAAGAAGGGATGTCCGATGGCCACACCAGTGTACCTAAAGAAAATGACGTGGACAATGGAGGAAGGCCTAATCTCAAAGTGGCTCAAGCGCGAAGGAGACAAGACCTCAGAGGGCGAAGGCCTCTGTGAGGTGGAGACAGAGAAGACAACCGATGAGATCCAAGCCCCAGCCAGCGGAACGCTTCTCAAAGTACTCCACAAAGAAGGAACCGCCGTACCGGTGAACGCACTCATCGCAGTAATCGGATCACCAGGAGAAGACATCTCCTCAATTCCCGTGTCAGCTGAACCCACTGTCGCGACCGGCCCTCAACTCGTTCCGCTTGAGAAGGCCCAGCAGGCTCGTGTTTCCCCCACGATATCTGAAGCCCCAGAACCTTCTCTCGAACGAATCCGGATATCTCCTTCTGCTAGAAGATTGGCGAGAGAACGTGGAATCGACGTCACGAAGATCAAAGGCACGGGACCTAGCGGCCGCATAGTATCGGAGGATGTGCTGACATTCTCTGGAAAGCCAGAGGCAGGGCTTCCTGCTGAGGAATACAAGTCAGCGCCCCTGGCGGGCCATAGAAAAGTCATAGCAGACCGATTGTCTCTCAGCGCTCGAACCGCCGTACATGTTCCCATCACAATGGAAATCGACATGACACCAGCTGCGAAACTGAAATCTGAAAAGGAGAAGACCGGTCTTCAGGTTTCCTACAACGACTTCATAATCAAAGCAACTGCAATGGCGCTGAGAGAATTCCCTGCAGTGAACACGATGCTGCTCGGTCAGGAACTCAGGACCATAACTGAAGTGAACGTGGGCTTCGCGGTCGTATCAGGGGAGGACCTTCTCGTGCCGGTCATCAGAAACGCAGACCAACTGTCACTTGAAGACATCTCAAGAAACGGGAAGACGCTCGCAGAGCGAGCTAGAAGCGGTTCCTTGACAACTAGGGAAATGTCTGGCGGAACGTTCACAGTGAGCAACTTGGGAATGTACGATGTCGACCTCTTCGCGCCGGTGATCAATCCCCCCGAGACAGCGATACTCGGCGTTGGCAGGATAGTTCCGAAGCTTGTGGTTCTAGGTGAGAATACTGTGATTAGGCAGATGATGACGCTAACGCTCGTCTTCGATCACAGAGTCATTGACGGTGCCAGAGCCGCCAAGTTTCTGCAGAGAGTCAAGCAACTCTTGGAAACCCCCGAGAAGCTGGTTTCCTGAGGTTACTTGATCGAGCTAAGGTATGAAGAGGACTTTTCCGCTCTGTCCTTTCATGACGCGCTGAAAGCCTTCGTCAGCCTTGTCAAGCGGCAGTCGATCCGTTATCACTCCAGTCAGATTGATGCGTTTGCTCGCTACTAGCCGGGCCATTCGTTCCCATGTTCCGAACATCAATCTGCCAGTGCTGCCAGTGACCGTTGCTTCTTTGTAGATGATCATGGTCGTGGCTTCTATCTCCACGGGTTTCGCCGGAAGGCCAACTAGCCCAACGCGTCCAGTTTTCTTCAATGCCTGGAAGGCTTGACGAATAGTCGTTGGATCTCCAGCGAGCTCGATCACGACGTCGGCTCCTCTTCCGTTCGTCAACTCAATGGTGCGTTTGACTATGTCATCACTCTCTGTACTCAAGAAGACATCGGCTGATCCAATCCTCCTCGCGAGGTCCAACCTGAATTTTCTCCGCCCTGCGGCGATGACCATTGAGGCACCGGAAGCCTTTGCGACTTGCTGCGCAAATATTCCAATCGGCCCCGAACCAAACACAAGTACGACATCTCCAGGCTCTATGCCTGTTCTCTCAATTCCGTGTACGGCTACACCGAAGGGCTCCAGCAAAGCACCCTCCTCATACGATACACCTAGCGGCAGTTTGTATGCGATGATATCAGGAACGGCAGCATATTTGGCGAAGGACCCCTCTTTTGTTTGCAGTCCATAGATCAGCATGTCCTGGCAGATGTGCATGTTGCCGGTCCTGCAGTAGTAACAAATCCCGCACGGAATATGTGATTCGCCTGCCACATTGTCGCCTGGTCGAATGGACTTCACTTCCTTTCCAACTTCGACAACTTTCCCTGAGAATTCGTGGCCCACAGTCATTGGAAGTGGAGTCTTCCAACGTGTGGTCTGCTCGTCCCATCGGTAGATGTGAAGGTCCGACCCGCATATCGCAGTGGCCTTGATCTCGACGAGAACTTGGGAGGGCCCAATCCTCGGTTCCTCAACTTCTTGAACAACGATGCCGGGTTTCGGCTCAATCTTCCTGACAGCTTTCAACTGAATTCAGCTCGCTTTACCGATCCGGTCTACTGCAATAGGAGCCCAACTAAAAAAGCCCTCACAAACCCTGCAGAACAGTCATGGGCACGGAAGAGAGTTGTAAAGCAGAGAGAAACCCCGAGACCCCCGCAGTATTGGTTTAAAACCAAGTTCCGGCCAACACAGTGTCTTGATCAATCATGCCGCAATTCAAGGACGTTGCAATCGAAGCCTCCAAGAAGGCTGGAAAGATCCTGATGGAGAACTTCGAGAAGAAGAAGCAAGTTCATCACAAAGAAGCAAAGGAACTCGTCACGAATGTTGATATCGAATCTGAAGGCGTCATCGTGAAAACCATTAGAGACAAGTTTCCAAGCCACAAGTTCGAATCCGAGGAACTCGGTAAGGAGAAGTACACCGAAGGAGACTACGTGTGGATTGTGGATCCGCTCGATGGAACACACAACTACACGTACGGAGTTCCGTTCTTCAATACTTCGATTGCACTGGCTCGCGGCGGCAAGCTGATTCTCGGTGCAATATACGATCCAGTTCACGACAAGATGTACTATGCAGAGAAAGGAAAAGGCTCATTCGTGAACGGCCAGCCAACTCATGTATCGGACAGAAGTAAGCTGAGCGAAGCTCTGGTCATGTACGATAACCAGTTCCACAAGAGAGACGACATGTTCCCCAACCTGGAGAAGCTTTATCCGAAGATCTTCACAGTCCGAATCTCAGGCTCTGCCGCCACTGACGCGTCACTAGTTGCGTCCGGAATCGCGGATGCTAGGATATGGCACAAGACGAAAGTCGTCGACGTTGCAGCAGGAGTCGTGATAGTCGAGGAAGCCGGAGGTAAGGCCACTGACTTCAAGGGTAACCCCCTTCAGCTAGGCGGAACGGAGGTCATACTCTCTAATGGAAAGATCCTTCCGGAACTAGTCGCTACGCTAGAGGCCTAGCAATTCTCGTCGAGCGCGAAGGACGCGGACACACGAATCAGTGTTTCGATGCCATTTTGACTTCAGCCATTTTGGCTGCGAGCTTGATAGCCTCAACCATGCTCATCTCGTCTGCTATTCCCTTGCCGGCAATATCGAACGCTGTGCCGTGATCAACGGACGTTCTGATTATTGGTAGCCCTATCGTAACGTTGACGCCTGATTCGAACGCAAGCAGCTTGATAGGGATGTGTCCCTGGTCGTGATACATGGCTACGACGGCGTCGAATTCGCCCTTGTTGGCCCGCACGAACACGGTATCCGGCGGAATCGGACCGAAGGCTTTCATGCCTTCTTTGTTCGCAGCTTCCACCGCGGGCGCTATCTTCTCTTTCTCTTCTGGGCCGAACAATCCGCCGTCGCTCGCATGCGGATTTAGTCCTGCAACCGCGATCCTAGGGTCGGATATTCCCAGACTACGGAGCGAATCGTAAGCCAGCTTGATTGTGTCGAGAACCGACTTCTTAGTGACTAACGATGCAACTTTGCTGAGTGGAACGTGTATGGTGACGTGAAAGACGCGTATGTTCCCTGAGATGAGCAGCATCGTGACATCCTTTGTGTTCGTAAGATTAGCCAGGATCTCGGTGTGCCCCGGGACCTTCGCGCCTGCCAGCCTGATCGCTTCTTTGTTGATTGAAGCTGTGCAAAGCGCGTTAATCTTGTTCTGCTGCGCCAACTTCACGGCAGTCTCGATGTATTCCAGAGCAGCTTTTCCGGCCATCTGCTGAACTTTTCCGATCTGAAGTTTGCTCGCATCAACGTTATGCAGGTCCAGCACGTCGATTGTGCCATATTGATACTTGCCCTTGGCAGGATCATCAACAGACTGAACATTCAGATTCTTCTTCGCGATCTTAACAGCGTTCTTCATCACAGAGGAATCGCCCACGACGAGAGGAGAACAAACATCGTAGACTTCCTTGTGAGCGAGAGCTTTCGCGATAACTTCAGGGCCAATACCGGCCGCGTCACCCATAGTGAGTCCGACGATAGGTTTCATGCGGGTCTTCCTCGTACCTTTGGTCGCCTTCCTTGTCAAGCTTCTATAAAATCGCTTTGTTGAAAGGCGTAAGAAGTCATCGGAAATGAACCTATTGACCCGGGCTTGTCTCATCTAGACACTATCGCCCGCAACTTGGATAGATTGAGTTCTTATATCCACAGAATGTTAGTGTGCCGCGGACTCAGCTATGAAGCTGCGAATCGGATACGACTGTTGTATGGAGTTATATCATCCGAATGTGTTCCTTGAACTCGCCCCTCTTGCTGAGAAAGCAGGTTTCGATACAATCTGGGCGAGCGATCACTTCCATCCTTGGCAGGACACGGATGCATCCTCGTGCTTCACCTGGGCCTGGATTGCAGCAGCTGCAGAGAGAACGAAGAAGGCGCCAATCGGAACCGCAGTGACCTGCCCGACGTTCAGATACCATCCTGCAATCGTTGCACAGGCATTCGCTACGCTTCGGGCAATGTACCCGGACAGGATCTTCATCGGCCTGGGCACCGGAGAGGCGCTGAATGAAGTCCCTCTGGGATACACTTGGCCTTCAGTGAAGGAGCGTATCGAACGCTTCGAAGAGTCAATACAGATAATGAAGAAACTGTGGACTGGGGACTGGGTTGACTTCAAAGGCAAGTACTACCGTCTGAAGCAAGCGAAACTCTACGTGAAACCCACTACTCCCGTGCCGATCTACGTGGCCTCATTCGGGCCGAAGGTTGCGGAGATTGCTGGGAAATACGCAGACGGCTACATTACGACCCTGGTCTCGGAGGACCATCTTCGCAATGTACTGATTCCTGCCGTCGAACGCGGTGCAAAGCAAATGGGACGCGACCCCTCGAAAATCGAAAGAGTCATCGAGCTCGGCCTGGGCTATGACAAAGACTACACGAAAGCCTTGAAGAAAGTTCGCTTCTGGACAGGCTCGATGTTCCATGTGACCTTCAAGTATGGAATAGCTGACCCACGAGAGATCGAGGCCATGGGAAGCCTCGTCGGTGATGAGCAAGTTGCAAAGGGCTTCGCAATAGGGACGAAGGCGGAAGACTTCATTTCCAGAATAGAGAAGCTCGTTAAGGTGGGGTTTAATCACATCTATCTACAGAGCACCAGTCCGGACGAGAAAGCGTTCATCGAACTCTGCGCGAAAGAAATCATTCCATACGTAAAGGAGACTTTCGGCCGGTGACCCTTGACTGCATTCTCAATGGCACAAAGGTGAGTTCGGAGGCGAGAGTCGTTGAATGCTGAATCAAGATCGCTCGGCAAGGAGATCATTCAAGTTGGCATTCTCGTGAAAGACGTAGCAGAAGCCGCAAAGAAGCTCGAGAAGTTGATCGGAGTCGGTCCGTTCGAGATACTCGAACCCGAATATCGCGATCTCACTTACCAGGGAAAGACTGGCAAATTCAAGGTGAGAATAGCCCTTGCGAAAGCAGGGTCGATCCAGATTGAGCTCATCCAACCTCTGTATGGGGAAACTATCTATGATGAATTCGCCCAACGCAAAGGATACGGACTCCACCACTTGGGGATCAAGACAGACAACATGGAACTAAGTGTAAAGGAAATGGAAGACAGGGGATTCAGAGTAATCCAGAGCGGAAACCGACCGGGCGTAAAATGGGCCTACCTAAGCACAGAAGAACAAACTGGCGTGCTCTTCGAACTCCTAGAGAAGAAACAAGCCTCACCGTGAGAGGCCAGCACATGCGATTAGCCCCCCTGAGGGGCAGAAGAACAGACTCAGATGGTCGTGGTTCTCTTCACGACGAACGATTTCTTCTAGCTCCTTCCGAACGCCTCGTTGGAGAGGACACAGCTCATGCTTTGATAGCATTGCCTGCACCCCCTTTCTTTGCTGCTATCAGGTGGCTAGGGCAGTTCGATTCTACTGCATCCGTGATACGGGCGATTGAGGACATTATCATTTTGGAGTACTCTTATGAACCTGCAGACCCAACTCTCTGGTAGGTCGTGACGTGACGAGATGAAATATGTCAGACTTGGAGACAGCGGCTTGAAAGTCTCGGAGATTTGTCTTGGCACCTGGCACCTTCCACGGTTAACGGTAACCGATCCATACGGATTACCCAAGGTGGATACTGAAGAAACAAGAAGAGTACTAGACTTGGCATTTGATCATGGCATAAACTTCGTTGACACGGCCAACCGATATCACGGAGCGAGCGCTCCAGTCGATTTGAATCACGTTGGATATGCCGAAAAAATCTTGTCAGAAGTACTCAGAGACCACGAGAGGGAGAGCTTTGTATTAGCAACAAAGGTCGGAGAAGAAATGGCCCCGTGGCCGAATGGACGGGGGTTGTCAAGGAAACACGTACTCTGGCAAGTAAGCGAAAGTTTGAAACGATTACACTTAGAGTATGTGGACGTGTACCTCGCCCATTGCCCAGACGAGGAAACTCCGCATCTGGAAACTCTCCATGCTTTCAATGACTTGATTAGAATGGGGAAAGTCCACTATATCGGTTCTTCCAACTTCACGGTAGAACAGATCGCAGATTTCATGCGACTTTCCACGGTGCACGAACTGGTCGGCTTTGTTACGCTTCAGGAATCCTACAGCTTGATTAACAGAAGCATCGAATCTGATAAGTTGCCCTTGGCCCGCAAATACGGTTTCACAATTATGGCGTATTCTCCACTAGCTCAAGGGTTGCTATCAGGCAAGTATCTGCGTGGAGTCCCAGGTGGATCAAGAGGTACATATTCAGGGAATCTCAAGAGGGTACTATTTGAGAGAAATCTTGATGCACTGAAGGGACTATCGACCTTGGCCAGTGAGAAAGGCATTTCGTTGTCTCAGTTCGCTATTGCTTGGATACTCCACAAGCAGAGAAATCTGGGGGTCAACATAATTCCGATCATTGGAGTATCGAGTAGCGAGCAGCTGCTTGAGAATCTTCAAGCATTGGAAGTCCGGCTCTCCGAAGATGACATATCGAGAGCAGAACAGATTGCATCTCCCGTTCGAGTCTCAGACATCCTAGTATGAATCGAACCACGTATCTGTCCACCACTTCAGACGTGGCTCTTCATAACTTATTCACGTGCTAGCCTAGGAGACATCGTGATTTGAACCGTCGTCCGTCGTAGTTTTTGGTATTCTGTGTGTGGGTCAGCTGGCGCGCACACACACAAAACTACTCATTCCATGAGGGTTCAAATTACGATGCTCGCACCAGCTGCTTCCCATTGGCGTCGGAGACACTTGTCAAGTGGCTTTGTCAATCAGTATTCCTTCTCGAAGTTCTTCAGAGTGTGGTAGATGACGACTGGATGTCAGGTAAACAAATGCTGAGAAGGGACAGCACAATACACGCGATTTGAAGACGAGATGTTCTCGCTTATTGGACGGAGCGAGATGCTCGTGCGAGAAAAGTTGTTGCTACCTTTTCAGCAGCTGCTATGATATCATTCAACTCTTTCCGTCTGAGTATTGGCAAGGCATCCGTTAGCCAGAACACTTCCTTGTCAACGGCTTCTGCGACAGGGAATCTCTGAGCCTCGTAATCTATCTCATTCGCGCGATGCGGACAACTGAACGGGCAATGCGTTGCACCGTAACCGATCTTCTTTCTGAACAACTCAGTCTTTGGCACGAGCGGAGTGGATCTACTAGGAGTGAGCGGTATGCCCTCCGCGCTCAGCGCCTTCTCAAACAGCTCTCTGCTAACCCCTAGAATCTCGGTATCAATTCTCATGGCATAGTAGTAGAATGCGTGCCTCGCCCAAGATGCCTCACTAGGTGGTGCTATTCCCTCGATCTGCCGTAGGTACTTTGTCAGGTAGGTCGCGTTTCGTCTTCTCGCCTCAACCATCCTATCAAGTTTCTTCAGCTGCTCTCTGCCAATCGCTGCTTGGAACTCAGTCATCCTATAGTTGTAACCTATTCCATAGAATTGATGGATATTGCTGGTGGCATGCGCCCTGCAGAAGTTGTGAATAGAGCCCATCTTCTCGGCGAGCTCATCATTGTTCGTTAAGCAGAAACCCCCTTCACCAGTGCTCATTATCTTGCCGTCGACGGTGCTGAAGGTCCCAACATCTCCAATAGTCCCAGTAGGTTTTCCTTTGTATAGCGCGCCGCTGGCCTGAGCTGTGTCCTCGACTATCCAAAGGCCATGCTTCTTGGCAATTTCGCAGAACGGGTCCATGTCAGCCGGGTGACCCGCCAAGTGAACCACCACGATTCCCTTGGTGCGAGTAGTTATCGCTTTCTCAGTCTGCGCTGGATCCAAGTTGTAAGTGTTCGGCTCTATGTCAGCAAATGTGGGCACCGCGTTCTGGTAAAGCGCAACGGTGGCACTTGCCACGAACGTGTAGGGCGTAGTTACGACTTCGTCGCCAGGTCCAAGACCCAGCGCTGCCATCGCGACGTGCAGCGCTGCAGTTCCATCCGAGACAGCCAATGCATGCTTCACACCAAAGTACTTCTCCAAATCGCGTTCATACTGCTCGACGACAGGCCCTCTTCGCCACGTATCAGACCTTAGGACCTTCGTGACGGCCCGAATTTCCCTTTCGTCAACAACTGCGTGGTAATCAGGGAACTTCTGCAGCCTGACTGGTTTGCCACCTTCCAGCGCGAGCTTTTCAACCATCTCGACTTGCCTCGACTTGCAATAGTCTTCCGGAAGCCTATTTCTGCTATTCGGAGCAGGCGGCTGTGGAAAGTTATCTGCTTTAGCCTTTGAGGCTTGGTGTTGCTGGCGTCTGT
>CAZRNA010000013.1:0-26527 GCA_964601325.1 uncultured Candidatus Bathyarchaeia archaeon
TGGCATGCGATTGGAGAAGGCCCAATAGGGCGTAACGCAGATCGTTGTCGGTACCACGAGCAAGGACCCAATGACCCTTCAGATCGACGATGCCGGAGTAGGCGACCTACTTCATGGCGTCGTGATAGGCGCATATCGCGCAACAACCGGCGAATTCACCTATGAGATAGTAGATGTTGAATTCTTCCAGCAACCTAAGTTCGGTAGGAAGGCCTATCTTGAAGAGACTTCGAGAATCGTGATGAAGATTATCGATAAGGTGAAACTGGCTGAGAATGAGCCGGTACTGATCTGCAGCAGTTACATCTTCGAGAAAGCGGTGCGCGAGCTCGAAGAGAAATATGGGAAGGAAAGAGTTACAGTCACCAAGATCACGGGAGAAGCACAACGTTTCGTGGAGACTGCTTACCTCGACGAAGTCCGAAACCTAGGATACGAACCCCTCCCGGAACGGGAAGAGAAGAGAGCCCGTAACTTCTTTGACATGCTGCGCTGGCTCAAGAAAGACCCGCGCCGATTCAAACATGCCAAGACAGGATGGCCGCGCCTCAAGAGATACATGAAACCACGTGATGCTCAAAGAGCATCACTAGGGCAACCTTACAGGCGGACTGTGCCGCGCCGGCGACACTGACCAGCTCATTCTCTGACCGAGAAAGCATAAGCTCGCCAGTGATCATCCTTATCACTGAGCGAAAGAAACGAATGAGCCCTCTGGGACTTGCGCGTGAAGCAACCGACATTTGAGATAGTTGCGATCGGAAACGAGCTACTGATAGGAAAGACCCTGGACACGAACTCGCATTGGTTGGCGATACAGATCAGCAGACTCGGCGGAGTTCTTCGACGAGTCACAACGGTGCGTGACCTGCACGAAGAGATTGGAAGCGCAATAGGGAACGCCCTGTCAAGACACCCTGACTTCCTGCTCACACTTGGAGGCTTAGGGCCCACGCATGACGACATCACACTATCTAGCATGAGCAGACTCTTCAAACGACGCTTGGTCTTGAATCACGAGGCATTTGAGTTTCTGAGGGGAAGATATCTGGAGAGATTCGGACCCAGTGTCAAGCTTACCCCGCCACGCCTGAAGATGGCTAGGTTTCCGGAGGGGGCTACTCCTTTGCCTAATCCCGTAGGCACGGCACCCGCTCCTTGTCTCGTCGTTCGTAGGACCACTGTGATTGCTCTTCCGGGGGTTCCGAAGGAAATGCGCGCCATCTTCAAGGGCTCAGTCCTCCCGATGATTGAGAGCCTCGGAGGGAAGCATCACTTCTACGAGCATTCTCTGCTGCTCCGAGGAATCCCTGAATCATCGTTGTCACCGAAGATTGATGAAGTGATGAGAAGACACCGGCAGGTCTTCATCAAATCGCACCCAAGAGGCATTGAGAAAGACGGATCGGCTAGAATTGAGCTGCACTTCAGAATCGGCGGCACGTCTCCTGAGAAATCGAAAGCAGAGCTAAGACGCTCTGTTGCACTGATGAGATCGAAGCTTCGAGGAAAGGCCACGGTCAGGGACGCTCAGGGATTCTGAGCAGCGAAGGAGATAGCGGATGCTAGCTTGACGTGTTGAAGATACTTAGACTACTTCTTTGAGAGCCACCAGTTCAGGTACTCTTTCTGTCTGCGCCTCTTCTGTTCGTCGCTCGACTCTCTATCGTTCAGCTGCCCTTTACCCTCAAGCAGCTGCTGAGACGTGAACGTAAGGCCGCAGCTCTTGCAAGAGTACTGTTTCAGAACTGGATCGTAGCTAAGCGTGCCACCGCACTCCAGACAGTACTGAGCCAAACCCTGCACTTTCCACGAGTTCTGTAACTACAGAAAGCTAGTTAAACATCGCGCACGATCGAACGATACTGGTTTCTTGATCGATTGTCAGTCGCTTGCGCGAGTGTAGTAGTATTCGCCGATTCCCTTCTGCTCTCTGTCGAGTTTGCTTCCTAGCTTGTTGACGCGGGGTCTTCCGCTGGTGGGGTCGCGTCTGAAGGTCATGTCCATTTGACTGAGAAAGCTGTTCATTCCTTCTCTAAGCGGTATTGGCTTGCCTGCGTGGCCTTCTAGGCCCGGTTTTCCATCAAAGATCATCAATCTATCAGCAATGAAGTCCTGCGAAACAATGTCGTGCTCGACGACGAAGGCGAAGGCGTGCTTTTCCTCCACTGTGCGTCGGATAGACTTCGCAACTGCGAGCCGTTCCTCCACATCCAAGTAGGCGCTCGGCTCATCAAGGAGGTACACTTGAGAATCCTTTGCCAAACAGGTGACGATCGCGACTCTCTGCAGTTCTCCGCCGCTCAGCTCTTGGATGTTTCTGTCAACCAATTTCGTCAGTCCCAATGGCTTGAGATATTGGTTTGCAAATGCTTCCGTTTCGAATGTCGCGCCTGCTACCGATCGGAACAGAGCCTCGACGGTTCCCTCGTATTTCGCCGAGATGTACTGTGGCTTGTAACTGATGGTAAGGCCCTTCCAGGCTAGTTCAGTTCCATCGTCTGACTCTTCGATTCCCGCAAGGAGCTTGATGAAAGTGGTCTTCCCTATGCCGTTCGGCCCGAGGATGCCTACAACCTCCCCTACTCCCGCCGCCCCAGGGCTCACCGTCAGGCCAAATTGCCTGAATTTCTTGCCCATTTTGGGCCACTCAAGCTGCCAGCTGTCGGCCGGAGCGAAATCGCGTGGCGGCTTGATATGGAACCTGATCGGGTCATCACGGAACCTCATGTTCTCGTCTGGAACGAAACCATCAAGGTAGATGTTGATACCTACCCTCACACCATGTACATGAGAGACGATGCCATACACACCCGGTTCTCCGTAGAGTACACACACTTGATCTGACAGATAGTCGAGCATTGCTAGGTCATGTTCAGCGAGGAGTACGGTCTTGCCTTCGTCGACAAGCCCTCGTATTGCACGGGCCGCCCGAAGCCTCTGACTGACATCAAGGTGGCTCGAAGGCTCATCGAAAATGTATACGTCCGCATCACGCGCTGCGGCGGCCGCGATTGCGAGCCTTTGGAGTTCTCCCCCGCTGAGGACGCTCATCTGCCGAGTCTTGATCTTGTCCAGCTGCAATAGATCCACGAGTGCACGGATTTTCCCTTTGTCATCGATCCTATTGAGAACTTCCGAGACTTTACCTTTCATGTACCCAGGGATCCTGTCGACATATTGTGGCTTGCTAACTATCCTGAGCCGTTTCTCGCTGAGTTTGCCGAGATAGTCTTGAAGTATTGAGCCTCGGTAATTTCGAATTATGTTGTGCCAGTCAGGCGGTCCTTCGAGATCCCCGAGATTCGGTATGATCTCTCCAGACAGAATCTTGAGAGCTGTGGTCTTTCCGGTCCCGTTCCTACCGACAAGTCCAGTCACAGTGCCCTCTTGTGGGACCGGAAGCCTGTACAATTTGAACGCGTTCACGCCGTAACGGTGGCTGCAATCTCGGTCAAGCTCTGCAGGAAGGTTGACGATGCTGATTGCGTTGAAAGGACATTTCTTTATGCATATGCCGCAACCAGTGCACACGTCCTCAACTATGATCGGCTTCTTCTGCCCCTCCACGAATTTGATCGCATACCTACGGTTCAGAACTTCGGGGCAGAACCTGTAACATGGGATACCGCAATCATCAGGCTTGCACCGTTCCTTCTCAAGTACAGCGACTCTTGTCATAGGCAATCACCTTCGGCGGAGAAACGCGGGATTGAAGTAAGTCTCAAAAGAACGTGTGGCGAATTCAAAAGGAAGAAAGCTAGAAAGACTCTTGTCCGGAGCCTTCCGCCCCGCTCCACTCATCTTCTTCCCAGTCCTCATCCTCTTCTTCGTCCCAGTCTTCTTCTTCCTCACCCAAACTGTTGAGCCTCCAGAACAGCCGTCTATCTTGCGAAATACGAGTTTCTTTTAAGCCTTTTCCAAGACGGCTCCGTTACGTTGCCGTTTGGTAGGTTAGCCCGTTACTTTCCGTTTGGTGAGGGCTTCTCTCTTTGACCATAGTCATAAATCCCAAAGGAAGCCCACTCGTCATATAGACGATGCGTACATGACTGATGCAACCGAGATTGAACAAGAAGCGAGGATAGCTCTTCTGGAACATTACACATCGCAGATGCAGGGATACAAGGTCTACCTTCTCACAATCGCCGTAGGACTTGTCGGTGCATTCCAAGCATACGACATCCTCAGTAAGTTGGATAGTATCTTGCCGTGGACCACATGGATATTGAGGCTGTATTGGCCTTTGGTGATTGCAGGAGCAGTCTTCGCCGCTCTCTACTGTATCCCGCGCATAGCTTGGTATGGAGGCCTTGCGGGCAATACTCTCTTGGCTCCGCCTATTGGAAACGCAGGTACTATGATGTATCTTCTCGATCAAGGAATTGCACAGTTTGTGCAATATCCCGAAAAAAAGGTTGAGACACTCAAGAAGAGCTATCCAACTGGTGATTGGTCGATTCAACGGAAAAACTGGGCATGGCAGAAGCTGGTGTTTCTTGGTAACACGTCATATGATTCAAGGCTAGTCGCTGCTACAACAGGGTTATTCCTGATTTTATTTGCTGCGGTGATTCTGTTACAGGTCAGAACTTGGGAGCCGTTTCTTGTTCCAGCAATCTTGTTGCCTGCTATTGCTCTTGGTACCGCCGGTTTGTTCCTCTGGCTGTTCGCATGGAAACATAAATGGTAGTTTGAACTGTTTGACTTGGTACTCCACCTGATATCTTTCAGGAGATATCGTATCGTCCTGGGACATCTCTGTTGAGTCCTCAGTATTTCCGCTTCCGACTAGCATTTTGAATCAGTGTGAGCCACTTGTCTTTACCCTCGACCTTGATTCCACACACCTCTGCTGGCGTCTTTCCCTTCAGTCCCTCGTGCGGGTGTAGATAGTTATGGAATATCTGATAGCCGTCAAGAATCGGAGAATCGTCTCGTTCCAGAGAACGCATAGTCTTCTCTCTTGCCCTCACGGTGCCGTTGAATGCCTCCATCTTCTGATTGCTCCCGTCTTTTGTCCATGCAATGTGTTTGGTCACTGGTTTCTGGTGTGCGTAGAACTCGCGCTTGTGCGCCAAATGGTAGGCATGTTTCGTTCGCGCTTCCTATTAGGACGAGTCACACAGTCTAGACTGAAAAGGAAGACGTGCACTGCCCTGCAAATCCTCTCCACAGGCCCTAAGGGTATCGAAAAAGCGGCCAGCATAGTGATGAAAGGCGGGATCATCGCCTATCCCACTGACACCGTCTACGGTTTGGGATGTGATCCCAGCAACTCACGAGCCGTCAAGCGGGTCATGGCCGTCAAAGGAAAGCGGAAGAAGCCTTTCCCGATCCTCGTGGCCTCACAGGCAGTTGCAAATCGGATCGCCGTAATGGACTCGCAAGCAAAATTACTGGCCTCGAAGTTTTGGCCTGGGCCGCTTACGCTGGTGCTCAAACCGAGGGTCCGGTTCCCCCACTCACTCACTCTTGGTCGGAAGACGATAGCCGTGAGATGTCCCGATGACCAAGTGGCGTTGAGACTGATTGAGAGATGCGGAGGTTTGCTTACTGGAACAAGTGCAAACCTAACAGGGCGCCCTCCTTGCACAAGCGCGAGCATGGTTTTGCACTGTTTTGGCGACAGAATTGATGCCGCCGTGGATGGCGGACGGTCGCCGCGACGGGTAGGGTCGACGATTGTTCGCATTGACCGTCAGCGGGTCATGATAGTGAGGCAGGGGCCAATACGGAACGGACAGGTGAAACGAGCGCTTTCAGGCGCAATCGAACCGCGCGAGAGAAGGTAGCTGAGAGCCGTTCTCCGAGCCAAACTCTTTTTCAGGCATTGATGGCCGTTACAGGAGCAGCCTGGAGTAGGAGAGTCGCTTGCTGAAAGATTTCAATCTGCTTGTATCCACATCGCGAGGTAACGAAAGAAACACTTGCAGCGAGATGTGGTACCTGCTCGGAGAAGCAGGCGATCGAGGCGCGGCGGTCGAACGAACGCAAGTGATTGGACTCGTGGTGGCACGTACAAAGATTGACCCGGTGACCGCTATCGAGAGGCTGCGCTCGCTCTTGCTGGAGCGTCCATGGGAATTCCGCTATACTCTGAAGGTTACACCGATCACTGGCACTGTGGATTCGGATCCGCAGGGAATTGTAGACTTTGCAGCCACGTTGGCTGACGGTCTGAAGAAGGATGAGAAGTATCGTATCACCGTCGAGAAACGCAGGACCGCGATTTCAGGACGGGGATTGATTGATGCAGTGGCGAAGCGAATTGATCGAAAAGTCGATCTCGATGAGCCTGATAAGGTTGTACTGATACAGATCTTGGGTGAGGTCACAGGCGTGTCCGTGATACCTCCGGACATGATCCTTTCTGTTGAAAGAGAGAAGCGACTGGCCTCTCAAGAGCGGACGAAGTAGTCATACGCGATGCTCGGTCAAATTCTCGTTGACAGAAGAGCTACGCGTTCAACGACTGCCTTTTTGATCGCTTTCTCGATTTCTTGACGTGGCATCTTGATTGCTTCTAACTCCGTTGCACTAATACCGTAGAGCGCCGCTATGTTGCTAGCTTTCTCCTTAGACCATTCCTCAAGTAGCTCCTCGTTCAACTCTACCCTAATGATCTGAGCTATCCTGTCCTCTAGTACTCGTGCATCTTCTTCGGTTTCGGAGAACGCAATTAGACCAACTGTCTTTGACTCTTGGGTTACTCCAATGTTAGCGATGGCAGCATCTATCTGTCTCTGCGCTGACGCGTACAGAAGCGTCTCCATCGCGAGGCTTCGCGAAATATTAATCCCCGACTTGAATGCGTGCGACGCATTAATGGCTGCGAGCTCAAGGTGCTCCTTGCCTGCGACGCGTCCTCCATCGAGGAACTGGATCTCGTTGCCGGGGACCGCGGCCCGTAGCTCTTTCAAAGTCGCGGAAGGGTCCATGGCCTGTCGTACTCTGAATGCTGAGACCACAACGAATCTTCCGTCTTCTGATAGATCGAGGATCAAATCTCATCGATAGAGGCGCGCGTATTCAATTAGCTTTTCCGCGACGCTGCCTTCGATCCCTGCCCCGGTGAGAGTCTCTCTCACGGAACTGAGCGGCTTTCCTTTCTTCTCGGCTTCGTCAAGCAGACGCCTGGTGTTTTCAAGCCGCTCCCATGGGAAGATGATCCACTGTTCAGTCTGAACGATGAAGAAATCTGGCTTGAAGATGCTGTGCGGCTTGTAGTAGAGTGTTGCAGTCTTGATCGTCTTTGCACCACACGCATTAAGATGCTCCAAGGCGACTTTCAGACTCTCGCCAGAGTCGGATACATCATCCACAACGAGCACATTGGTGCCTTTGACGGGAACCGTTATCGCTTGGCTAATCACGGGTTTCCTCGCGGTCACGCCGGGCGCTAGATAGAATTCAATCCTTATGCTGGCAGTGTATGCGTTTTCCAGGAGGTCGGACAGGACGCGGGCAGGTGCCCATCCACCTCTGGACACTCCAATAATCAGGTCAGGTCGGAATCCTGAATCCTTCATCCGTTTAGCCAACTCTAGGAGCATATCGTAGACCTGGTCCCATGAGGGCGCGATGAAAGAGATGGGCAACTGCGGTAGCTCCGAGGACTACAGCACTTCTCGACACTCATTATAAGACTTGTTTCTCCCATCGAGCGAGGACTCATTTCCAAGCAAGCGGGCCAGAGCAAACTCCGAGGACCCTACATGCAGGTACTCCTAGTAGCGAAAGCAACAGAGCACTTCAAACGTGTTTAGGTGGAGTTGCTCAGTGGAGATGCACATTTCACCGGGCAGTCCCCTCAAAGCAGGTCAGTCCACTTCATCGCAGATCCAGCGTTGTCGGTGCCTCCTCTTAAGTGCAACCTTAATCCGGTCAGGCATGCGAAGATCGTTCGCTGATTGTCTTTATATCGCAGATATCAATCTCTGGCACCCGTCTCTCCATATGATTGACAATTCCTGAGGTTGAAAGTGCGTGTCGCGAAAGAAGACCAAACGAAAACACAGCATGGTCGAGATCATAGGCTTAGCGGCAATTGGTATATTCGTCGTCGGCATTATTTGGTTAGCATTCTTCACTCAACCGCCGGGCCCAAGTCAGACAACGACATACGCGCCTGCCACAGACTTCACGTTGACTGATGTGGACGGAAACACCTTCAGACTCTCAGATCAACAAGGCAAGGTGGTCGTGCTTGAGTTCATGCGAACGACTTGCTCGGCGTGTGTGGCAGAGAGCCCCCGCCTCAAAGACCTCCGTACCCAGTTTGGCAACGATGTGGTCATGGTGATGATCAGCGTTGATCCAACTGGCGATACTGATAGCGTACTGCGGGACTACCGGAACCAGGACATGACGGGATGGATTGCGATGGGAGACAGGGCTCAAGTCACTCAAGGATATGCAATCAATGCTACGCCAACGATTTTCATCATCGACAAGAACGGATACATCAGATACCAACACGTCGGAATAACCGAAACCTCTGTCCTCTTTGGCGAGGTCCAAAGTCTGACTCAATAGAGCACCTCAAGAGCACGTGAGCAGCGTGTACGAATAAGGTCCTTCACAGATTCGCGGGCACATCAGAAACGAAGTCAGATCTGCAGCTGGCCAAGAATGATCATGGCTGCGAGTCCAATGCATATCGCGAAAGGCAGTCCGGGAAACACTTCTCTCCTCTCGAGCATCTTGAAACCAAGATAGCTGCCAATCAGAACGCCTGCGAAAGCTCCGAGATAGGATAGCGTCCCGAAATTGACCATTGCATTGCTAGTAAGCATCGAGTAGAACACGAGATCTCCCATGCCAATAGTAAGATCACCAACAGTGAGCACTGCCCCTTTGAATTCCTCCAGATCTGCCATCTCCGCAATCTTGCCTATCGGGCCTCGGTACACCGAGACTAAGTCATAGACTGCGAGGGCCGCCAATAGGACGATCGCCGTCATGGTTGGGACAGAAGCACCTAGAAAGGTTCCAGTCAACGAGCCGATTATCGTGATCGACAGTATCCGGATGCCCTGAGGCCCTCTGTTTAGTCCGACGAGGAGGAGAGCCGAGATGATTCCGGTCAGGCCGATCCAACCGTACCCGTAGACATCAAGAATTGGGGATAGCTGCGTTGCGTACAACTCGCTGTACCAATTAAGCAGAAAGAACGCAACAAAGAGAATTGCCCCTGTCATCAGATACTTGACCATCCGCTTCTTCTGATGTTTCACGAGCAAGTAGATCAGGGTGGCAGCAACTGCCATCATGACTACGAAGAATGACGCGTTCAACGTCGCTCCGCTGGGGGTCTCAGGGAAGATCGTGATTGCTGTTATCTCGGCTTTCGAAGCTTGCAGCCCATAGGTGAGAACTCCAGAAAGTGAGAGCGCCGCGAGCACTGGAATGATTTGACTTGGGGTTGCCTTGAAATGCGTCGTCACTTGTCAACTCCTAGCTTCATGCCGCAACGCATAGGTGAGCCCGTTCCTCCAAGGAACCTAGATATCGTAGGACTCGCCGGCTTTGGGAACGAATGACTCAAGCCCTGCTTGCTTCTTCGCCCAGTCGGCAAGAACTGCGCAGCTGTCCTCGTCACCGTGGACTGCAAAAACCTTAGTCCTTTTGTCGACACTCTCTAGACATCGAAGTAGCTCGCCTCTTCCACCATGGGATGAGAAGTCGAATTTCAGTACCTTTGCACTGACCTTCTGAAGCTTGCCATGCAGCATATATTTTCCTTCGTCGAGCAATACTCTGCCTGGCGAGTTCTCCACCTGATAGCTTACGAGAATGATTCCGTTCTTCCTTCCTTGTGCCACCGATTCCATATAGAAAACGGAGGCGCCTCCCTTGAGCATTCCAGCCGGAGAAACGATTACACCGGGGCCCTTGACAGCTCTTCGCCTATCATGCCAGTTTCTTACCCATTCCGCCTTCTTGACAGCGGATCTGAACAATTGAGGATCAGCAAGAGCAGACGCATGTTCCTCCAAGACGTTGATGGCCACCAGAGCCATTCCATCAACAAACACGCTATGCTTGAAATTATGAGCAGCGAGCATACACATGATCTCCTGCGACCTTCCCACCCCAAATGCAGGAATCAGAACGGTTCCGCCGTCCTCAACTATCTCATTGCAAGCGGCGACAAGCTGTTTCTCGCTTTCGTCTCGATCAGGATGATCTTCCTTCGCGTACGTGCTCTCTATGATCAGAGCATCGAGTGCACCATAGTTGTAGTCCGCTGAACCCACAAGCCGCGTCGCATTGAGGTTGAAGTCACTTGTATAGACAATTCGCCTCCCCTCCGCTTCAACGAGGACTTGACTGCTCCCAGGGATGTGTCCTGCATTAAGAAGGGTCACGACTCCGTTCCCAACTTCGAATGGCTGGCGGTATGGTACGTTTACGGAGTGTTCCATCATCGTTTCCAAGTCCATGAACTCGTATGGTAGGTAGTATCCGCTCAGTTTGATCATGTCTCGGACCAAGATTTGGGTCAGTGCGAAGGTTGGTTCGAGTCCGTACACCGGTAGCCGGCTCCTCACATAGAACATGGGAACAAGCCCGCTATGGTCAAGGTGGGCATGAGTAGCCACAATGCCATGCAGGTCTCTCGGCGAAACATGTACCGGGAAACCTATCTCGTGGTCGACCATAACGCCGTAGTCAAGCAGAATAGATTTCTCTCCCAGCTTGACTTGGACGCCTGAGCGACCAACTTCACTGCATGCGCCGAGGAAGCGTATGTTCATCCTGATTCATCGACTTGCTTGAATGCGATGCGGAGCTGCGACCTTTCTAAGTTTTTTGCAGTAGAACATGCCGGCGTCATCCGTACATGCTCTGCAAGGACTTGGATGTCTGCTTCATTCTCTTCTCAAATTCTTCTTCGATATCCTTGGCGCCTTCTTCAAGATCAGTAACGTCGACCTTAATCCCATAGGCCTTGCAGATGGTTTTGACCGCGATCGCCGCTGCTGACGGATCCGCAGCTGCTGCGGATGCATATGGTAGAATAGCTATCGCAGGGAAGTCACGCATCTCGAACTCGCTCAACATGACTGCAAGCTGTCCGTAGACGAACAGGCCTGGCTCTAGGGTCGGATACTTGAAACCGTTCTTCTTTGTTAGGTATGCCCTAGTTGGCACTACTCGGACATTCTGCTTTCCAGACTTTAGGCCGGAGTCCAATCCGCCAACCAGCACGGCGTCTTTGAATTTCTGGTTCATTGTCCAGCGAGCGAGCACCTTGGCGAATTCGGACTCTTCAGTCCTGTGAGGAGCAAACTCAAGCTTAACAAAGACCAGTTTACCCTTTCGGAAGACCTCGAACGGTGTAACCAAACCCTCTTCGGCCGTGGAGACGAATGGCGGAGGGTGCGCAACGTCAACGAAACCTATCCGCTTCGCTTGGAGTGAGTGTACTAGATACGATATAGCAATGTATCCGGTTGATCCAATTCCGTGAAATCCGGTGATTAGGGTGCAGTTTCTGAAACCGTTCCCGTGGACATTCAATGATATTGGCATGAGTACCAGCTGTAGTTTCGTCAGAGCGGATATCTTGAGTCTGGCTAAAAACCTGCCGTAACTCCGTCCGTGATCGATTTGGCAGGCAATCGGTAAGACTTTTATTGCCGTCTTCTGGGCCTATCATTCCGTTCTATTTGGAGGATGATGATTTGGCGTATCTTGGCGGACAACCTGTGCTCGTGTTGAAGGAAGGTTCCTCGCGAAGCAGAGGCAAAGACGCTCAAAGATCGAACATGACCGCTGCACGCACAGTCGCAGAGGTTGTGAAGAGCACCCTTGGTCCCAGGGGAATGGACAAGATGCTCGTTGACAGTCTAGGCGATGTGACCGTCACTAATGACGGAGCAACCGTCCTGGATGAGATTGATGTCCAAAACCCTGCAGCAAAAATGATGGTTGAAGTCGCAAAGACACAAGATGATGAAGTTGGCGACGGCACAACCACTGCAGTAATCATCGCAGGAGAGCTGCTGAAACGTGCGGAGACCCTCCTCGATGATGAGATTCATCCCACGGTCATAGTTGCGGGATACAAGAAGGGTGCCGAGAAGGGCATGCAAGTGCTCAACGAGATATCTCTCCCCGTTGAGCCGGATGATAAGGTGGCTCTCAAGAAAGTCGCCATGACATCGATGCACAGCAAAGGACTGGGCGCAGCAAGAGAACACTTCGCAGACATCTCTATCGAGGCTGTCAGACTAGTGGCTGAGAAGCGAGGCACAGAATGGACTGCTGACATCGACAATATACAACTCACCAAGAAGGAGGGAAAGAGCCTCCTCGACACCGAACTGGTCAAGGGAATCATAGTCGACAAAGAAGTCGTCCACCCAGGCATGCCAAAGTCCGTGAAGAATGCCCGAATTGCGCTACTAGACAGCGCACTGGAGATTGAGAAGACTGAAATCAGCGCGGAGATCAGAATCAACGACCCAACACAGATGAAGACGTTCTTGGACGAAGAGACCAAGATGATGAAGGGCATGGTGGACAAGATAAAGGCGGCAAAAGCGAACGTGGTAATGTGCCAGAAGGGAATAGACGATACTACTCAGCACTTCCTCGCTAAGGAAGGAATCCTAGCCGCCAGAAGAATCAAGAAATCTGACATGGAGAAGCTGGCTAGAGCAACAGGAGGAAAAGTAGTCACCAATCTTGAGGACCTTAGGGACAGCGACCTCGGATCGGCGGGCCTCGTGGAGGAACGTAAACTCGGTGATGACAAGATGATCTTCGTCGAAGGGTGCAAGAACCCAAGATCGGTCGCGATACTCATACGAGCCGGATTGGAGAGGCTAGTTGACGAAGCCGAGCGAGCTCTGAACGACTCGCTTTCTGTCGTTGCAGATGTAATTACCAAGAACAAGGTCGTGGCCGGGGGCGGTGCGATCGAGGAGGAATTGTCCAAGAGAGTCAGAGATTACGCCAAGAAGGTGGGAGGAAGAGAACAACTGGCTATCGAAGCGTTCGCTGATTCGATTGAGATTGTCCCGAGAACGCTGGCGGAGAATGCTGGACTCGATCCAATTGACATAATGGTTGATTTGCGGTCGGCTCATGTAAAGAAGGATGGACTATGGCAGGGCGTCGATGTCTTCAAAGGCGGGACAAGAGACATGCTGAAGAGCGGAGTCCTCGAACCCGTCAAGGTCAAGGAGCAAGCCATCAAATCTGCCACAGAAGCCGCTTCGATGATCCTTAGAATCGACGATGTCATTGCTGCAGCAAAGCCTCCACCAACCCCACCCCCGCAGGGGGGTCCCGGCGGAGGAATGCCGGAGTATTAGCACGACGAACTCGGTGACTCGTCAAGATCTGGGGCAGTGGATCGCTCAGAACAAACGCCTGATGCAAGCCTTTAAGAAAGGCCGCCAAGCCTCGTAGACCGGCAGTGCTCCGGTAGTATAGCCCGGTCATGTGCGTGGCGCCGAGAGTATGCTGGCCTCTCGCGACACTAGTCGGGGAAAGCCAGCGACGCGGGTTCAAAATGATCAAACAAAACAGGTCATGAAAATCCCGCCCGGAGCACCAAGCTAGCACAAACGTGAACTGGTTGCCAGAACTCACGAAAGGAACTGCAATTCTCATAACAGGCACACCAGGCACAGGAAAAACGACCATTAGTCGTCTACTTGCGACACAGCTCCGAGCCCGCTACATCGATCCCAAGACCTTGCTTAAACGCAAAGAGATCGACTACACATACGACGAGAAGAGGAAGACACGCACAGTCTCCCTCGAAAGACTCCGCAATAAGCTGTACGAGCAGGCCGCACGAACTGACCATGGTTTGGTCATTGATAGCCACATCGCTCTAGAAACCGGTCCTTTGCCCAGACTTGTCAGAGCAATCGTCCTACGCTGTGATCCGATCGTCTTGGAACGACGACTCGAACGCAAACTATGGTCGAAATCCAAGATCGGCGAGAACCTACAGGCCGAGATCCTTGACATCTGCTTATGGGACGCAGTGGAGAACTATGGGTGGAGTAAGATCCTCGAGATCGACACTACAGATAAGACGCCTAGCGGCGTGATCCAGCTGATCATGAAGGACGTGCACAAGAAGCAAATTCAGAGGCAACCAAAGGTGGACTGGCTGTTGAGTTTGAAACGCAAAGGGATCCTGGCCCGTTACCTCGAGTGAGGGTCGGAATTGAAGAAGACCTACCTTGTGGTAGTGTGCCCGAAATGTCGAGGGCTCCTACTTGCACGGCAGGGAAGGAAAACCAGGCAATGCCCCTATTGCGGAACCAAGATGAACCTCATGAAGACGGAGGTTGTTTGGGTGACGAGCGATCTCGAAGAGGCGCGCACGATCCTTCGCTCCAAGCGGCAAGGCAGATCTGAACCGGTGAGAGCAAGCGAATATCAGAAGCAGATCGGCACAGACTTTTAACGCCGTCGTGTAAGTATCTGGGGTGATCAGTTTGTCTTCGGCTGCGGACAGAAAGTTCTCCGAGGAGCTCGCGCTTCTCCTTCAGAAACCGATTGTTGTCGAAACCAATGGCGGCAAGAGATACACGGGTATTCTCTCCGGAGTGGATACGGACACCCTCACTGTGTGCATTTCAGATTGCACCGACGAATCAGGGAAGACTGTCCATAGGCTATTCATCACCGGACGCTCCATCGCACAGATGTATAGTGTTGAGAGACCGTTCGCTTTGCAGGCACTCGCCGACAGACTTGAGCGAGTCTTTCCAAGAATGGTCAGAGTAGTAGAAGGAGCAGGCGTGATTGTGGTCATGGACAAGATTCGACTGGGCGAGAAAGGCATGATCGAAGGGTCAGGCCCGGCCGCGGAAAGGGTTCAGAAAGTCTACGAAGAGTTCATGAAGGAACACCCCAAAGGGGCCTAGTGCAAGTCGAGAAATCAAAGCCTCAAGCTGGAAATGCGATCAATCAGGTTTGTTGGCACGAAATAAGAATGGATCCTGTTGAATGATTTGCATTGTCTTTCGAAATCAACCGACATGATGTCCTAGGTAGAATAGGGATCCTTGAAACCAAGAGCGGGAAGCTTGAGACTCCAGCACTTTTTCCTGTCGTCAATCCACTTGCTCAAGAGATCCCTCCACGTGTGATGTTCGAAAGACTTGGATGCAAAGCCCTAATCACGAATGCGTATCTGATATCGAGACGAGCCGGGAACACCGGAGTCACCAACATACACGATTTCCTAGACTTCCCCGGTATCATAGCCACAGACTCGGGAGCTTACCAGATTCTTCGCTACGGGGAAGTCGAGATCAGCCCCCTGGAGGTCATTCGGTACCAAGAGTCCATTCAGACCGACATCGGCGTTATCCTAGATTTGCCCACAGGATCGAAAGCTTCCAAAGCTCGCGCGACTGAGACTGTCATAGAAACCGTCAGAAGAGCAGATGAGGCGAAGAATGCAATCACAAGACGAGACATAGCTTGGGTGGGACCGATACAGGGAGGAACGTTCCCCGATCTGGTTGCTCATAGCGCCCGTGAAATGGCCAAGCGAGAATTCGACATATACGCTCTTGGAAGCCCAACCGAAGTGATGGAACAGTACCTCTTCGCAGACTTGACCGACATGATCTTGGCTGCAAAGATGAACGTCCCGTCAAGTGCACCTTTTCACCTGTTTGGCGCAGGTCACCCATTCATGTTTGCATTTGCAGTCGCACTTGGGTGCGACTTGTTCGATTCAGCCGCATACATACTCTATGCGCGTAGGGGTCGCTACCTGACCAACGCCGGCACTCTACATCTCACAGAGATGGAGTATTTCCCATGCGGATGCAGCACATGCGACAAGACGACGCCTGAAGAGGTCAGATCACGCTCTCTCACCGAGAGAACTCAATTCCTCGCTGAACACAATCTATCTGCCTCTGTGCAAGAAATTGAGACAATAAAGGAAGCCATCGCAGAGGGAAGACTCTGGGAACTCATCGAAGCGAGATGCAGGAGCCACCCGAGCCTACTGGAAGGTCTTCGCAAGATCGGAGAGCACAAGTCTCATGTGGCATGCGCTGCACCTTCAACGAAACGAAAAGGGGTCTTCTTCTTCGACTCAACGAGTCTTCAAAGACCGGAATACGTCGCGTACCTTGAGAGGTTACTCCGAGATTATGAACGCCCCAAGACAGCAACGACAATGCTACTGATGCCTGCGACCAGGCAAGGCTCAAAGGATGGGACAAGCACACGCATGCAACTCGTAGATTCTAATAACAAAGTACATGTCTGCCTGTATTGCCCGCCATACGGGATCGTACCTTCAGAGTTAGAGGATACTTTCCCTTTCATGCACACTGAGTTCCCAGACGAGCCAGATGTCGAAACCATCAAGGCAATGGCGGAAGCTATCCGAACCTACCTTGCCAAGAACAAAGCCTACCGGTCTCTTGTGTTCGTTCACTCGAACAAGCCCTGGCAGACACGCTTCGGGAGAATGTGCGGGCATATCTGCAGGCGCATGGGCTTGAAATTCTCTTATCATAGCCGCCACAAGCTTTCCGACCTACCAATAGAAATAGTAGGCAATCATAAGGGACATCGCGACAAGACAGCCGCGAACAGGCTCACTAGAAGGAGATCGTAGGGTTCACAGGTGCCCCCATCAAAGAAAGGCGCCCTAGGGAAATTGCTGGGATCAGATACTAGAGCGGAGCTACTCACATTCTTCCACAGCAATCCGAGAACCGCCGACAGCCTAGAAGGCCTTGCTGCAAGAGTTGGAAGAAAACCTGACGAAATCGAAATTGATCTTACGGAACTCGTCGAGATAGGTTTGCTACGAGAACGGAAGATCTACTCATTGGACCCTGACCGAGATGTTACTCTGCAACGAGAAATCTCCGACGAGTTGAAAGAGACAACTGCACAACAAGAACAAGAACCCCTCGAAGAAGTCACGAGGGAATTGACAGGAATCGAGATCATCGACCACATCGTACCATCTGGGATCCCCTCACCAGTGATGCTTCTTATCATGGGTGACCCGGGCACCGCGAAAAGAGAGCTATGCCTAGAGTTCGTTGCAAAGTGCCTCAGGCAGAAGCGGCGTGTAGTGTATCTGACTTTGGAACAATCTCCAGAAGAGATACGCGCTTCACTGACCGAGATGGGAAACCTCGGGCCTCTAGTTGGACCGCTTGCTAGGCCCGAGAGATTGCACGATCTTATCATAATCGACTGCTATTCTCCCCAGATCGGCATGACAAGTAACGAAGAGTTGAGCGCTGATCCGAACAACCTCTCAGAATTGAGCATCGCAGTGTCGAAAGCCCTAGAGAATAGAATCCAAGGCCTCTTCCTCCTCGATTCGCTTGATACTCTAATTCGCAAGAGGGGACTGGCCTCATCCTTAGAGCTGTTTCGAACGCTACGAGCCAAGACAAGGATCGTCAAGTTCGATTCCATCGTAACGCTCAACAGACAAGCCTTCCCCACAGCGATATTAGCAGCAGTGCAAGAGAGTGCGGACGGAGTCTTTGAGATGAAAGTCCAAGAGGAACCCTCAGGCCTCACACGCTACTTCAGAGTACCGAAAATGCGGGGCACCTCACACCATTCGGCATGGAGGGCATACGAGCTTGACTTCAAGACACATGCCAAGACCGCATGAGCAAAGCGACAACCAAGCTCCCGCGAACAAACTCTCCCTTGTGGCACTCGAAAGACAAGCACAATCGGGCTATTGCTGACATCGCAGCCCGAGAGGATTGCAGAAACTTCCCAATCATAGACGAACTCAATGACAACGCAGCATTTTAATGATATATGCGATAAAGCATAGTACAGCGAGTGTCGATGAGTCGCCAACATCTACTTCGTCATCCCACGAGACTGTTCGAAACCTCTGCCGGCAAGACAACAGATCAAATGATTTCCGAAATGGCTTCCACTGCCTTCCAAGGGAGAAGACTCGGTGAGGCCTTCGAGATTTGGACTCGGATGCTGAAGAAACGACAGATCGTCATCTGGATGGGAATCGCGGGGGCCATGGTGCCGGCAGGCATGCGGAAGATCATCGTACAGTTGATCAGAAGACGGATGATTGACGCGCTAGTAACAACCGGTGCAACGATCTACCATGACGCCTACGAGGCGATTGGGGGAAAGCACTTCAAAGGAACCGACAAAGTCGATGATGTCCAACTCAGGAAATACAGAGTCGACAGGATGTACGACGTGTACGCCGACGAGAAAAGATTCTACCGACTCGATATCGAGATTGAGAAAGAGTTCTGCTCTCTGCTTCGAGACAACTACCCATACTCCTCTCGCCAGATCACTGAGAAGCTCGGTGCATGGCTATCTGAGAGAGCACGGGACAAAGACAGCATCTCAATCGCCGCAGAGGAATCGGGCGTCCCGATTTTTCTCCCTGCCCTCTCTGACAGCTCCTTGGGATTTGCGATGATGTTCGCGAATAGGAGACGAGGAAGGAGAATCATCGTCGATCACATGAAAGACGTTCATGAGAGCGCTTTGATCACTGAGAAATCCTCGCGGAGTGGGGTAGTGATCTTTGGGGGCGGAGTTCCGAAGAATTTCATACAGCAGTCTGCGGTTGTAGCGGGTTACGCAACCAGACACGATCGAACACATGACTACGCCATCCAAGTGACCACAGACGCGGCACATTGGGGCGGCCTTAGCGGTGCAACCCTTGAAGAGGCGAAAAGCTGGGGCAAGTACAGTCCGAGGGCACAGATGACTACTTGCCACGTGGATTCCACTATCGCGTTGCCGATACTCGCTCAAGCCCTTGCTGAGAAGTTCAAGCGAGTTAGAAGGAACATTCCGGTCTTCGAGTGGACGGGGGACTCGCTCAGAATCGCGTTTCAAAGGTTCAAGGCATAGACATGCCAAAGCTGCGGACTACACAGCTAAATACATGCGAATGTCGGTCTAGGAATGGGCCCGGGCCCGTAAGGACATGGAATCCCGGGAAGCTCAGCCAGGTTGGAGCGACCGTAACACTCTCGACAGGGGCGAAGTTGTCGAAGCTCATAACCGGTTGGTCGGGCGTTCAAATCGCCCCGGGCCCATCATGATTGTTTTCTGTCCTGAGGTGCGCAAGAAGCAGCCGATTCATGACATCCAGTGAGAAACCGCGTTTTCACAGATAAACAGTGATCGATCTCGACGAGGCTAGAGCTGCTGGACCCGCTTGATAACGAGTTGGATATCCTCGGCTTTGACAGTCTTGCGGCCTGCATGAGTGGCGAGCGTCGTAGCCTCTTTGCTGATGCGCATGGCGTACTCCTCCAAGATGCGGCGCATTTCTTCAACCGCATCGTCCCCCACCCGTTCAGCACCGGCTTTCTCGATGAGTCTCCGAACGGCCGCCGTAGAAAGTTCACCGTTTCGCAACAAAACAACCAGAAAAAGGTTTGGAATTGCAGATTCTATTAAGGTTTGCCACTTCTGGACAGTATGAGCATGATTAGCGCCTTCTGCGGCGACTAGGAGCCACTTTTGAGCTCTTCTCATCTACTGCGCCATGTCAATCAGCACCTCAGCACATGAGAAAAAAGAGGTGGAAATGTGAACCTCTTGCGCCTTGCTCACAACTTACTTCCGAGCCACTCATGGCCTCTGAACCGGTTCCGGCATCGGAACCTCAAAGCGACCTCGCATTCGGGCCCACATTCTCAAGATTCCGCCATGTTCTTGGCAACCATGACGCATCATTCGTGGCGAGGAAATGAACTCTAGGTTTTTAGGCTAGAGACATTATTGCAAGCCCTCGCGCTGAATCGGAGACAACAACTTGGGAAAAGTACGCACGGAAACGGTCAAGCGTGCAGCTAGGGAACTGATCGAGAGATTCCCTGAGAAGTTCACGAACGAGTATGAGGCAAACAAAGCAGCAGTCAATGAAGTCATGAAAGCACCGTCAAAGAAACTGAGAAACCGAATAGCGGGGTACGTCACGCGTCTCAAAGTGACAGATGCTCATAGAATAACCATGATGCAGATGAGTCCAGAAGCTCAACTGGATCTCGGTGAAGAGGAAGAAGAACAAGCAGAACAGGAAAGCACGCCCGCCGCAGCCTAGACTATTACTTGACTGATCACTCGACCGACAAAGTGCAATCCCTCGCGCTTCTATAATCTATGAATGATTTTGGCGCGAAGATTGTTCTGATCTCCAAAATCTCGTGTGTGACTATTCAATATATGTCTCAGAGACCAGCACACCGTTCGTTGTTGAGACCGGCGGAACATTCGACCAAGCCTAGATCACGTTCCTCGATCAGCAACAATTCCTCTCAGGTCCACAGAGTCGATGCCAACATCGATGCAAGCTGCCATTGTCTTGGCAAGGAGGTTCCAGCTCTTGTCACGCGAAACGAACTCTGAAAATGAAAGCAGGCATTTGACAATCTGCAGGTGTGGACCCCCAGAAAACGAATGTCTCGATGTCAATTTGTTCGCACTTTGTAACCATCACTAAAGAAGCAAAGTGACAAAAGGGAATGTGGGGACATCCCCCATCTGGGCGCAACTACCCAGTTTGCAAAGACTTTTATGGGGATAGAATGGGGTAAACTCCAAACGTATTGAAGGGAGGCGCATGCTTATGGTAGAGATGTTTTGTGTGAAGTGCAAGGAGAAGAAGACAGTCGCCGATGATACCGTGACAAAAGAGAAAACGGCAAAAGGACGCAACATGATACGTGCTATCTGTCCAACCTGTGGAACCAAGATGGTCAAGTTCGTCAAGTGACTTCCCGACTGTCTGACTCCGCTGGGGCACTGTCTGAGTCGTTTGATCAGCTGTGCCCGTTTCTACCCCCTTTCTGATTCTTGTTGAATTGCTTGGAGGGCACAACTGCAAGGTACGGGTTCCAAGCGTTGGCCGGAGCCACAGAGCAACACTCGTCTGAATTCGTGATCGAGTGCGAGAAACTCGATCTTCACATCTATTTGTCGTCATCGAACAATCTTCTTCTTCACGAAGAGACTATTCCTGGCCGAGTGGCCGAACTAAAGCGCGAATTCCTGCACGATGAAGTAGTGAGGGATCCCGTAGTTGTCGACACTGATTCATGCGTTGTCCTCGATGGAATGCACCGTGTGGTCGCACTAAGGGAGCTCAATTGCGCTTGCATACCAGTATGTGCGGTCGATTATCTGAATCCCAGTATCAAACTCGGCACTTGGTACAGATCAATCTCGGGCACAATAAGCTCCGACGAGATCAAGCTCGCCCTCTCGGCGTCAGGTCTCAGATTCGAAACATTCCCATTTGACATTTCGAACATTAGAGAGAATCCTGTACTCGCAGTGTTGTTTGCGCACCGTGAGTGTCTCAAACTCGAGAGTGATGACATGCGAGTATTTGCGACCCTCAAGACCGCGGAACAATGCCTCCGAAAACTCGGCCTCACAGTCAAGTTCGAGACCGAGAGCGACGCACTCACAAATCTTGTCGACAAGAAGACAAAGGCCGTGATGACGCTGCCGAGGATAGACAAAGAATCGGTGCGAAGAGCAGGACTAACGGGGCGACTCTTGCCACACAAAGTGACGAGGCACATTATTCCCGCCCGGCCATTGGGGGTAAACGTGCCTCTGACCACACTGACAGACCGAAACACACCGCTCACGAACCTAAACCAAAGACTGATTTCGAACCTAAGAATTAGAGGAACAACTCGCAAGCCTTCCGGGGCTATCATCGGAGGCAGACGCTACGAGGAGGAGACGTTTATCTTCAACTAGCGAAACTGCCATGAGAAGGCCGGACGTTGCGAGTTCACGTTAAGCTCTACGGAGTTCTGAAGACCGCTGCAAAGACAGAAAGGCTCGAGCTTGACTTCGAGAGTTCAACCTCCGTACGGCAGCTTGTGAACAAGCTAGTCAGCGTGATCGCACGCACCGAATTTGAGACATATCTGATAGATGCAGACACGAAAGACCCTAGAACGAATGCATTGATCCTAGTTTCAGGAACAGAGATCGGAGCCCTGAATGGAATCGACTCCACGCTAAGAGATGGGGATGAAGTTGTGTTCCTGCCTGTCGCGCACGGAGGTTGAATTGCCCGCAGCTCAGCGGGTCTCACATACTTTATATGAACCCCGGCAAGGCTAGCTTGAATCTGATCGAGAGCTGAGGATCATGCCTGCGCAGATCAGCGACATTGAAGAATTTGTTCGCATTTCGGAGCGAGCAGAAGAGTGCAGAGTCAAACGCCTGGAAGACATCGTCAAGTTGAAACTGAGAACACCGAGCAAGCTTTACACGATAAAGCTGAATGCTGACCAAGCCGCAGAAGTTCTAAAACGAGTCAAGTGCGAAGTCATAGAAACCTAGACGGCTGAGACTCGCTCGGCTCACCAGCTTTCCGAGGGCCCAATGTTCAATGGATGATTGAATCGGACGGATTTTCTCTTCTGAAATAAGCGACATCGTCCATTCTCCTCACGAACCTTGTGCAGTGCCCACACTCAGACGCTAGTATTGGTAGCTGATCCTCAGGGCAAGTCAGAACCTCCACGCTAAGGACCCGATATCTTGGCGACGCTGGGGGCACACCGTAAGTTCTGACAAAATCGTCCAATGTCAGCTCAGGCGCTAATGGATCCTCCAAGTCAATGACAACCTGAATTGACCGAATGGGAACCCGAACAAAGCTTCCTGAACTCTCAGCGAGCAATCCTTGCTTCCTCCCTTCCTCGCCTAGAGAGGACCTCCAGCCATGGGTTCCCTGCGAAGAAAGTCGGCAGACTCTCCGCCGCAGTAATCGGGGCTAGGGTGCGTGTCGAAGGAAAGCTCTCGACTGGCTCTGGAGCAGAGGGCATACGCTTCAGAGACATGAGTTCCTCACTCAGACTTTGGACAGTTCGTTCGAGGGTGTCGATCTGGGCGCGAAGTTCTCGGATCTCGCTTTCGAGCCGATGATCCACTGCTTCACTGGTTTGGGGAACCGCTACGCTCTCCATCTCGAAATAGCGTGCGGGTAGGGCCTCCTCGACGTTTCTATGGTCGTAGGTGAAGAGACCGATGCCTCGCTCATGAAAGAGTCTCGCGTCAGTGAGAGAAGCGGCACTTTTGGGAAGAGCAAGGTATGTCCTGCTCGACTTTCCAGCAAGAGCTGTTGCCTTCATTATAGAATTCAGGAAGGCTTGCCGATTTCCCCAGCCTGATTCGTCTAGAATGACCACACGAACACTCGTATCCTCGCCTTGGAAGAATATATCCGGGCTCGGGCCATTGTCTACGATGGGAGATTCCACAAGGCCGGCACTTGTGAAACGTTGACGAATCCTTTGCCTTATGTTGACTAGGTTAGGCTGCGCCAGGGAGCCATCCCTCCATGCGCTCCCAATTCCATCCATAGTTTTCTGGAACCGCATAGCCGTAGATGATGCACCCATGCCAGACCGAGTGTTGCGGGTTCTTCGTCATCTTGACGGACACTCCTTTGATTCCCTTCTCTTTCAACAGCGCCTTCATCTTTGTAGGAGCATCCGTTGCGAAGTCTCGGAGTTTCTCGGGAGACTGCCAGCTGAAGTTTCCGCCGGAGAGCAGAATCTCCTTGTACAGTAGGGGCTGAAGCTCGACCGGGCATCTTTCCACAGACCGTACTATTGCTTCTCCAAAGTCGATCATGCCTTCGAAAACGGCATCACCTATCTTGACATCTTTGGGCCTGGGCATTCCACGGGTCACGTAACTCTGAAACAGCTCATTCTGAGGGTTGAAGACATATTCCCCGATCAGGAATCTTTGCCATGATTTCTCAGCGAAATCAACTTCAACTCTGGTTCCTGGCACCTTGAATCTTGCCCTGAACTTCGCGGGGCTGTCTTTCGCAGCCTTGACCGCGCGTTCTAGATTCATCGGAAGGAGACCCAAATCCTCTTTTACACGACGGACGAACGCTTCCTCACGAGCGAGATCTCCGTACCCAAGGTCTTTGAGAATCTCAGCCGTGATGGAATTTGCCTCTCCGCCTCCTCGGTTCACGGCGACGAGCGCGCTACGTATCGGGTAACTGCTAATGGGACACACCTGCGTATTTCCGTGCCCTGACTCAACGACGACACAGGTCGTAACTCCGTGACCTATTGCAACTGCAAATGGTTGAGAGATTACAGTGGCGGCTTTGACAAGTCCATCCTTGGCAGCTGCGGTCATGGTCTCGAAGAGACTCTCGTACATGTATCGCGGCGAGACACTGGAAAGCGATGCCACCACATAGAAACCTTCGAAGCCATGCTCTGGTTTAGGTCGAAACATGTCGAGGCCGAAACGGGAGATCTCGTTGACAACTCTCCAGGATCTGTTGTCTCCCCGATCTATAACGCCGTTTCGCATAGGATAGACGAGCCGCGAGGACAGGTCTTCTGAGGATTGCAGGTAGAGAGGAACGTCGTCCCCGACGACGATTTCTGGCGCCTGGTTCAGTGCCCGCATCATGATGGAATCTCGATCCGGGAAGTACCCTCTGTTTCGTAGTATCTTGGGGGCGTCGCCGCAAGTTATCGGCCCGAACTTGAAATCACTGGTTCCGAAATCCATTCCGAACGTGTACTGTTCCTTGTACTCGCTCAACCCGAACTCCTCTCAACAACCAGTCTCTCCCCATCTATTCGGACGACTACTTCCTCGTTGGCTGAGAAGGGGAACAGCGAATCTTTCACAACGTCAGCAGGAATGTAGAGAACGCCTGTGCGACTTCTGTCTGAGCGCGTCCCGAGTATTATGCGCGCGATCCCGCGAAGGACCATGTGATTCACCTGTCAAATTGACTGGCAGAGCGTACGGTAGACCGTGCGATAAGAACCGGAGAATGACATGACAGACTGGTGAGGCAAGTGAAACTACCGGAGTGGCGATGATTCGAACGACGCAGGAGAAGCCATTTACCCCAAATCGCCCAACTCCTGTTGCTCGGCTCAGAGGGCATTCGTGATGACACGCCCAACAGGTCAGTATGTGCTGACATTCCTGCTCATGTTCGCCATCGGTCTTGGCGTGCCCATTTCACCCCTGTTCGCGTCAAAAATGGGAGCGAGCTGGCTGGAGATCGGACTGATGGGGGCCGCGTGGGGAATTGTCTTTACATCGTCGGCATTTCTGACCGGGCGCGTCTCTGATAGAATTGGGAGAAAACCCGTTCTGGCAATGAGTTGCGCCTTGAGCGCATTGGCGGCCCTGTGGTTCCTGCGGGCTACTAGCGTCACTGAAGTGATCGTGATCAGGGGATTGGAAGGACTCGCGTGGGCGTGCTTCTGGCCACCAATGGAGGCTCTTGCAACAGAGACTGCGGATACTGAGCGGATCGGCAGAGGCATTGGGTTCGTCACAACTGTCTACGCACTCGGTTTTGCCATCGGCTCATTTTCAGCAGGAGTCATGACAGGTTTCTTCGGATTCACTCTAGCCTTCTCGACCTACTTTGCATTCGCTGCCGTTTCGATACTCGCGGTTTCGTTTGTCGAAACTCCGAAACGCACGTATCACGGGGGGACACGGCCACGCGGTGGACTGGCGCGGAAACTCTCGTCTCGCGGTCTGGTAGCCGGAAACGTCCTTGGAGCATCCTACACATTCGGACTGGCAACCGTCATGGCGTTACTCTCAGTCTACGCTGCCGGCCTTGGAGTCCCCATCTTCTGGATCGGGAGTGCTTTGTCGATATTCTGGGTTGGAAGAATACTCGGCGCTGCATCTGCTGGAACTGCATCGGATAGGTCAGGGAGGAGACGTGTAGCCCTGACCGCTCTGCTCGTGGGATGTGTAGGATTCGTGACGATTGGGAGCGCTCCGAGTCTCTTGCTCATTGTTGTCGGCGCCCTTTTGACGGGTCTTTCGATAGGCAGCATCTTCCCAGTCAATGTGGCGATTATTGCAGATGATATTGAACCGGAGTTCCGTGGGGCTGCGATGGGGTTCTACGAGATGATCTGTGCAATTGCTTTCATGGCCGCTTCGGCGTTCGGAGGAATAATCGCTGAACTGGTTGATCCGAGAACGCCATACGAATTGTCGGCGGTTGTCTACGTTTCGTGTGCAATCGCACTCGCGGTTCTTCTGCCAAAACATCCGCGGACCGTTAACGCGCACTCAGGGGGAAACATCACCAATTGAAGGAGACTCCTGTTCTGCTGTCGCGATTGGAGATTCAGTTAGCAGGAGTCCACGCATTCTCTGATCATCGGTATCGAACTCGCTTCGGAGTCATTTGGCAGAACATACTCAGTCCGCCGGCCGCTCGATACCTTTTTTACTGGTGTGTTTGGCGCGTATTAGCGCGAGCGTGGATGACATATGCTCTCCTTGAAGCCTGATGACTTTTCGGGAGCTAAGCTCATTGACTCACGTGATGTCCTAGCCGTGTTCTATGCCAGTTGGTGCCCGTTCTGCAGAGCCTTTCTCACGACCTTCGAAAGTGCAATGATGAAGAGGACCAACCCTGACGGAGCCCTCGTCGACATCAGCGACCAAGACAACCCATTGTGGGAGACATTCAAAG
>CAZRNA010000013.1:26627-28228 GCA_964601325.1 uncultured Candidatus Bathyarchaeia archaeon
GGAGCCCTCGTCGACATCAGCGACCAAGACAACCCATTGTGGGAGACATTCAAAGTCGATATAGTCCCGACTTTGGTAGGGTTCAGAGACGGCGCGGCGATTGTGAGAAAAGACGGGATCGCCGGCGTAGGTCTAGGAATTTCCGATATTCAGGATGCGTTGCGAAAGATGGAGAAAGACTAGACGACTCGCTTCGAAGGATTCGCTCGGTAAGGCATATATCTCGTTACCTGAACGTTTGACCCCGCCTCATGAGGCATGGAAGGTCTTTGTAATGAAATTCGTCGATCTGACGGTTCCGATCGGAATAGCAACGCCACCGTGGCCAACATACGAGCCACTTCAAGTGAAATACTTCAAGCGACTTGCTCCAAATGGAGCGAATGGCCAGATTCTAACACACTCCAACCACGTCGGTACTCACCTTGACGGAGAGATACACTTCTACACCCCAGGAAAGGACATCGCGAGCTTGACGATGGATTTCCTAGTCGGACCAGGAGCGGTAGTAGACCTATCAGACGCAGCAGGCGATTATGATGTCTATACTTCGAAGATGATAGAGGACAGAGTTGAGACCAAAGAAGGCGACATACTGATCATCCACACCGGCTACCACAAATACGGCTGGGACCAACCAACCGCCGACGAAATCCGATACATGGTCAAGCATCCTGGCCCAGACAGAGAATTCGCAGAGTGGGCCAAGAGAAAGAAGATCAAGTGGATTGGCGTCGACTGCGGTAGCGCCGACCACCCAATGAACACGATCATCCGCGACTGGATGCCTAGACAAGCAAGAGAAGCCGACGCTCACTTCCAAAAGAAGTATGGCAAAGCATTGAAAGAGGTCTTCTCCGACGACAAGTACCAGCTCATGCACATCGAGATGTTCCCCCACACAATAATCCACGCTGAGTGCATCGGAGGAGACATTGACCTCCTTCTCAACCAACGCACAACGATTGGGTTCTTCCCGTGGCGATTCGTGGACGGCGAGTCAAGCATAGGTCGATGCGTCGCCGTCCTAGAGGACACCGAATACGACCGCCTAATGAAGAAGAAAGCATCGTTGCCGAGAACTAAGTTCGGTGACGCAATCGGGTGCAAACGCTAGACGACGACAAACGTCAGCCATGCTAGCGACACAAACGTGACGTAGAAGAACACTCAAGGGCCACGCGATAGCCTTGCACGGACGTTCAGGTGTCACCACTTAGACGCCGCGCTTGAGTATTGCGTGTAGGACAGGGCACAGACCCTCTTTGTAGATAGCGGCGCCCATCTTTCTGTAACCTTCGGAATTTAAGTGGAGCCCATCACTCGAGTACTGTGAAGCAAGCCTTTTCGTGTCCTTGTCGCGCGTTGCGCGGAAAAGGTCAACACATCGTATCCCGATTTCTCGACAATGTTCCTGCAATAGCGTGTTCAATAGGATCCGTGTAGGGATTCCTTCGTCGTATCCGAGTATTGATGGCACGGTGCACGCGATCGGCGTTATTTGGTGCTCACGTGAAAGCTTGTACATTGTACTGAGGTTCTGTAGTATCTGTCTTGGAGCGAGTCCCCACCCCAGGTCATTCGAGCCGCCCAAGACTATT
>CAZRNA010000013.1:28328-35823 GCA_964601325.1 uncultured Candidatus Bathyarchaeia archaeon
GTGAAGACATGTCGGGCATCGATTTCACCACAGCCTACAGTGCCGATTCGGAGGCAGACTCTCAGACTCCGACTATTAGACCGTTGGAACCCAACGAATCCGCTCACTAATACCGTTTAATACGATATGGCTCGCCTCCATGGACGGTGAGCAGATTGGCGAGTCTGTGGACAGGTCTTCTTCTTCGCATTGCGAAACATTGGATTGCAGGGGAGACATCTGAGGACGCCTTCGCCCGCGTTCAACAATCCAACACCCGTAGGGTGCGAGGAATACTCAACCTGCTTGGAGAGGAGACGACTTCCCGAGAAGAGACGACCGCTGCCACCACAGAATACCTCGAAATCCTCGATGAACTCAAGTCACGTCAAATCGAGGGCTGCATTTCCGTGAAACCGACTCAGCTGGGCCTTTCTATTGACCCTTCCCTGTTCAGGGACAATCTCGCCAAGATTCAGAACAAAGCCAAGTCGCTTGGAACCTTCGTCTGGGTCGACATGGAAGGTTCACCTTTCACTGCGCAGATAGTCGATTCCTACCTCGAATTCCGCAAGAGATGCGACAATATCGGAATCGCTATGCAGGCCTACCTGAAGAGAAGTGAGGAAGATGTGAACCGCATTCTCGATCTTGGTGGTGCGATTAGACTATGCAAGGGCGCCTACAACGAGAGCCCCGAGATAGTCTACAAGCGGAGGAAGCAGATTGATGAGAACTTCTCAAAGCTCATGCGGTCAATATTTGAACGAGGGAGAGGGTTTGCCATTGCAACTCATGACGAGAAAGTAATCGAGGAAGCGATACGCCTGAGCAATGTCCATCATGCAGATTTCGAGTTCGAGATGCTAATGGGCATCAGAGACAAGAAGAAACTGGAACTTGTCCAAAGAGGGTACCGAGTAAGTGAGTACATTCCGTTTGGCAAGAGCTGGTGGGCCTACTCGAAGAGACGGATTCTGGAACACAAGAGCAACATCTTTTTGCTTGCACGTTCACTCGTCAGCGGATAGTGCTTGTCACTAAGCTCCATTGGATCTGTGCGACACACTTTATCCTCGAAATCATAGGAGTATGGATACCTGCTCGCCCAGAACTTCCTGGAGAGCAGACTCTATTCGCTCCTTGCCGGCTAGAACGGATATTCGCAGCCGTGCTTCCTGCAATTCCAATTCCGTGATCCGGCCTTGGCGCTCATTGATTTCTATGCGAAGATCATCGAATTGCCTTCGAACTGAAAGCCACTTGTCGTATAGACCGGAACCCTTGAGTTGCCTCAATGCTTCCCGTCGGTTTGCTTCCAAAACTCCATGATCCTCTCTAAATCGGTCTAAGGCTCCTGCTTGGAGTATCTGTATGGCTTCGTAGGCTCTCCGCTTTCTTCTCTGATCAAGGAGCAGCTCGTCGCTCTCAAGCAGCTCGTAGACGGAGATGAGCAGCTGGTGCATCTCGCCGGCCGGAGTCTCTAGCACGCTCGCAAGTGGATTCTCAACAATCTTGTTGACAATTACCTTGCTCGATCTCTCGAGCGCCTTGTCGTCAGCTCGGTCTATTTTTCGCAGGGGCTTCAGCAAAGGTTCAAGCAGTGCAAGGATTTCTGCTTCCTTCTGTCGAGCTTGCTGTTCAATTTGATCCAGTTCCTTGAGGGCGCGATCACGACCAAGCGCAGAGAGATTGTCTTGGAGTGCCGACTCGCGATCCTGAAGCCTCTTTATGGCTTCCTTTGTTTGCTGAATCTCATCCGTCTTGAGACTTAGTTCTTGAGCAGTTCCTATGAGTTGATCGGCATCCTCTGCTATGAGCTGTAGTTCTTTCAATTTTGAGCTATCTAGGGCTTGACCAAGCTCTGTGATATTCTGGCTGAGCGTGGCAATGGAGTCTTCAAGGGTTGAGGACTCGGATTTGACGGTCCGAATTATGCTTGGAACATACTTGTTGTATACTTTCACGATCGCTCGAACGGTTTGAATCGACTCCTCCTGGAACTTCCTCAACTCATCGTACGAGGGTTCAGGTCTGCGAGCAGAGAGGGACCTGCAGGCCTCGAGGACCTGTTCGGAGAGTCGGGCACCGTGCTGCTCCGCCGGCTTGCTCAGGGTCCCCCAAGCCAGTCCAACGGCCTCTCGGAGGTTTGACGCTGCCCTCTCAACTGATCCGACTGATCTGAAGACCTGCTTCAGCTTGGATGAGAACTTTCCATGATAGGACCGCTCTCTATCGGTCATGATCTGGCGCATTTTTCCGCCGAGATTATGGACAGGGATTTCCACGTGTCTTCATTCCTCACCGACCAAGGCAGATATCATCGAGATCGATCCTCTTGTCCAGATCAGAGCGAGTGAATTGGAACTGAATTTCACATGACGTGGGGGCGATACGCATATGAGGATTTCTTCTCAATCTACCGGAATCGGTGCGCTGGACATAGCATTCTGTGAGAACTGTGGTGCTCCCATCTCTGGAGCTAGCGGAGGGTCGACGACACTCATGAGCGGCCTTCTCCTTCAGATTCTTCGCACCACAGCACTTTCTATTTCGGGTTGTAGAATTGCCAGAGAGCTCGGAATCGCAAGGGGTTTGACTGTTAGAACGCGGGGCATTGAAGGACGATTCCAGGCGGGGGTGAACGCCATTGTCGGAGACAAGGTTGATGCGTACGTCGACATGTGTAAACAGGCACGATCGGAGGCGCTCAAGTCATGACCGATCTCTTTCCATGGGTGCAAACGCAAGCTACAGTAATCAAGAACACACCGAAACGAGACGAAATATCACGCTTTCGGCGCTTGCAACAATCATGCTTGTCGCCTTGCGTGTCGCAGAACCTTTCCGGGTAAGCGACCGGTGTGTTGTCCGTTCTCGATCACAATTTCGCCGTTCATGATCACGTACTCCATCCCCTCTGGGTAGAGATTTGGCTGCTCGTAGGTGCTCCTGTCAAGTATACGCTCGTGGTTGAAGATGGCTAGGTCTGCCCACATTCCCTCTCTGATGATGCCTCGATCCTTGAGGCTGAGACGTTGCGCAGGAAAAGATGTCATCTTTCGCACCGCCTCTTCGAGCGTTAAGACTCCCAATTCTCTCACATATTTTCCAAGTACTCTGGGGAAGGTTCCGTACGCCCGGGGATGAAACTTGAACGATGCAAGCTCTCCGTACGGGGCGAGGGCGATTCCGTCCGACCCTACCATATGGAAAGGCTCCTTGAAAACGGCGAGGTTGTCCTTCTCGCCCATCCACTGAACAATCACACCTGTGTTGTACATCTCTGAACCTTCATCGACGAGCACTTCAAGAACCGACTCGATTGGATTCATCCTCTTAAGTTGTGCAATCTCCCAGAGTGATTTCCCCTTGAACTCGCGGTTCTCGCGACAGTCATAGAGTTTTATCGCTTTGAGCGTCTCTGTGCGCGTAAGCCAAAACGACGCTACGCTAGATCTGCGCACCTCATCGGCGAGCCTCGTTCTTCCGATGGGATCTCGAATTTCCTTGACGAAATCCCTCCAATCACGTGTGAACACTGACTGTGGAAGAAATGCCGTGAGTGGGTTTGCACCTGCAAGGTACGGATAGAGGTCACAGGTTACATCCATTCCTCGACTTCTAGCTCGTCTTACCATTCGGAGAGAACGTTCGGTCTCTTCGAAGTTTCCGAAAAAACCGCATAGGTGCCCCATGTGAACCGGCAATCCTGCTTTCTCTCCTATCCGTATGGCCTCCTCAACGCCTGCGAGGACATCTCCGTCGGTCCCCCTCAGATGCGATGAGTAAATGCCGCCGTACTCTCCCACGATCTTGCTTAGTTCAATGATCTCTTCGTCGTCGGCAAATGCCCCCGGTGGATATGCAAGGCCGGTCGAGAGCCCAAATGCCCCTGCCTCCATGCACTCACGGACCAATCCTTTCATCTGTCCAAACTCGGTTGCCGTCGGTCTTCTTGAATCGTAACCCATGACTGCTATTCTGACCGCATTATGCCCCGTTAGTGCGGCAATGTTCTGGGCGATTCCACGTTTCTCGAACTCCTTCAGATATTCGTCAAAACTGTTCCAAGTTATCGGTACTCGAGAGTCATATGCTATGATATCCTTCAAGAGAAGTTCCTTCGTTTCGTCTCTCAGTGGAGCGCAGGTCCTCCCGCACGCACCTAGTAGAGATGTAGTGACTCCTTGTCTTACCGCGCTTTCAGCCCTAGTGTTCAGTAGCAGAGCAAAGTCCGAGTGGGTGTGGATGTCGATGAATCCTGGAGCTACAACGAGCCCCCGTGCGTCAATCGTTCTCGCCGCATCAAGAGATTCAGCAGAGGCTACTCTGACAATCTTGCCCGCGTCAATTCCAACATCGGCCTGGAACCGGCGATCTCCCGTTCCGTCGACCAATGTCCCTCCGCGTATGGCGATGTCCAAAGTCCAACGCGTTCGTACTGGTTGGCCGTGACTTTATGATTTTCGATGCTGTCTGCAACACTTGATTCGTGGTCATGGCTAGATGGCCTCTGACAAATCTACGGGACGAATCGAATGCGTGCGGTTTTATACACCAGAGACGGAGTTTACCCTGAATGCGTTTCGACTCCAACATAGAAAGAGAGTTATCTATCGCTAGCTTATCGTGACTCCCATGAGAAGTCCGAGAGTCTTTTTGAAGCAACAATATGAAGAGCTTGTGAAGAACGAGCTGGACTGGAAGCTTCGAGTACTTCATGGCCCAAGCGCACCGAGATGCACGATCGATGGAAAAGAGGTCGTTACGCTGTGTTCTAATAATTATCTGAATCTCACAAATCATCCCAAGCTCAAAGAAGCTGCCATTCGAGCGATTCAAACACATGGAGTTGGTGCCAGTTCGGCAAGAGCCATAGCGGCAAACATGGACTTGCATGTAGAACTGGAGCGACGACTTGCAGAATTCAAGCATGCGGATGCTTCATTGACCTATCCAACCGGATTCGCGGTGAATGCCGGTCTCATACCTCAACTTGTGGATGAAGGAGACCTGGTAATCAGCGATAAGCTCAACCATGGAAGCATAATTGACGGAGTTCGTCTAACAAGGGCGGAGAAAACCGTCTACAATCACCGCGACGTTGACGATTTGAAGAGAGTCCTCGAAGAAGCTGAAAAGAAGAGTTACAAAAGAATTCTCATTGTTTCTGACGGAGTGTTCAGTATGGACGGGGACATCGCTCCGGTTGACCAGATTGTTCACCTCGCACAGAAGCATGGTGCAATGACCTACATCGACGATGCTCATGGAGACGGAGTGCTAGGAGAAAAAGGAAGGGGAATCGTATCCCATTTTCATCTTGAAGGAAAAGTTGATGTTGATATGGGGACGTTCTCGAAGGCTTTTGGGGTCTTCGGCGGGCACATATCTGGATCACGAGACTTGATCAACTTTGCCTCTAACAAGTCAAGAACTTGGCTTCTAAGTTCGTCCAGTCCCCCTCCAGTAGTCGCTGCATGTATCGCTGCTATCGATGTCTTGGAAACTGAGCCGTCCCATGTAGACAATCTGTGGAAGAATACGAGTTACTTCAAGAAGAGGATGGGAGACTTGGGCTTCGACACAGGAAGGAGTGAAACCCCCATTACGCCCATCATAGTTGGAGAGAGCAGCGTCGCAAGGAAGCTGGGTGCAGAACTGCTTGAGGAGGGTGTGTTTGCGTTCCCTATAGTCTACCCCATGGTTGCGAAGGACAAAGCTCGAATACGCACCATAATGAACGCAGGTCTAACGCGAAACGACCTTGACTCAGCTCTAGCAGCGTTTGAGAAGATAGGAAGAGAGATGAAGATCATCTGACATCCGGGTATCTCTCTGCCCGAAACATTTTGACCTTGCCGCATGTGTGGCACGCGGGGCTTTTCGTCGCAGTTTGTGTATAGTCTCCTCTTTGATTTTGTCAATGCCGAACATGAGTAAGACCGCAGGTGTTGCTTCAGTGAAGGGACTTCGATGTTGTCCGCATCTGTTTTTGGGCTGAATATCTGTAAAAGGCTAGCGAGATCTGCCTCTTCCAGAAATGCTCCAAGTCGCCTCCACTTTCTTATTCCTCATCGCGTAGAGCATTTCGTGCATATTGACCGTTCCATCGAGGTATGATGGAATGAGCTCTATCTTATCTCCAATTCCAATTCTGCGACCTCTCTCGACTTTGAGGACGGTATTCTCGGCATGTAGCTCCTGAACTTTCAGACCGAGGCCGTCCCTCACCACAGGGTCTCCGTAGGCGTTGCTGATAGATGTCAGACCTGCGTCGGTAACAATCCGCTCCGAGGATGGGACGCTTATCACAGTACACAGTATACTTAGGGCGCAATCAAATTCGGGAACATGTTGGTGATAATTATTGTCCATGAGTAGGTAGATTCCTGCCTTAGCCTCCGTAACTCCAGGGTATTCTCCGGTTACGTCATATGTTCCTGTAGTGCCCGTACAGATCTCTTCGACAGCGATACCTCTGTTTTCCATCAGCATTTTAGTGTCCGTGAGAAGATGTTCCAATTTCTCGCATTCTTTTCTTCTCTGATCTCTGGGCTCCATCCACGAAAGATGGCCTTCAAATGACATTAGTCCTCTTAGCCTAAGCCCTCCGAGAGCATTGATGTGTTGAGCTAGTTTGAGCGCGGACTCCCCAGGTTCGACACCACATCTTTGAGCTCCTGTGTCGATGTCGACTAGGACTCTTAACCTCACCTCCTCCTTCATGGCTGCTCTCGAAAGGTCATCTGCATTTCTCGGGTTGTCCACAGGAACGCAGATGTCCGTATGCTTTGCTAGGTTTACAAGTCTGTTGATCTTGTCGGGCGTTACGATCTGATTTGTGACTATGATGTCCTCTATTCCCGCGCTCGCCATTACCTCTGCTTCCCCTACTTTCTGGCAACATATGCCTCGTGCGCCAGCCTCGATCTGTTTGTGAGCAAGCGCGGGGGTCCTGTGGACTTTTGTATGGACTCTCAGCCTCGCTTTCTTCCCGCGAAAGAAACTCGCCATGGTTAGGAGATTCTTTTCCATGAGATCAAGGTCTACAAGAGGCGCGGGGGTGTCGATATCTTCTTTCCTGATTCCGTTTGATGACACTGCGTGTCGCCTGAGGGCGCCACTTTCGGCTACGAGTGCACCCTTGCAAGGGGGGAATTGCTCAATAAAAAAGAGGGGGATTGAAGAAAAGGCCTGCTAGCGTCTATTCTGGCGGTATTTCCCTGAACGCTGCCTCGATGTCGATTCCCTGATTCTTCCTGTAAGCCCTTGCGACGTAGTACAAGACAATCCCTAGGATCCAGTATCCAATCATGAATGCTCCCGATTGTGGTGTCACAGGAAAACCGAGCTGTGGATTAGCTAGGAGTAGTGCCATCAGTCCTATGAGGCCGAATCCTGATACTGCGCCGAAGATTGTGATCCAAGGAACTCCGCCAATTCTGGCTCTAGTAAACGATGGTGCTGCGTCGAATATCTGTTTGCGACGCCAAGGAAACACCATCCCCGC
>CAZRNA010000014.1:0-29172 GCA_964601325.1 uncultured Candidatus Bathyarchaeia archaeon
GACCACGATTCTTGAGAGCGAGGCCTATTTCAACGACGCGACGGCGGTGATCCTGTACTCTGTCGTATTATCATTCTCAGCAAGTCCCGTTCAAAACATAGGACTATTCGCGTACACTTTCGGAGGAGGAGTTCTCGTTGGTCTACTTGTGTCAGCTATCGCCGAACTTCTATACCGGCTAGTTACGGAGCCGCTGGCCGAGACTACTTTTACGATGGTGGTGATGTTTGGTTCGTATGCTCTAGCTGAAACACTGGAGGTGTCCGGGTTGGTGGCGGTAGCGATCGCTGGCCTTTACATGGGAAATCGAACCATGCGAGTTGCCATGTCGGATAAGACTCGCGAAACATTGACAACGTTCTGGGAGATAGCGACGTTCATGGCCACTTCGGTCGCTTTCCTTCTTCTCGGCTTGAAAGCGGATTTGTGGCTTCTCTTCACTTACGCCCCACTCATTATCGCTGCTTTCCTAGCAATACTCGTCTCCCGAATCGTCAGCGTATATCCAATCGTGAGCCTAACGAATCTCACGGGAGAAAAAATTCCAAGTTCGTGGACTAAGGTGCTCGCTATGGCTGGACTGCGTGGAGCCGTCTCTGTCGCTCTGGCGCTCTCACTCCTCGAAAGCCCGTTCAAGGAGACAGTTGTCGCAATGACGTTTGGAGTAGCGATTCTCTCATTAATCGTCCAAGGAGAACTCTTGCAGATCCGATTGAGGAAGATGAGACTGGTCGAATAAGCTGCGCGCTGCGATCCTAGACAGCTCGCGACATTCACCATTAGACCCCACAAGGCAGATCTCTAACGTTACTGTGTTTCAGGAACGTCTCGATTGCGCAAGGTAAATCCCCGCTAGAACCAATCCGCCTCAAGGGGAGAGCGGAAGGGACTCGGACAAGATTGTGATGGAACCGGCAGGTAATGGTACGTCTTCATCGGATGGGGTAGCCTGGTATCAACTGATTCCCTTCACCCGCAATAGAGCAAGTGCTCCCACTGCGGATAAGAGGGCAGAGTATTGAAAGGCAAGCGTCGGTGAGTGCGCGACCCAGAGAAGCCCGACTATTGTGCTTGAGGCTAGGTCGCCGGCTCCGTTGACTGTCCGGAGCACGCCGAAACCTGTGCCTCTAATCTGTGAGGGCAGCAGGTCAGCTGCTAATGCTCCCTCAATCGTTTCGGTTGTTGCGGTGAAGATTCCGGCCCCTACGAATATCACGATCAGGTATGCCAGCTCCGCTGTGAGGTAAGCCGTGCACAGGCAGATCACGGCTGACAAGAAGTAACCGAATACGAGAATTCCTCTCTTCCCAAATCGGTCTCCCAAAGCTCCTATCGGAAAGCACGCGATCGCGTAGGCTAAGTTAAGCAAGGTGTATAGACCGACCGCCAAGAGTGTCGCGCTTGCCGTCCCGAACCTTGGGGCAAGGACCTCTTCAGCTCTGAGTGTGAAAAGTGTGTTGGCAAAGTTCGCGAACCCAAAGACTCCGATAGCCACCAATAGCGATACGAACGGTTTGGGCAGAGCAAGCACGGTTTTGACAAACCCCAAGCTAGCAGGGCGCTTTCCGACTCGCTCTCGCTTCAGTTCCTTGACGAATATGAGGACTATGACGAGCGCTGCTACGCCCGGCAACGCCGATAAGAAGAATATCTCTCGATACCCAAGAGTCGTAACAAGAATTAGCGCGAGCGTAGGACCAACCACTGCTCCTGTAGTGTCCATTGCTCTATGGAATCCGAAGGCTCTGCCGTGAAATTCGGATCGGACAGAGTCGGCCAGAAGAGCGTCTCTTGGTGCTTCCCTCGTACCCCGTCCAATCCATGCGCCTGCTCTCAAGGCCGCTATCTGGAGCCAGTTCGTGGCAAAGCCGATCGCTGGTATGAGCAAGCTCGTCAAGGCGTAGCCGAAATTGATTGGAGGCTTTCTTCTTTCCATTCGATCGCTCATATAGCCGGAGATTGGCTTGACGAAACTTGATGCACCGTCAGACAGGCCCTCAATCAAGCCTAGAGCTGCAGCTGAATACTTCAGGTCAAGCGTAAGGAAGAACGGTAGAATTGCCGTCGCCATTTCATGACTTGCGTCGCTCAGAAGGCTCACCAAGCCGAGAAAGAAGACGTTCCCAGATAACCAGCTAGACTTCTTGTGGGCTCCTAGGATTGGTCGCATCTTCGTACACCATAGTCCAACGAAGTCTAGCCGAGCCCTCGATACAGTTCATCCAGCATATTCGATAACCTCGAAATGTGAGGCCTCCAAACGTCTTGAACGTCGTCAGGCATCTGACCAAATGCTCGACCTACTTGTTCAGGCTTGAGAGCGTCGAGAGTATTCCAGATCTCGCTTAACAGAGCGATGATGTGCCATCTGAGCGACTTGTGGGCAACCGCCAGGCCGAAGAGTTCCTTGATCTGCCTGATTTCGTCAAGCATTGATCTGGCGATATCGAGCAGCTTCATCCTTGTTTCCGGATCAATATCATTGACCTTGGACTGCAGAACGACATCAGATTCCTCGCCTCTCTGCTGCAGCTCCCGCGTTATCTGATGGAGATGCTCCTCTACGATGAGCAGGTCACTTGTCAAAACCCTCTTGTGGTTCTCATCCATAATGATCCGACCGGAAAATGCTCGGGCCCTATGAACTCTCACTCTCGATTGGTCCAAGATTGGATGTGCCGATCAGCTTGAGGATGCCTCTTTCGACTACGTCGAATTCTGAACCAAAGCTCTGCTTCGCAAAGCGATAGTCATGTTTCACGATGAATTCTGACAGCTCAAACTTGATGCGCGTGAAGGAGCTCGCCTCGATAGGCAGGAGAGTCTTGAGCACAGAGGCGAAGTTCCGCTCGTCTAATCGTCGAGAGGCAACCTGTGTTGCTTCCACTAGGTGCGGCAGGCATAGGCCCCTTGACTCTTTGAGAACCTTGTTGAAGGTCTCACTTTGGGCGATCATGTGAATGAAAGTCTCGATGTGGGATCCGTTGGATTCCGACAGATACAGACAAGCTGGGCACTGTGCCTCTACGTAGCCAACCCTCGCGCCAACTTCTCGTGCGAACCGTCGCAGCGATCCAGGATTCTTCCTCAAGAGCCTCCTTTCAAGGATTGCCTTGAGATCGTTACATCTCAAGAGATCGATCAAGGAACTGCTATTCTTGTGCAGGTTTTCGATTGTTTGCAGCCGTTCATTCACTAGGTTTTCAAGGACCAAACCTAGGCCGAGCTTTTCGGAGTGAGCTTCTGCAAATCTGAGTATCTGGTGTGAGTGGTATCTACAGAAACCCCGGGAGATAATGATTTTGTCTCTGCACCATGGATCCATTATCCATTCGGAGAAGAATGCTTGCAGGAAGCGATTCTCATCTCTTTCAATCAGGTGACATAAGGGACACTCCTTCCCGGTTCTGAAGGCGTCTTCGATGTCGATAGTAAGAATGCCCGGTTCCATTACTCTGACCTCGCTAAGATAGTTGAGCACGCCGAGATCGCATGATAGGTCGACTCGAACGTAGAAATCCCGAGAAAGATGGATCTGCGAAAACCGCCATTCTCGTTCTGAAACTCAGCTATAAGATCCAGCGTCTGAGATGGGAATCGATAGTCCTTCCCCAAGACGTCAAGACACTTGACTCCGAAGTAGATGTCGTCGATGATGAAGTATGGGTCGAAGCTCTCCGGATCCGCTTTGAATCCTCCACTGGGAATCTCACATGATCTCACCCATTCCTCTGTGCCCCGTAGCGTCCTCACGTCAAACCCAAGCAAGCTGAGACTTCCCAGTGCATGATACGTTGCACCCAACCTCGAGTAGCCAGATCTACCGAAACTGCCATCGAGATTTTGGCGAGTCAGAATGATTTCCTTCGTCTTTGCGAAAGACAGAGAGTGTTCGACCGTTCTTAGAAGCTCAAGGGATAGGTACGTCGCTTCAAGTTCAGAGGGTGATTCCAAGTCCGCCTCAAGAACCCCAAACCCTCCACGTGTAGTCTGAAGAGAGAGAACGAAGCCCTTGAACGGTCTTCGAGGTCTCGCTCCCAGCTCATCTAGGGTCTTGACAACGTAGTATGCCACGTTGACTGAGTCGAAGCTGCCGTCTTCCCGTTGCAGGCCCTGCATGAAGTTGATCGTCTTGGCTGCGTGTACTGGTTCGGCTCCAAGCATCTTGAGAACTTGAATGCCGTAGTATGTGTCGGCGGCTGAGGATTCTGCACCTCGCGCAAAGGAATACCCGCCGTCTTCATTCAGGCGCATCTGAATGTATTGAAGAGCTTCCTGGATTCTGATTCGTTTTCCTAAACCTATCGGAGTTGCGGTGGAAGCGTAGGCTTCCATTGAGTCTCACCTCATGCAGCGATGGGTAGAAGCTATCAGCCTGACATGCTGTCAGGCGGTTAAGGTGAGCCTCATCACCTTGGCCACTTTGGCCGGCTCGCTCAAACGACGCAGGACGTGAATTCTTAAACTTTGCCTACTCGGATGCACTCCTCTGATTGCGTCGTCCTAGCGGACAAAGGCTTTGCGACCCGCGTAGAGGGCCGAATTGCCTAATTCCTCCTCGATGCGGATTAGCTGGTTGTATTTTTCGACGCGTTCGCCCCGGCATGGTGCACCAGTCTTCAGATGACCGGTGCCCATGGCCACAGTGAAGTCGGCGATGAAGCTGTCTACCGTTTCGCCGCTTCGGTGTGAGATCATTGCGCCCCAGCCTGCCTTGCGTGCCATCTCAATCGCGGCAATTGTCTCAGTCAGTGTGCCGATCTGGTTTGGCTTGATGAGCACAGCATTGGCAACGTTCTCGGCGATGCCGCGTGCGATGCGTTGCACATTAGTGACAAACAGGTCATCGCCCACAAGTTCTATCTTGTCTCCGAGGCTCTTGTTGAGCATCTTCCAGCCGTCCCAGTCATCTTCCGCTAGGCCGTCTTCGAGGACAATGATGGGATACTTCTCAACCCAATCGGCGTAGATTTGCACCATCTGTGATGATGTGACCTTACGGCTTTCCGTCCGTAGGTTGTACAGTCCGTTCTCATAGAATCCGGTGGAAGCTGGGTCAAGGGCGATGGCTATCTGTTCCCCAGGTGCGTAGCCGGCCTTTCCGATAGCCGTTAAGATCAACTCGACGGCTTCGGCATTGCTCTTGAGTGCGGGGGCAAATCCGCCTTCGTCACCGACGCCTGTGGCGTATCCTTTCTTTTTAAGCACGGTCTTCAAGCCGTGATATGTCTCGCTGCCCCACCTCAATGCTTCCCGGAAGCTTGGCGCACCAACCGGAGCGATCATGAACTCTTGAAAGTCAGTGCCCTGCCAGTTGGCATGTACCCCGCCATTCATGATATTGAACATCGGAACCGGCAGGATCCTAGCTGATTCGCCAGCCAAGTGGCGGTATAGAGGCAGGCCGCGTGAGTTAGCCGCTGCTCTTGCAACTGCTAGGCTGACTCCCAGAATGGCATTCGCGCCTAACCTGCTCTTGTTGGGTGTGCCGTCCAGGCGAAGCATCGCTTGGTCCACTCTAGATTGATCCAGTGCATCCATGCCCACGATGGCTTTGGCAATCTCCAGGTTTACGTGTTCGACGGCGCTGAGCACGCCTTTTCCCTCATACCGACCTTTGTCACGATCACGTAGTTCCAGCGCCTCGTGGATACCGGTTGATGCACCTGAAGGAACAGCTGATCGACCGGACGCACCGCTTTCTAACTCGACCTCGACTTCGACTGTAGGATTGCCGCGAGAGTCCAAGATTTCGCGTGCGTGGATTTTCTTTACCGCTTTTGGCATTCTGGTCTCATCTCACGAGTGAAGAATCTGTGCACGTTTCAATTTCTGATCCGATGAGCGGCGATTTGCCTGCAAGGGGGTGCGCACTTCTTGGTGGGGCCGCTTCTCGTGGAAGCCCATTGCAGCAGGGGGAGGATTGCCTTCCTAAGCTGGGCGCCATCTTTGGTTAGAGAATACTCGACTCTAGGGGGTATCTCAGCGAATGATTCTCTCATGATCAGTCGTTCGCGTTGGAGTTCTTGGAGTGTATCGGTCAAGGTCGTAGGGCTGATTCCGTGCAGCTCCTCCATCATCCGGCTGAATCTGAGGGTTCCATGGTTTCCAATCGCGTTGACAACGAGCAGGGTCCATTTCTTTCCTATGGTGTCTATCACGCCTTCGAGTGGACAGAGGCAGAGACAGTTGGGCTTGTTAGTTCGCTCGGACATAGTTTCTACGTTACTACTAACTCTGTAGTTTAAGTGCTTCGTTTCTGATAGTGAGCGCTGGAGGTGGAACGGGAGCATGTGTGGCTGTGGTTGCGGCTGCGGCTGTGGAGTACGACATGACCATCACGGGTATCGAGGTAGACGGTTCTTCACGAAGGAAGAACGGGCCAAGGACTTGGAAGAATACGAGGACGAGCTGAAAAAGGAACTTGCAGCTGTTGAGGAACAGATCAAGGAACTGAAACGAATCGAGTGAAGATGGAAGAGAATGGACGCGATCGAGGTCGCCAACCTAGCCAAGCACTATGGTAGTGTCAAAGCTGTCGACGGCCTCACCTTCACGGTGGCGAAGGGCGAGTTCTTCGGACTACTTGGGCCGAACGGTGCCGGCAAGACCACCACAATCCGCATGCTCACAGGTTTGACGAAACCATCATCCGGAACAGCAAGGGTCGCAGGGCATTATTGTACCAGGGAAGCTCTCGCGGTAAAGCAGAGAATCGGCGTCGTATCTGAAGTCAGCAACCTCTACAATGAGATGTCCGCATGGGACAACCTGATGTTCATCGCTGAACTCTACGGCGTCAACAAGCCAACCAGAACCGACCGAGCCAAGGAACTTCTTGAAACCTTCCAACTCTACGACAGGAGAAACGACCACTTGCTCGGATACTCAAAAGGCATGAAACGTAGAGTACGCATAGCTGCCGCGCTGCTTCACCGTCCGGAAGTTCTCTTTCTCGACGAACCTACTAGCGGGTTGGATGTCCAAAGCTCCAGGCTCATCCGGTCGATTATTAGACAACTGAACAGGGAAGCCGTGACAATCTTTCTCACGACTCACTACATCGATGAGGCCGACCAGCTCTGCGATCGAGTCGCCATAATAAGACAAGGCAAGATCGTCGTCGAAGGCTCTCCTGAGAAGCTGAAATCCTCACTTCAGGCCGAGCATGCCGTTGAGGTCGCCGTGGACAAAGATGCCTCGGGACTGCAGATCTTTCTCGAATCCAGACCATGTGTGAAGGAAGTTACTAAACGGGGTGACAAGTACGAAATTCGCACATCAGATCCCAGTGTTACTATCGAGGAGGTAGCTCAATTTGCAAGATCCAATGATCTCAAGATAGTCCGCTTGAACACTAAGGAGCCCAGTCTGGAAGACGTTTTCGTGAAGCATACGGGGCTAGATGCGGTTCAGGTCGAGAGGATGGAATCCCTCCGAGTCGTCAAAAACGGTGGGCAACTTGGCTGACGCATACTCAAACCGGTCAGGCAACTCCGTCCATAATGCATTGGGCAAGGCCTTTTGCATTGCGAAGAAGGACGCGAAGATCTACTACTTCAAGCCACAGATTCTTGGTTTTGGCATTCTGATACCCGCCTTCGTGTACCTCTCTTTCTCACTTGGACGTGAAATCCCAGCAGATCTACTGATCCCTGGACTAGTCGGCATGGTCTCCCTCTTCGGGGCATCTTCTGTCGAGGCGATATCTATTGCGATTGAGAAGCAGACGCAGACCTACGAGATCCTTCAGATCGCCCCTGTCTCGACCACAACCCTGATTCTAGGGAAATCATTGGCTGGCTCTGCCTTCGGTACACTGCTCTCATTTGTACGGCAGGGGGGGCTGCTTTGGTGAGTGGTGGACGGATAGGAAATCCATTCGCTTTTGTAGTTGCAGTTGTCGCAGGAGCCTTCGCCTTCTCAGCAATTGGAATTTTGTTGGCGGCAGCTGTGAAGGATGTGCCCACTGCGAATATGTCGTTGACTGCTCTTCGGCTGCCGATGATATTCATTGGTGGAGTCTTCATCCCAATTCAAGCTCTCCCCTTTCAACTGCGATTCATCTCTTACCTTACCCCGCTCACCTACGTGACCGATGCGCTAAGAGAAGCAATGATGGCTCCAAGCATCATGTTCCTCTTGGACTTGGGCATCCTCTTGGCATGGAGCATTATCCTCCATGCGCTTGCAGTCGTAGTGCTTAACAGGAAGACGCAATTCTGATCGAATGGGGTAATGGGAGTAGGAGTACACTAGCCGAATGCGAAAGCTTCTGCGAACAAGGTGTAACTCAAGCCTAGATCCACTTGGCTAGGTCGTGGACCTTGTAGTAGTCGCGAATGTACTCTTCTTTTCTCCATCTGTCTAGGTTTTTCGCGATGCCTGGCAGGACTTCTTGGGCTTTGGTCTGCCAAACAAAGAGCATCAGGTAGTAGACGGGCACTTTGTGTTCGATTTCCTCTACTATGGTGTAGAGAACGTCTCGATAACCAAATGCGGTGATTCGTTTCATGTAGAACTTGGCGAGGTCGTCATTAGGCCAAAGCTTTCTCCATTCTTGGGTTCCGAAGAAACGGTCATTTTGCGCGAGTGCAGTCTGTCCCCTAGGCGCAGTCGGGTTCTCGAGCCAACCAGCATTTCTTTTGATTCTTCCGATTGGGAAGTTGACCAGAAGCTCAGGTACTCTTACTTCGCCACTGGTATAGTATCGGTATTTGTGTTCGCCGATTGCCCGGATTGTCTCCCAGTGCAGTTGTCCGGGGTGAGTTGGGTCAATAAACCCGAGGCTGTGAAAATGAGGCGGTATCTCCTGCAGGATATCTGAGGTCTTGACGTTAGAATCACCCGGAATGACTTTCACGTGTTCGTATGGCTTGATGTTTGATCTGACATTACTCTGAAGCTCCCCAACATGTTCTTTCTCGGCGAGTACGCACTTGAACCGCGCCGGGCTACTAGCAGCTATCAATGCAGAACCAAAATGCTTCGAACCGTCAGGAAACTCAGCGACTCCATCACCTGCATGAGTTTCGAAGTAGGTGAATCTTTCCGGCGCCTTGAGATGTACTTTGCTGCAAATCGTTAGCCAATATGAGAGCATGTGCAGTTTGATCTTAGAGTGATGCTCGAACTTCAATTCCATCACGTGCCCGATGGAGGCAGACGGGGTTCACCAGCACTGCGAACGACTTCAATTGCGCAAAGACCTTCTCATCCTCTCATGCTCAAGCTCACAGATCGCAATTGCGCCCTTGTTCTCGACGTCTGGGTATTGGTTCCACTCTTGTCCGTCCAAGAGTCTTCCTCCTGACTTGGGCCTCGCTCCGCCTACTTGTTTGAAGAAGAAGGCAACTCCTTGGCTCAGGCATTGATCACGGATTTCTCGGGCCCAGTCGAGGTTGAGGGGTCTGTAGTTAGGTCCAGACTCTCCGCCAACGATCACCCAGTCAATTCCTTCAAGATCGAGCCTGCCAATGGCTCCGATAAGTGGTTCAATGCTCAGGAACTTGGTTGCGGCGTCCGCTTGCCGCAGGTGCTCTGTTCTAAAATTGAATCTTGCATCTTCGACGCTAACCCCTAGCCAGATGTTACGTGGAAATCCACCGATACGATCACCGTACTGTTTCATGATGTATGATCGTTTGGTCAGAATCTGATACGTGTGCTGCGGAGCTCTCCTGATTGTGGATATGGCTAGGTCTCTCTGTTCGTCTGAGATCTTCTCATGGAAGAAGTCACTCATGGAACAAGTGAAAATCATCCGAGGCTCCCTCCATCTCAGAGGTACATCATATAGATCCTCATGTACCGTAACTAAACTCGGAAGCGCCTTGTATCGAGCATTTCCCATCGCCTTCAAGCGTGGGTAGAGGCGGTACATGTAGCAGTTATCGCATCCTGGCGAGATCTTCGTACAGCCAGTGGCCCAGTTCCAAGTCGCGTTGGTCCATTCGATGCTGGTCTTGTCGCCCAAGTCTACGATCTCCTAGAGGCAGAGCGATGGCTGAGCCTGCTCTGATGATTGGCGAGCTTCAGTAATATGTCTGCATGGCACGGCTCAGTCAACCTGCAAAAACAAGCTAGGTTTCTGTCCCGCAATGGCCTCAAGAAGTCAGGATCTTCACTTAGCTTCTGATCTATCCAGACTCTGTAACTTCGGAGAATCTCTTCACGGGTTCCATGGACTCCGATTTTGAAAGGGTTACCCCATTTCGACGGCCGTCCCACGTAGACGGTGTTGGGCGGCATATGCCAGCCCCTGCTTCGTCTTCGCTGGATTCGTCTCACCGAGGTCATCCCTAGGTCGTCTCCTTTTCGAGGAGCCTGAGTCTCGCGCGTCTGAGCTGCTGTTCGTCTAGCTTGTTGAAGTATTCGGTGAGTGCTTGTCTTATCGCTTCAGGCTTCGACCCGACTATTCCACGCTGGATTATCTCATCTAGTCGTCTTGCGAGTTCGCCCATAAGATCGAAATCGATTCTCGTACTGTAGTGATCGCCCAACTAACTCCACTGCCTTAACATCTGCTTGACCAACTCCGCTACTCTTTGCACCATCGTTGCAGAAACTCAGTTCCTGTCTCTTCGTACAGGCTCAGCTTGTAGGTCGTGTCACCAATTCTCAGAGCATGCTTTTCTGAACTCCTCAGTTTCTCGTACAGATCCTTGGCAAGTCGGGACATGTCTGGAGTCACTGGAATCGTGCCAAGTTGCGGCTTCTTCAAGCTCTTTTTCCAAGGGAGTCTTCCGTATTCGTCTTGGCTCGAGTTTGTAACTTTCTCACTGAGCAGTCTATCTATGATCGCCTCTAGACTGCGAAGACCAGCATCTGGACCCAACTGGTTCGGTAGGTCCTGCTCAATCCCATATTCGGTCTTCTCAAAATTACCACGTTCGCCTATTGCTATTGTTCTGGATTTTCTAACGCACACACGAGTATTCTCTGCTTCACTCACGTTCTGTCTTCCTCTCCGACTCACGGCTCCTCCCTTTGCTGACGGATGTTCTTCCACCACTCCTCGGCTTCCTGACGGAGATCGTAGGGGTTGTCCTTACCAAGCTCAGGATCAGATGGACCGAACTCGTTCTCCCATCTCGCTGCATATTCTGACTGAAGCTCGTAGTAGCATTCCTTGCAGACTTTCCCATATCGGGATTCATCTTCACTTCCGTATCCGTAGCCTGGGCTTAGTCCACCGCAACCTGTGCAAGTCCACTTTCCGCATCTACCGCAGGAGAACGCAACCTCACAACTGATCGTCGTGTACTGGTACACTTCATCTCCACAGATCTGACATGTGCCCGCAAGGACTGGTTCCGTCAAATCGATTCATTCTCCTATTCTTTCATGAAAGCGAAGCTGGGCTGGGACAGACTGCGACAAAGCTTGCGAGAGAGAGGGCAGTAGGGAGCGAATAAGGTCGAGGCCGCAGTCTTCTCTGAAATCCTTGAGCTGCACCACCTTCACTGATCCCCGGAGGTTCTCCTTCTCAAGTAGGCCTGCGATTCGTCTCTCGAGGGCTGATGTTTCTGCCACCAGTAGAACCTTGAAGCCCCTTTTCAAGCTCTTCCGCACATTCTGCAGCGTGTTTCGCTCTGAACGCTCAAGCTCGATGGCGACTTGCCCATCAACAAGCAGATCGGCGGCCTCACCGTAGCCAAGCGGATGCTCCAAGCTGACCTGGTGGCCGGCCTGTATGAGTCTCTCTGTGATCAGTCTGAGGTAGTGCTGATGGAGGAGGCTTCCTTTTCGTTTTGATATTTCGTCGGGCAGCCTAAATCCCATTGATATCAATGCTGCCCGACCATTATTCGTCAGCTTCAGAGCCTTGCCCCAGTAGCCGCGGCCTTCCAGCTTCGGCAGACTAATTGCTTCAATCAATCCTCTGCTTTCAAGCAGTTGTCTGGCCCTGTTTCCTCTCGCTTCATCCATCCCCAGTCGCCTGTAGCGTTCTCCCACTCTGCTCAATGGGTTCTTGCAGATATCTGCAAGCAACTCTGTTGCTTCCTTGCTTAGCCCCTCGGTATCTACTGCCGTATCTCCGGTTATCTTCGTATCTTCTTGTTCACTTTCCTGCTTTTCTCCGTCTCCCGCTTTCCTTCTCGCATTTGTCTCATTTTGAATTTCTTCTTCCCCTTCGACTCGCTTCCTACTCCTAGTTGAGGTTCCTGCAAATTCTCTCACTGGGGCTGTTTTGAGCGTGTTTTCCTGCAATTCCCTGTAAAACCAAGCCATTCTCTCTGTGACTTGTGCGTCTGTAACTACGCCCTTCTTGATCTCAACTTTGGGAATGCTAACGAGAAATGGGGCGGTATGTCTTCCCTGAAGTTTAACAACAGCCTGCCCGACTTCGAGTCGAGTGAGGATATCTTTTTCACTGTAATCGAGGCTCAGGCATGAAGCCATTAGGTTGACGTCGTTCCGCTCTTTCAGATTCATGCAGATGGTCGCATACGTGTTGCCTATGGCCGGTACGGAGAGGAGAGACGGATCTTGGTCAACTATGATTAGAGATTCGCCAAACTCTCTGATCTCTCTAAGTATCATGTCCGTTATGGTCTCGGTTCCTGAGATCATCTGCAATTTTCGAGAGAGAATATGGTGAGCTTCCTCGATCACGCAACAATGCTTGAACTCCTCTCTCTTTCCCTGGGCAATACGGTAGTGATGAATCCAGAGTAGCAGAGATTCCGTGAGGAAGACCTTGGCTGTGTCCGTGAGCGCATCCAACTCGAGGATCACGTTTCCTTCCAGTAGTTTGTCGATTGGATAGTGCGCGAGATTCAAGATTCTGTCCAGTTCGCCGAAGCAAAGCATAGATACAGAGCGGAGGGCAGAGGCTAACCATTGCGTCTCCCTACCCTTGCTGTCGTAGTTTTCCAGAAAGCGAAGGACGTCTCTGAAAGTTGGCCAGCAATCGCTGCCTTGATAGATGCCAAGCTGCGAATAGACTTGATCCAAGGCTTTTGAAAGTATGTAGATCACGCCTTCGCCGAGAAAGAATGCGTGGGCCATGATCTCTATCAGCTTCCCTAGCCAGACTGAGGGTGACGTACCGGGTGGAGGGATCATTGGGTTGAAATGGAAGGGGCAGAGGTCGCGGCCGACTGTGAATACGAGAACCTCCTTTCCAGCTGCTTCGGGAAGGTTTACGCAATCTCTGTAGTTTCTCTTCCAATCAAAGATCATGAACGGTTTTCCTTTCTGCAGGTCCTGTCTTAGAATCACGAAAACCGTGTTTGTTTTGCCGGATCCGCTGCTTCCAGGAATGATTGCGTGTCTGATCCGCTCTTCCTCTCTCAGCCCGAAAGTCACCAGAGGCCTGGTTCCAGGGATCGTTCCAATCGGGTACTCACCTGCGGCCGATTCTGTTGATGGATTGGTGAAAAGGGGTTCGTCTCCGCCTAGCTTCTCAAGATTCTCTGCAACCATATAGCAGCTGACATCGTCCTCCAGCGAGTCTCCAGCATTCAGAGCTGATGACAACAACGAGGCCTGAATTAGTTCGCGATCTGTTTGTTTTGCAACTTTCTTCGCTCTGTCCCGGAGATCTATCCTTGAGAGGTCGGCGAGCGTCAATTCTTCTCACTCAACTCTCGAAAAGAGCCTTGAGGCGAGTATTGCAAACATCAGAACGAGGAATCCTGCAACTACAAGGCGGAGAATAGACCCTGCTCCGAACTGGTCAAGCTGTTGCCAGGCCCAGAGCCCTACGCCGAAAGCAAATGCGAGAAATCCAATCGCAATGGCAGCGGTGATGGCTAATGATATCGAGCTGCCTGTTGTCAATCCTCATCACGTTCGGTTTGTGTTGTGATGTCGAACAATTTTGCAATCGCTAGTTGATTGTAGATGGCTATGGGCGTAGGCTCGAATTGCGTGAATACAGAAACAGCTCGCGGCCGGATCAGATTCGCTTTCAGGAGCCTCGGCAAAGACTTCCTGACCGATTGTAATGATACCTCGAGTTGGTTTGCTATTGCTGGGATACCAATTCTTTTCGCTGCGATTATGACGTTCAGGACATCGAAGTCAGATTCGTCGATTCCGAGTTTCGATTTCAAACAGTGACGGCAGTATGTCTGCGCCTCATAGCTGATGGAACAGCTCTCGCAAATCTTGGCCTTGCATTCGTCTGTTGTGCAGGCTCTTAGTCGGTCCTCGTTGCCTATTCGTAATCCGCATGAATCACACGTGAGGACGAAGATCCTCCGGGTAAACCCTTTGCCTTTTTTCTCAAGCATTCTCCCACCGTAGAGGTCTCTAGGAGCTCTCTCCAGACGCTCTTCAATCAAAGTGGGCTTTTCATTCTCAGTCGACATGTCCTTCCGTCTCCAAAATGGAACTCATTCTAACCACACGGCACCTTGGTTACGGTAACTGCTGGCCTGGTTCTGTCAGCATGTTTCGTGGGAGTGTATCTTCCTCTTCGTTTAGCAGTCGGTTTCTCTCGAGGCCGTGTCGTGTCTTCGTCGATTCGCGTTTGACTAGCATGTTGGCATCCGTGAATCTCTGGTTGCTTGTGGTCGTAGCAGAAACATCTGCCACAAACAGTGCATGCGTAGGGAAACGTATCGAGTGTCTCTTTGCAACGCTCGCATATTGCGCTCGTAAAGGCTGCCGTTCCCTTTACGACTACTTGTTCTGGTCTCAGTTTCCTGCCGGTGGCATCTTCGTAGATTTTCTTCGCAATTCTTGACGCTACTTTGTCGCATCTTTCGACTGGCAGACTCGCATCGGTGAGCATCACCCTAATTCCTTGGTCCTCTAGGGATATGAGCGCCACCTCATCTTTCACGCCCACATCTTCTGTGAATTCTGGTGGTATTCTTACCTCAAACATTCTTGCAGGGATTTCGATCTTGTGATCATTGGCGATTGGTTTCCAGTTGAGTTCTCCGAGCCTTTGCACTTGACCAGGTTCGACGGGCCTACCCGTCTGCTCAATGTTCCGTTGCAGCTGTTGCCTGATTAGCTGGATCTGCCTGAGTACCCCTGCGGTATCAAAGGTCACTTCGTAGATGCCTTTCGACATGGCTTCATCTCCTTAGGCCGAAATGATCCTTCACTTGGCGAATGAATTCATCAGGGTCGGAATCTGTCATACTCCAATCTGGAAAAAGCGGTCGGACAGGTGAACTCCGCGGGGATGAGATGATAGGTATCTGCGGAGTTGGAGAAGGGGCCATCGCTGTCTGGGTTGATATTTGTGGCGGCCGATGTGTGGGGTGGATGTCATCAACTATCCTCGGGAGCACCCTGTGGTTCTTCGCTCGATCTTCAGCGGCGTTTGTGAGACGCGTGTGAACCCAGCTGCTGCGTATTGCAACCAGAGTCCTATCGCAGAATAGTCCTTTGAGGCTGAATTCCCGACCATCAAAGCTGCGAAAGACGGGAAACATGAGGCAGTTCTCAGATGTGCAGTGGTCTGCCTCACACACGTGACCTAGTTCGTGAATCGCGATTAGGCTTGTCTCTCGAATGTTGTCAACCCATCTGACCCAAGCGCCGCGGTGGCGTTCTGACCCCTGACCCAGTATTGTTTCATCATCCAATCCTGAGCGTGTGAATACGAGGCCGACAACGGGTTCGCCGCGGTCGAGGAAATTGTCTGATACTCTAAGAAGATCGTCAACGAAGACGTGCTCTACAGGTCTTGAGATGGGTTGGTCAAAAGCAGTGAAGTCTATGCTGAAGGTCCGCGATATGTTGTCGCCGACTTTGGCTATCTCGGCTGTCTCTATGTCAAGATTCTGCCTGAACAGGCATAGCCGCAATGCTCTCCCCCCGGTTGAAACTCAAGCCACCTCTCACCTCGTCTATTGCGGCGAGGAGATGTCTCATCTCTAGGAGCGGTTCGCCGTTTCCGTTCTGCACATGTTCGCAGAATGCCTTGAGGACGGCTCCTCGTACGATACGTCCCATGTCGGCGCCCACCATGCCGTCCGCCAATTTCGCTATCCGCTCAACTGATAGACCTTCGGCTACAGGCATCTTCGAGCCTGAGAGGTGAATTCTGAAGATCTCCTTCCTCGCCTCGTAGTCTGGTTTCGGAACCAAGAACTGGTACTCTATTCTGCCGGATCGTAGGAATGCTGGGTCAAGCATGTCCGACCTATTTGTCGTACAGATCACGAATACGTCATGTATCTCCTCAAGGCCGTCTAGTTGCTGTAATAGTTCGTTGAGTCCGCTGTCCAGGGCCTTGCTTCCTTCGCCAAGCCCCCCGCCACGTATCGAGGCTACCGCATCTGTCTCATCAAGGATGACGATGACGGGAGCGGCTTTGCGTGCCACCTCAAAGATGCGGGCGATGTTCCGTTCGTATTCGCCGAACCATTTTGATTTGAGGCTCGCCCCACTGGCCCTTATGACCTTAACCTTTGCCGCGGTAGCTATGGCTCTGGCAATGTACGTCTTTCCTGTTCCAGGTCCCCCGTAGAGTAGAATTCCTCTAGGAACTTTCACTCCATATTTCCTGGCTTCCTTTCTATTCTTCCATGGAATCAGGACGAGTTCCTGAAGTTTCTGCTTGAGCTCTTCGTATCCGCCTACCTCTTCCCATCTGACTCTAGGAACCTCGACTATGATTTCTCTACCGCATGACGGAGTGATTCTTTTCGTTGCTTCGACGAAGTCTGCCATCGTTATTTTGATCGTGTTGAGTGCTTCGGTGGGCAGCGTTCCATCCGGTCTGAAGCTTGCTTTGTGTCTTCGAACTGCGCTGAGGGCCGCCTCGCTACAGAGTTGCTTGAGGTCGGCTCCCGTATAGCCATGAGTATTCTCAGCAAGAATTCCAAGATCGACGTCTGATTCGAGTGGCATGAGGCGTGTGCGGATTCGCAGTATGTCGAGTCTTGCATCGTTGTCTGGAATCGGTATCTCGATCTCTCGATCGAACCTTCCGGGCCGTCTAAGGGCTTGGTCAATCGCGTCTGGTCTGTTGGTGGCACCTATTACGATAACTTGGCCGCGGGCCTTGATTCCGTCCGTTATCTCCAAGAGGACGCCGACGATTCTCCTATCGTCTGGTGAGAGCGATTCCTCGCGTTTAGGAACTATCGTGTCCAATTCGTCGATGAAGATGACGCTGGGCTGGTGCTGATCCGCCTCTGCGAAGAGTTCTCGAAGTCTTCTTTCGGTTTCGCCCTGTCCTCCGGCAAGCTGGGAAGCGCCTGTTCCGACAAAGTAGGCCTTACTCTCGTTCGCCACAGCTTTTCCCAAGAGCGTCTTGCCAACGCCAGGCGGGCCCTTGAGGAGAATGCCCTTTGGAGGATCTATCCCTAGCTTTTGGAAGAGGCTTGGGTTTCGTAATGGTATCTCCACCAGTTCACGGACTTTCTCGATTACTTCTTCCATTCCACCCAAGTCATCATAGGTTACTGAGGTAATTCTTCGGATGTCGGTCCCATGTTCTCTGTTCACCACAAGTTCGCTTTCTTCCGCGATCTGAACGATGCCACCCGGTTTGGTTTCCACGATGAGAATTCGTGCACCCTGGTTTTCTTGCGGTTCAGTGAAGACTTGTCTGAAGGTTCGTCTTCCAATCTCGATGAGGTCACCGGCCGTGACATAGTGACCGATTATCATACCTTTGAGAGCGTCAGCATCTACTTGGAGGACTTGGTCTGGTTCCGCTGGACCGATGACGATTCTCTCGGCGAGCTCTCGTTTCTCCAGTTTTCTTAGTTGAACTGTCTCGTCCCAGTGGGCTTCAGCGTTATGCCTCACAATTCGACCTAGGAATATGACTACATCAGGAATCTTCTCAATGGACTCTACAAAGGCTACTGTACTTCGCCCGCCCGTTACCTGTAGTGGATCTCCGACCATGATACCGATGGCGTCTGCGACAGGCTTAGAAACGCAGATCGAATTGGATTTCGTGCATGGGCCTTCTCCCTTCACAACTCTTGCAGAAACAATATCTGCCATCGTCCATCCTCAGCTACTCGTCGAATACAGAAATCGGGTTCGAGTTTAGACGTCGTCTCGGAGTCACAGTTCCATTGATGGCTTCGGTTCTGCTTAAAATTCTCCCTCGTAGCTGCATGTACACGTAGCGTTCATCTTCCCAGACAACGCATTCTTCTGCAACTGTCTCTCGCCTCAACCCCGTTTGGTAATCTTCATGAACGATCATCGTGTTTCTGGTTCTGGCGTCCATTGATGAGGTGAGTTTGTCCCATCTGCTTACTATGTCGTCGCTGTGAATGGAAAGCCTTCCTCTTCGATTACCGCTATTCCATTCCAAGCTCATCTGATCGGTCGCCTACCAGTCCTCTGCAAATTCCCTCATCGATCCGCTGCATCGGTCAAACCTCAGCGTCCACAACCTTCCGGCGACGATGTGCCATTCCAATGGTTCATCACCATGATCGTGCATTTCGCGTAAGCCGCAGAAACAACGTCCAACGTGGAGACTAGCGAGAGAATAGCGTTCTTGTCAATCAAACTCATCCCATTCTCCTGACATCTTATCAAAACGTATGAGAGTTGGGCTTCGTCGTCTGTGTGATGACGACATTGAGTTGAATGCGGAGTCGAATCTCGGTATTTCTACTCTCGGAATTTCCACTCGCTGATTTCTTACTGATCGCAGAATTTCATCGATATCGTAGTTCGTTGACAGGTTTGAAGTGTAACTTGGAAACGCCGTGCTGTCTCGGGTTCTATACCTAGTATTTTCTCGATCGTAGTCCTTGCCTGACTCCTTCACCATCCACCGCAATATGGCCGCCACAAGACCGAGAAAGAGAAGTCCCTCAATCAAGTCTCAGTCCTCTGGTGCTCTACTCTTCTCAGATTCCTAGAAAACCGCTTTTGAGAGAGACATACTCACGCAAGGATACGTATCCTCAAAAGTCCGAGACCCTTGTCTTGTAGGCCTGCAAATGCGACAACTGTTCTGGCATCGATCCCACGAGGTTATTGCCGAGTTCAGTCACACGGTAATACACCCGCCTACTCTCAGCGCGCTGGCTGGACAGACAGCCCATCGAGATCAGAGAATCAAGGTGTTTCTTGAGCTGCAGTGGGTTGAGGTTACCTTCTTGGTGCTTGTGTATGTCCGAGAAAATCGGAGCTCTCCTTCGCTGAGACTCCCACGCATGGATAAGGCTGAGGATTCTTACCGTAGTGATGGTGATATCTGATTTCGGGGATTCAGTCAACTCTTGATCCACCTGCCCCCAAACCCTGCCTGGCATCTTTTCTCGGGCACCCCGTGGGTTGCCAAGGTCTTCACGCCTCAAGTGGACTTGGCAGCCTGTCCGTTCAAAGCCGACTCAGTCCTTTGTAACCCGACCGACTAATTTAAGTCTTTTGACGTCGTACTTAGTCGCATAATGACGGACTATGCCAAGACCAGAAGAAAGAAGATCACAGGTTCTAGCATATCTCTACGAGCGCAGACGAGAGATTAGCGCAAGAGAACTAGTGGAACAGCTCGGCCTTTCAAAGCAGACGGTCTATCAAGTAATCGAAGACCTCACAAAGAAAGGCTATCTCGACGTAACAATAGCCCCTGAAGACAGAATCAGGAGATATAGGCTGAGAGACAACTACAGAGAGTGGTTCAGGAAGGGTGAGGAACTGGACGTTTCTCTGCCTTTCATGAAAGAGAGCCGTCGGCGGCTCCCAGCCGTCTCGCCAAGGACGCTGGACTTGCTGGCCCAACCACAGAGTCGATTTGATGAGGTTACGGACCCAAGCAAAGGAATAGACGCACTTTTCACTGACGCTACTGCCCTTCGTCTACTAAGTACAAAGGAAGTAGAAACTCTCCGAGAGGCAAAGCGCATACTCAGCAGGACTCGGGGAAGGAAGATGAGAGACTAGGAGGGCTAGAATGTGAGGTGAGCGGCGCAGTGCCTTCCCTTTTTGAAGATGCCTTGCAATTGTACAGAGGAACAAACCTAGGCCACTGGGAACCAAGAACAGACTTCACTGCACTATATCTAGATGAGATTGCTTCCGTTGCCGCGAAAATCGGGGTCTCCTGCGAAGCACTCAAAGGTTATGTCTTGAATCATGAGGGTCGGGACAGACACTATCTTCTTTCAAAACCTTTGCGGCAGATTGTAAGCTGGAACCTGCAAAACTGTGCTTTCATTTTAGCGTCGGATTTACTCATGAAGCAGATGACGCCGATTGACTGCAAGCGCACGCTACTAACGAACGCAATAGCGGCAAAACGTATGCTGCTCGATGTCGTCCCTATAATCGAAGCCCAGACATTGTTTGACATCGAAAACCCAGCGCTCCCCCAAAAGCTCCCTGAAGACGTACTGCGCGAACACGAAGCGCATAAGCTGATCACCAGCAAGCTAAGGGCGGCCTTCGATATTTCGCCCGTTGAAACGTCCGCGTGCTACAAGACGCTGAGGTCAATAGCCGAAAAGACAGGCAGTAGCTTTTTTGTGAACTACTTTCTCGACGTCGCATTCAACTATTCGGGCGAGGCTGATAGCGAGCAGTTGCTCGGAGGTATTCCAGATTCCTACTCGCCAAGCCAGCGCCTTCTGTCCTTGAATGACTCCCTGGAAGTGTTGATTGAAGGTCAGATCCTCTCAGAACTGCCTTACATCAAGGAATCCGTTTCCAAGATTGGCAAGATCACGACTGCAGAGCAGCGAGACGAGCTGCTTGCTCCGATTCAGAGACTCGTTGCGCGTGTTGCGGCAGTGGCTGGTGTCCGTCATGAGTTTTTTGACCTGGATATCCTTCCCTACTGGACTACTTGGGCAGTATATCTGCAGAAGCGCCTTCAAAGAGTGAAGGTGCCTTTCGATGAGAGAATTATGAATCCTGACTACACGCTGAGCAATAGTGCTGCTTGCTTTTTCGTATCTCAGCGAAGGACAGAACTTCAGCTAAGAGACGATCTTTCTGAGGAGCAGAAGCACTTGGTTCTGACCGCCTTTGCCGCATCGACTTTGCTACACGGATTCATCCTGAAGAATCGAAGAATTGATCGTTGTCCATTCGGCGAACCTCCGTTTGCGATCTGCCTATGCGCAAAGGGTGGCAAGTGCGGATTCGTACAACTCACTGACAATGCAAGCAAAGTCTTGGACACAATATATGATGTGGAACTGGACCCTCTCGAGGGCATATGGCAAGATCTCAGCTCGCGTAGAGCGCTGTCGAGCTAGAAACTCAAGTCTGCGAATGATCGCCTGGCATAAGAGCACAACCTATTCCGAATTCATGCCTAGTTCCTGCATCCACGATTTCTGAAAAGTGAGAGATCCGTCTCTGGCTGAGCTGGCTTAGACTCTCTAGGGCTATCAGACAGAATCCAGAGAATCACAGCCTCAGCGACCCGAAACGGGCCATAAGATGCCCACGTCCGATTTGCAGAGAAGAGGAAAGCCTCGCCTTGCTGAGAAGATAGAGCACCATGATGAGATCCAGAGCGAATGCCCCAGCTGGCGCATATTCAAGTCCACACTCAACGGGTCATCGGACTCCTGCGGGCGTTCCTCGGAATCTTGAACGTCGTCTCATAATGAATGAACGGACTGACAGTCATTCAGTCTTGCATCAAGAGCCTAGCCCAAATGGCATTTTCCTTCGATTTTGCTAGGTGTGTATCATGAAGTGAAACGGAAGAGGTACACAGACTGGGCATTTATGCAGTTTTGCTCGGAAATCTGGGTCCCCGTCTCAAGTCATGAGAAAGCCACCTGTCTATAAGTAGTCTCAAAACCAAATACTGAATGTGACGATTGAGATCCACGCCTCAACCATCAAGCGGAGCATGAAACCTGCAGAGATTGCGAGGCACATACTGAAGAACCCGAGTCAAATCAAGGCTCTTGCCATTCTCTTGGAGGAGTTCGCGAAGAACAAGGGCGTGCTAACGAAGAAACAGATCTACTTCTGCTCAAGGCAAGGGTGGTGTTCGAGGCCGTCTTTCTACAGAATCCTCAGCAAGATGCGGGAATCTAGCATGATATTCGTGTCTCCCAACTACAACTACTACTTTCTTCGAGCAGACTTCGGAAAAGCCCTGATTAGACTAGGAAAGAGCTGGGTCAGTTTGGTGAAGTCAACGACAACGCCGGACTCGGATCCAAGGGCGAGTTCATGAGTCTGATATCGAAACTCAAGCAGAGGTTAGGCATCCAAGCAGAGCTGAAACCGACAGAGATACGTGGAGAGATCGAGCCGATTCATCGCCCTTCGTTCTCGATCGGCGACAGCCTCGGCGACATCAAGGTCGGAGTGATGCATTTGAAAACGCAGCTCGAAAGGATTGAGGGTGCAATGCTGAGCAAGGAGTACTTCGAGCAATCCACAGAGAGCAGAGATAAGAGCAGTCTGATAATCTCCAAACTCGACGAGACTCTACGATACCTAACCGAGTTACAACCGACGAAGCCGAGTATCGAGCCGAGTAATGAGCCGAGGATGCCGAGTCCGACCGAGCAAGCCGAGGAACAAGTAAAGAAACAGGTGGCAAGTCTGAGGCTCGAGCAAGTCCTCGATGTGTTCAAGAACAGAAGGAGAACGACGCCAAAACAGCTAGGAAGGCTGCTAGGAATAGAGAACAACACAGCCTGCGAACACCTCAGGAGACTAGAACGGCTGGGCCTTGTTCGAAGAGTGAGTCGAGGGTTGTACGAAGACTTGCGAGGGACACTTTCTAAAAGGGTTCAAATTGTGACGCCCGCACTATGAGACCCGACGACGAAAATATTCCTATCCTACTCCTGACTCCTCCAATCGTCACGGGAGGTATCCCCTAACATACCCCTACGAGTTTTGCGCGACAGAAAGTACACACTCTTAAGTAGTGAGTTCTGTGCTTTTTCTCTTTGGTACGAAATGAGCCAAACCATTAGTGATGACTCTGTTGACATGGAACGGATCGATAGTGAGCTCGCTGACGAAGAGAGTACTCCGATTCGATTCGAGATCGCCACGTATCCAGCAGACTTCACATTGGAGGTTTTGTACCAGAAGTGGCTCAACAAGGACTTCGCCATACCTCCCTTTCAGAGGAAGTTCGTGTGGAAGAAGGCTCAATCATCACGTCTAATAGAATCGTTCATGATGGGGCTGCCGGTTCCGCAGATCTTCTTGTACGTAGATGAGAATGAGAGGCTTTTGATAGTTGACGGGCACCAGCGACTGAAAAGTGTGTTCTACTTTTTTGAGGGATATTGGGGAGAACCAGATCCTAGAGCGCAACGCAAGATCTTCAAGCTGAATGAGATAAATGAGAAGAGCAAGTGGTTCAGCAAATCGTTCGAGGAATTCGAGGCGTCCGACAAGCGGCGGCTGAAGAACGCGCTACTGCGAGCCGTCCTAGTGAAGCAACTAGACCCCAAGGACGATACTAGCGTCTACCATGTCTTCGAGAGACTTAACACGGGCGGCACGTTGTTGCAGGTGCAAGAGGTAAGAAATTGTGTCTATTGGGGTGCCCTGAACGATGTTCTCTCACAGCTGAATTTGCATCCACAATGGAGAAACATCGTCGGCAAGCCTCTTCCTGACATTCACCTGAAAGACGTTGAACTCATCCTGAGGTTTCTTGCACTTTATCACTGGCTCGGCGAATACGAGAGCCCGATGAAGGACTTTCTATCGAAGTTCATGAAACGACATCGCAACCCCAAGGAAGAATTCCTAAGTGAAGAGAGAAAACGTTTCGAGAACACGTGCGAAGTCGTACTTGCCACGCTGGGACGGCGACCGTTCAATCCACGTGGACCTCTGAACGCGGCAGTGTTTGACTGTGTGTTTGTAGCCTTCGCAAAGCACGGCACCGACCACCCCGGTGACATTGCTGAGAGGTATCACCGCCTCCTTCAACACGATGAATTCCGTGCGTTGACTACCTCTGCAACGACCAACACCGAGACTGTCCGGAAACGCATGGAGATGGCCGAGCGTGCCCTCTTCCACTAGTCCTATGCTCGACGTAGAGGATGCGATTTTAGTCTGTAGGAATCACCTGGATAAGAAGGATGTCAGAGGCACAGAAATTGAAGCATACCTGACACGCTATCTTCTTGTGTTGATATGTGGTGCCTATGAAAAGCTTGTCAGGCAAATCGTGGTTGATCGTGCGAAGAGGTCTAACGACCCCGTTCTTGTGTCGTTCGTAGAGAATACGATGCGGAATTACCGGAGTCTGCTAATATCGGACATCAAAGGAAAACTACTTGCAAGACTCAGTGCCAAGCATGCAAAGGATTTCGATGCCATGATCAAGAACACCGAAGGTGCGCTCAGATACGACACCATCATATCGAACCGACATTCGACTGCACATGGTGGAACTGTAAATCTAACTTTCGACGAGTTGGTTGAAGCCTACAAGAAAGCTGGATCAGTCATTGCTTCGCTATCTAACGTTGTCAATTCAAGGTAATCCATCGTGCGTGCACAATAAGGTGCATATGAGATTGTCTCTCACAGCACCAAGCAAAGAGGGATGCCTTAGAATAACACTTTCTGTCTTACGATCGGATTCTTCGAGTACGTGACTATTCCGGTTGGATCCTCGTATCGGAATATCATCTGCTCCTGAACCATTTGCTCTAGGTACTTGTGAACGGTCTCCCACCTCAGCTGGGGCCTATTGAGCAGCTGTCTTACTCGCACGGTGATCGTCCAGCCTCTCAGGTCACAACCAGCCTCCTGCAGGACCTCCATGATCCTCGGAATGAGTAACTTGTTGATGGGCTTCGGTCCGGTCTTCATATCTAGTATTTAGTCCTGCAAGCACAAATAGACGAAAACAACCGAAACGCGTAACGGATCTTCGAAAATAGCCGAAACGCATAGCAGAGATGTGAATGAGACAGGGACCAGCAGTCCTAACGACCCGAAAGATAGATGCGGCGAGAGAGATTGTTCTTGCGTAGTAACATGATAGTAGTAACAGTAACTTGTTTGACAAGTATAGGTAGTAGTATCCTCTCCCAGATGAGTACTCCTAGTATGGATATCGTTCCTGTTAGCGATTTCTACCATTCCATGAGTTCTTCCGTGTGTTTGAAGTAGACCATCCGCTTGATCAGCGGCTCCTGTCCCTTCGCGATTTCATAGAAGGCAGGGTTTGTTTTGGGCAGTCTCCGCAGGAGACCGAGAAGTGTCAAGTGCTTCAGTCGCCTGCAGACGGTCATCTTCGAGATTTGAATCCCTCTTCTCCTAAAGAGCTGCCATATCGAGTGCAATGACTGGGTAGTAGTGTCAAACGGGTAGTCCCGCATCGTCAAGAAGGAACCGAGTATCTTGAAGTCATACCAGTCGAATTGGCTACAGAATTGTTCGAACGAAGACTGCCGCTGCAGTATCTCTGGTGTGGTCTTCACTGTTGATTATTCGCTGTTTGAAGGTAAATACTTGAGCAATGCTAGGGGGCGAGCGACGCAACGACATTGCTGGCAATGCTTGACCTATCGTCTTTATGCTTCTTGAAATCCAAGTACAATTCATATGATCCGCTCTCTGCAAGCCATAGCTCCGGCTTCCTGCAACTATGACTGGGACGAAGATCACCAAGAAAGGGTGTAGATGTGGTTGGTCGCAGCCGATCGGTGCAGCTCAAAGGTGAACTTAGGCAGGTTCCAATCGAAAGCATCAGGCCTTCCACTTTCGATGCGAGAAGAACCATTGACGGCAAGAGTCTCAGTGAACTGTCTTTGTCCATAGAGCAACATGGACTGATTGAGCCCGTCATCTTGAGACCTCGAGGCGGAGCTTACGAAGTGGTCGCTGGAACGAGAAGATTTCTCGCAGCCAGAAGAGTTGGCATGAAAGAAATCCCAGCTTTGGTGCGGAAGCTGAGCGATCTCGAGGCCTTTGAGTTCTTGATGGCCGAAAACTTGCAGCGAGAGGATTTCAATCCGGTAGAGATCGCCTCTCTTCTAAGAAACGCGGTTGAGAAGCTAGGTTACAGCCAGAGACAACTGGCGAAGAAGATCGGAAGAGACGTGGCGTGGGTGAACCGTCACCTGAAGCTGTTGGACCTTCCGCAATCCATTCAATCTATGTTGACACGTGGCAACGGCCTGACCGAGGGGCATACGCGACATATGCTGACTCTCAGCCAGGACGAGCAGATCGAAGTTGCTAACACCGTTGCCGCCCAGGAGCTCACCACACGCGAGACTCAGATGCTCGTCCGAAGGTTGAAGATCACAGAATCGCCTAAGAACAGAGAAACATCGCAAGAACTTCAAAGGCAGCCGAACGCAGAAATCAACGACCTGGAACCCGCAAAATGGAAGGAATACAGCCACCAATTCTATCTGCAATTCTACTCAGTCTGGCCGGCTACGAGGAGGCATGACCCGCTCTTCGGAGTCAACGGTACAATCTACAGCGGCTGCTTCCCTCTCATAGTACCAATCAACTGCATTCTGAGGTACACAAAAGAGAACGAGATTGTCCTGGATCCGTTCGTTGGAAGCGGCAGCACACTTGTAGCTTGTGCCACGTTAAGGCGGGTCGGGATTGGTGTAGACATCAATCCCGAAGCCGAGAAGGCGAAGGAGAAGAGGTTCAAACTCGTACTCGAGAAAGACGCGTCACTCGCAGATTCGATCAAGAAACAACGGTTCATACAAGGCGATTCCAGAAACCTGTCTTTCATTCGAGATTCTTCGATTGACTTGATCGTCGCCCATCCACCATATCTCGACATGATGGACTACGGCGAGAAGGGAACATACACTGACATCAAAGAGTACGGCTCCTTTATCGAAGACAGCCTGAAGGAGATGCTTAGAGTTCTCAAGCCTGGCCGATTCTGCTGCATACAGATCGGACCGTACGCAGCGAAGCATCTACCACTTCATCACACAACATATGAATCTGCGCTGAAGGTCGGTTTCGAGTTCATCGACGAGATAGTTTTGGCCTTCCTGGCTGATTACGTGGGCTACTCATCGTCCGTTTCCGGGCGTGACACGTCGATCGTGCATAAGGAGGCCTTCGCGAAGTGGTTCAGCATAGCCCACAACGTCTACCACCACAACCATGAATACCTCATAGTCCTAGGAAAACCCACATGAGTTCCATTATGCATACTGCGTGAATCCGTCAGCTTTATGCTGAAAGAATTCCAAATAGTATTATGTCTGATCTACTGACACTCCCTCTGGAACTCATCAAGAACATACTCGGCGAGACCCCATCAGGTCAGGTTGTACCTTACTTCGCGCCCTTCTACAATCTCACAGTGTTGCTTTGGATGGCAGCGATAGCTGCAATACTGGTGGCTCCATTCTGGAAGAGGTTTAGAGGCTTCGCAGTCTTTCTCACGTGGCTCGCAATCTTTGCTACCTTGGTGCAGAGAGGGGCATCGACTCAGCGCGGAGAGATTGATGCGCTGTCAGCCCTATTCAACATCTCATTCTCAACCGCGATACTGATCATCTTCGTCATACTGACTTTCTGGATATTTGGCAGGCTACTGGGAAAGAAAATGATCTCGACGCCCAAGGTGAGTCAGTGGGAATAGCCCGAAACCTCAAGCGAACTGTACTAGCTTTCGGTCTAGAGGTCACATGCCTTGCCTTCGGTTATCTTGCTTACCTCCTTTGGAATAGCGTTTCGATCACCGGCTCAGCGCTATCAGACACGTTGTTGCTTGGCTTCTTGTCGGTACTATTCGGTCTCAATTATGCCATCATCAGTAGGCACTCGCCGGAAGAAATCGAGGAGGACAAAACAGTACAGGACTCCTTGCCTTCCTCGGGAACCAAGAGGGAGCAGGCCCTCAAGTATCTGAAAGTGCTTGGCCACTTGACCTCAGGTCAGCTAGCTTCGCTTCTCGAGATTGATGTGAGGAACCTGTCAAAGTTCGTGAACCCGCTTATCCAAACCGGAATCATCGCGGCAAGGAAGGAGGGGAAGACCTTCATCTACAGCCTCAGGGACGCGCATACCTACCTGCATACGCATAATCGTCATACTTCCTCAGAAGAAGGCGATTATGAGAGTCATGTTGAGCTGCCGAAATGCCATGTCAAGCTACCGAAAGAAGGCAACATGCTTGGCCGAGTAGCTCTCGATGATTGGAAGCTGGGCGAATTTCTCTACTTGCCACTGAGAAAATATGCTCAAAAGGGAATTCTCGTCTCAGGTGCAAGCGGGGCTGGAAAGACAATCGCAGCCAAGGTCATCGTGGAGGAGTTACTCGACGATGGAATACCTGTTCTAGTCTTTGATTACACTCAACAGTGGCAACGACTATTGGAGAAGAACACGAACGAGGAGATGCTTGATCGCTATGCCGAGTTTGGTATGCGACGAAGCCCGAAAGGGTTGAAGGGACGGGTACTGAATTCTGCGCCTCAACTGGACAGTCTGCTGGGTTCTGCCGGCGCTACGATAGTGGATCTCTCAGAGATCTACGATAGTGCGGAAAGAGTCAACAAGGTAGCACGCATGCTCGATCAGATTCTCGAATACTTTCAATTCCAAGAAGACTCTGAGGACCTCAGACTAATGATCGTCGTTGAGGAAGCGCACCTCTGGACTTCAAAGGACCTGCCGAAGGATGCCGTGCGATTCTTGGACAGCGCTGCCAGGCTGCTCAGGAAGAAAGGTGTTGGCGTCATGCTGGTTTCACAAAAGATCAGCGACTTTGATCCAGCCATGAGGTCAGCCATGAACATCAGCATCGTTTTCAGAACGAAATACGACGGTGACCTGAAGGCAATCGCAAGAACGCTCGGAAGCGAGGCGTCAGGGATCATTCCAAAACTGCCTGTCGGCTACTCTGTCTTTCATTTGGCTGACGTAGGAGATCCATTCGTAGTTGCTTGGCGTCCCACGTATTCACAGGCATGAACGGTGAGCCATAAAGACCGGAACTGAGAAGATTTCTCCTGGTTCTGAACCATGGCTGAGGAGCGGACAGAGGCGAGGCAAATGAAGAAGCCAGATCTCAGGCGGATATGGGAAACTTACGTGAGGATACCCGATTCGGACACAGACCGAGAGATGAGCATCCGATCCGGAAATCACATCGAAGTGATAAGAAGAAGGCTAATTCCAATGATCTCAGGTTTGACCGAAGACGGAACAATAGACTGGTATTGCTTTCTGATATATGATAGAAGGAGTGAGGTGCCGACCGCCTCCCCCAGAGCCTTGATAGGCTCGATCCCCCAAAAGATGAGGGATTTTGTCTCACGACCC
>CAZRNA010000015.1:0-18759 GCA_964601325.1 uncultured Candidatus Bathyarchaeia archaeon
CAATAACGATGCCCGACGGCCACGAAGGCTACGGCTTTCCAATTGGCGGCGTCGCAGCAATGGACTACGATGAAGGCGTCATCAGCCCAGGCGGCGTAGGTTATGACATAAATTGCCTTTCAGGGGACAGCCTCGTCCTGACGGAATTAGGGTTCTCTCTACCTATTCGTCAATTTGAAGGGACTTGGCGGAAGCAACGAATCAAGTGCATATCCTCTCACAAGACCGTACGTCCGACGGACATCGCGAGATTCCTCAAACTTCCAACGGACAAGAAAGTCTATCGCGTTAGGAGCGAACTTGGCCATACGATCATCGCTACAGAAGACCATCCGTTCCTAACTCCGAAAGGGATGATTCCGCTAGGCAAGATAAGGGGCGAACCGGTAGCAGTATTTCCTTTCCGCGGCGTTCCGTATGAAGAACCAGAGAATCTAACGATCGTCTCAGAACGCAGCATCGAGGCCCTGCCCATACCGTGCGCAAAGAAACTGCTTGTCGCTGAACTGAAGAAGCGAGGCTTGCTTCCTCTCACCTCGAACTCTGAGAAACTTCCTCACCTCCTGAAGATCATGGGATTTGTGCTCGGCGATGGAGTAGTAGTGCTCACGAGGTCGACGCACATTGTAGGATTCTTTGGCAAGAAGGAAGATCTCGAAGATATTCGAGAAGACGTTGCGAAACTCGGTTTCAAACCGTCAAGAGTCTACTCAAGGCAAAGGAAAGAAAGCATAGTCACCAAGTACGGCTTGAAGGAATTCCAGACCGTCGAGCACAGCTTCAAGGTCGTGGGTAGAAGCTTTCCGGCACTACTGATAGCGATGGGCGTTCCGTCTGGAAACAAAGCACGACAGAGCTTCATTCTACCCTCATGGGTTTTCCGTCTGCCCTTGTGGCAGAAGCGTCTGTTACTAGCTGCTTTCTTCGGTGCAGAGCTCTCAAGCCCCAGCACGATGACAGGGCACGAACGGACATTCTATTCTCCAATGGTATCCCAAAACAAGAATCCAAGGCACCTAAAGAGCGGACTGACCTTCATGAAGCAGCTCAGAAGGTTACTTCATGATTTTGGGGTCGAGACACAGCCCCTTTTACTCGAGACGGGATCGGCGCTCGTGAAGAATGGCGAACCGTCGACTAGGATTCGAATGCAAATTCGAGGAACCCCGGAAAACCTCGTGAAGCTCTGGGGTACGATTGGTTTCGAGTATAATCGTGCGAGGGCCTTCCTTGCGAACGTTGCGGTTGGCTACCTCAGAATGAAATTGGCGCTTGTTGAGAGACGGGCTGCCATAGCGCAGCTCGCGATTCGTCTCCATGGTCAAGGAAGCTCAGCTTCAGAGATCTACGGAAGACTTGTGTCTGATGAGGCCAACAGGCGCTTCGTCGAGAGATCCCTCTATCAAGGTCGAATCGGTTCCCCGCGGATATCTCATGAATTCCCAACCTTCATGGCCTACTTGAAATCCGCCACTAAAGGGCTAGGCCGCTCGGGCGCGGTTTGGGATCGTATAGTCCGAAAAGAAGAGACCCCATTCAACGAGTATGTCTACGACTTCACCGTACAAGATTCTCATCACGATTTCATGGCAAACGGTTTTGTCGTGTCAAACTGCGGCGTCAGACTGATCCGCACCAATCTCAACGAAGGTGACGTGAGGCCAGTTCTGCCGAAGTTACTGGACACACTGTTCAATAACATACCGTCAGGTCTTGGGAGCCTCGGCAAAATCCGTGTCACGCAGGGTGAGATCGACAAAGTCGTCGACGATGGAGTCGAATGGGCAATAGATCACGGTTACGGATGGTCTGAAGACAAGAACCATTGCGAAGAGAACGGATGCATGGAATCCGCAGACCCATCCAAGGTTTCTTCAACAGCAAAAAGCAGAGGACATCGCCAACTCGGAAGTCTTGGGAGCGGAAACCACTTCCTCGAGATCGAGAGAGTGGACCAGATCCTTGACGAACGCGTCGCCAAGCATCTGGGAATAGAGCGCGTCGGACAGATATTCGTCCTAGTTCATACTGGGAGCAGGGGATACGGTCATCAGGTGTGCAGTGACTACTTGCGAGTCATGGAACGAGCCGTGAGCAAGTACCACATCAACTTGCCCGACCGGCAGCTCGCGTGTGCGCCCTCGAAGAGCCCAGAGGCAGAAGATTACCTCCCCGCGATGGGGGCGGCATGCAATTTTGCCTGGGTAAACAGGCAGATGATTACACACTGGACACGGGAAGCTTTCGAAAAAACGTTTGGCAAGACCGCTGACCAGCTTGACTTGCATCTAATCTACGATGTATGTCACAACATCGCAAAAATCGAGAACCATGTTGTTGACCAAGAAGGCCACCAGAAGAAAGTCATTGTTCACCGGAAAGGTGCGACTCGCGCGTTTCCTCCTGGACACTCTGACATTCCGGCAGAGTACAGAGAGATCGGACAGCCAGTCCTGATCCCTGGCAGCATGGGGACTTGTTCATGGCTGCTTGTCGGAACCGCGAAGAGCATGGAACTAAGCTTCGGCTCCACCGCCCACGGCGCAGGACGGATGATGAGCAGAGCAGCCGCAAAGAGACGATGGGGGCCAGAGGAAGTCAAGAAAGGACTCGCTGACAAAGGCATCATGATCCGAGCAGCTGAAATGGGAACAGTAACAGAAGAGGCGCCGGGAGCGTACAAGGACGTTGACCGTGTAGCAGAGGTCAGCCACCAAGTAGGCATCGCCACCAAAGTATGCCGCCTTACACCAATCGGAGTGACAAAAGGATAGAATCGTCTCCGGTGCGAAATGAATTCGCACGAACAGCAATCCTTCTGGGGCCCAGATATCTTGAGTAATCTGATGTTGATAACCAGAGCCAACTTCCTACTGTTGACGGTAGCCATCGTCGCAGCTGGACTATCGGCCTCGCTCTATGCGCATGGGGCCTTCAACCCGCTTGACGCTTTGCTAGTACTGATTGGAGCCTTGTTCACTCACATGGCGGTAAACGTGTTCAACAACTACTTCGACTACAGATCTAAGATCGACGCAAGAACAACCAAGACACCATTCAGCGGTGGCGTGAGCATACTAGTGGAAGGCAAGATGAAACCAGCTACTGCCTTCGGCGTTGGCCTCTTGTGCCTCATCGGGGCTGGTGTGATAGGTGTGTACTTCCTAGCGCGCCAGTTCTATCCTCTGTTTCCCATTCTCCTTTATGGACTAGTCGCGATATGCCTCTACACGCCGGTGTTATCGAGGATACATGCTCTGAGCGAGATCGTAGCAGGAACCGGATTTGGATTCATGGGGTTAGGAGCGTACGTTACTCAAGCGAGAGTCGTGGATGCTACAGGTATTGCGGTCTTCGTTCCTGTCAGCATCCTTGTCGGCTTGCTCCTCTTCTTGAACGAGTTTCCTGATGTTGAAGCGGACAGAGCCGCTGGCAGGAAACATGTAGTGATATTGCTTGGAAGGAAGACGTCAGCTTGGATCTACGTCGTCTTTCTTGTCGCAACATACCTGTCAATTCTCCTGTCAGTCGCCATGACAGCAGCTCCGCTGGCAGTTCTTATCTCTCTAATCACTACGCCAATCGCATACAAGGCGATGCGCATAGTACTCAAGAATTATGACCGAATTCCTGAGCTAGTGCCTGCAATAGGATTGAACGTAACAATCATCACTTCAACCATTGCATTGCTGGCTGCAGGATTCTTGATCGGTTTCTACATCTGATTCTTGAACAACCTCCCGCTGTGATGTTCGCGAGTAGCGGCGAAGCTTGCTACCTTGACCGTACGAACCTCCAAATGAGGACCAAACAAAGCACCGCGAGTACTATTACTGCGCCAAAAAGAGAACGGATAATCCTCGTGGCCAGAATCAGCATCACGAGCAGAATCCCGACAGCCAAATAGGCAAACAGTGATCCCGTTCGTGTTCTCATCTGAAGCAGCAGTAGCCCGCCCAGAACCACGATGAGCGCGACAATCTCCAGTGCGCTGAGCATTTCGCATTCCACTAATACTTCGATCCACGGCAGTCAGTTACGTTTCCTAGGTCTTGATGAGGAGCAATGGCGTTCTGCTGGGGATAGGCGTTTCCGAGAAGCGACTAATGCACTGAGCAGCATCGTCGGTACGCAGGAAATCGGAGCCAGAGGATGAGTCACGGATTAACCTAAAGGCCCATTCCCTTGAGTAAGAACTTCTTCTGGCAGTACGGGCAGTATGGGGCGAACCTCGAAATCCACTGCCCACAGTAGCCGCATCTGATTGAAGCTGATGCCATGTCAATGCACCAGACTGAGAATGATGTTCAAGATACTTGCCTGTTCATGCCTACTTGATTGCCATATTCGGATGCGTGGGTTGGAGGTTTTCCCTCGATTGTGTCGAAACAACGAGGGCCGCCCAAGCTAAAATTGGCAGGACGTGTCGCCGGGCTTTGATTATGCACAAGCAAGGCGCCGATCGGAAGGAGGACTAATATACGATGACTAAGGCTACTCAGCGATCGATTTCCGATGGAACTCGTAGTTAACGGCCCCCTCGGAGCCTTCGGCAAGACAGCATTGGTCATCGAGATTCCATCATTCGACGCCGGACTCATCGCTTTCCTCCTCATCTTTCTCTTGATGGGTATCATGTACTTCGTTCTCAGATCGGACAGAGACAAGGTGATGCCGCAGTTGAGTACGCTCGGACCACGAGATGTGGTCACACTTGACAATCCCCTATCGTCATCGGATGCTGCGTACGTTGGAATCACTACTCTTGTGATCTTGGAGATCCTCTTGGATGCCTTGATAGTGGTGAGTGTGCTTCAAGGGATGGGATCAATTGCAGTCGGAACTATGCTTGCAATCGCAACATTCCTAGCGGCAGCCATTCTAGCAGTTTACAAGAGCACGTTCATGAGCGAATCTTTCACGAGAAAACCACGATTGGAACACGTCGCGGCGAGCCTGTCAAAGAAGTCTGGTGAGGGTGAGTAGCATGACTGAGAAGACTGCCGACGGATCTGAGAAGAAACCTCGACGCCGCATGGATAGGCGTCAGTTCGTTCAGACGTTAGTCTCGTTGGGAATTGCAGGGACAGTCGTCTCGTTTCTGTCTCTGCTTACGTCGCTTCTTCCAAGTGCAGGAGCTGGCGGTGAAGAAGGAGAAGTCGATAACGTCTTCAAGTATGGGCTGGAAAAGGGCGCGTGGTACTCTGACAAGTCGGGAACCGACGTCAAACTGGAAGATTTCGACCAAGTCGGGAAAGGCGCGGGCGTCCTTTGGCGCGGAAGAATCCCTGCCATCCTCATACGCGTTGACGAAAGTAAGCTACAAGGCGCAACTGCCACAAGCGGGCTGGTTGCCTTCGCAGCCTCGTGCACTCATCTATGCTGCATATCCACCTGGCACTTGGATCGACCGAACGAGGATGTGCTGTTCTGCAGATGCCATGATGGCGCCTTCGATCCTTACAACATTGTGAAGGACGTTATGCTCAACGGCGCCGAGTATTCTGGAGCCAAAGTGATTGCGGGTCCTCCGCCGAGAGCTGCCCCGATCATACCGATAGAGATCACGGATGGAAAAGTCGCCGGAGTTGCCAAGGACCTCGGACTCTACGACTATTGTGGGTGAGCCAAGTTATGTCCTCAAGAACGAAAAGAATCTATCATTGGTTTGACAAGCGCTTGAACATCTCTCCGCTAATAGCGGAGGCTCAGAGAAGCATCAACTTCGCTCTGCCGAGCACCCACACACGACAGAACAGATCAAAGATCTTCTGGTTTGGCTATCCGTTCTATTACGCGGGTTCAATCTTGGCTTTCCTTGCTATTCTGCAGGGGATCACTGGCCTCCTTCTCGCTTTCAACTATGTGCCCTCCGCAGTCGGCGATCCGGGAACCCCAACGCTGGCGTACACGAGCGTGCAAAACATCATGAAGTCAATTCCGCTCGGAGCCCTGATCAGAGGCATACATCAGTGGGGCGCGAACCTCCTCGTGGCAGCTCTTGTCATTCACGCGTTCTGGGCGTTCTTCCGCAGCCCCTACAGAGTCGGAAGGGAAATCTCATGGGTGTTAGGCGCCCTTTCACTGGGCCTGGCACTCGCGTACTCCTTCTCTGGTTACCTTCTTCCTTGGGATCAGCTTGGCTACTGGGCTGCAACGATTAGTGTGCAAATAATGAGATCGATCCCGGTTCTCGGCGACTTGATTGCCCAGATCCTTCTTGGGGGAACGACTCTGTCCCCGGTCACTCTGGATAGGATGTACTTCTATCACGTGAGCCTACTGCCCGTAGTAGCCATAGTTCTTGTCGGCGCGCACATCGTGTTGGTTATGCTTCAGGGTGTTTCGGAACCCGAGGAGGTCTGGAGACCTGAGAAAACAGGTCAGACGTCGGAGCAAAAGCAGGCAGGGCCACTCTTCGGTCCCTTCCTACCACACCAAATCACACCTGTCCTGATACTCTCGCTTACTACGCTCGGAATTGTCCTACTCTTGGGAGCATATGCCGTCCAGATGCCGGGCGATCCAGCGAATAGGTTCCTCACGCCTCAGTTCATAGCGCCTGAATGGTACTTCCTCTGGGCGTATGGCCTTCTCAAATGGGTCGGCTGGGTCTATGAGGTCGTGCGTTTTGTTCCTCCGGCCACAGTGTTCGGTATCGATCTGTTGAGCGCCAAGGTCGTTGGCATACTGGTTGCCGGCGCAATGTTCCTAGTGCTTGTCCTGATGCCGCTCCTCGACCGTGGAGACGAAGTGCGTGTTCTTCGGAGACCATTGAAGACAGCCATCGGAGTCTGGTCTATTGGACTCCTTTCGGCCTTGACACTTTATGCGCTGAACGAGATCCTTTCATCATATCTCTCTATCCCAATCGACACGATGAACCTGGTTCTAGGATCGATCGTTATCGTTGTTCCACTCGCGGTTGCCGCACCCTTCTACGTGATAATACGTCGTCATGCCGCAAAGGCGAGTGCGAAGGAGGCTTAGGCTTGGACATCATTAGAGATGTCTTCCAACATGTTCCGCTGTCCTTCGTGATCGCCTGGTATGCGATCGGCATCATCAGCGCATACATCTTCATCACGGGAATCAGAAGACATGTGCAAGCATGGAGGCAAGGAAAAGCAGAACAGAACCAGGGAACGACGCTCTCACGCCTCAAGAGACTCGTCTATTTCGGCTTGGCACAAGGGAAGATCCTCAACAAGAAATACAATGGAACAATGCACGTACTCATCTCGATTGTCGGGTTCCTGCTGTTACTCGGAATGTTCTTCCCTGTGTTGGAGGGTATCGTAGGCTACTTAGCTCTGCTGTTCGCTCTTGGATTGATCCTGCTAGAATACAAACGTCTCAGAGCTACCGGGCCTCCTCTTGAGACGGCTTGGGAAGACTCCTTCGTCTTCGGCGTCATTGTCGCGATGGCAGTGTCCGGATTCCTCATGATGGGAGTCAACACTTGGGCTTGGAACTCCCCTGCTGGAGACGTACTCTCACCGCTATTCACGCCGCTGGGACCTAAAGTGCTCGTGGACCTCTACCCGAGCCTCTTTCTCGTTCACTCGGCGCTGGTCTTCTCGCTAATCGCGTACATACCGAACTCCCGTCTGATTCACCTGATCACGTCGCCGACGAACGTCTACTACGCACCGATTACCATCAAGGGCGAGATGACGACGCCATTCGACCTCAAACAGATGATGGAGTCCGGAAACTTTGACATCAAGGTCGGAGCATCGGAGATCAACGACTTCACGTGGCGACAGAAACTCAGTTTCGATGCTTGCACACTATGCCAGCGATGCTCAGACGCGTGTCCTGCAAAGGCAAGCGGAACCAAACTATCACCGATGCATCTCATACTCAAACTGAAGAACCTTGAGCTCCAACCCCCGGACACTATGAAACAGCTACACGGACAAACAGTGGATCCGGAAGAGCTATGGGCCTGCACCACCTGCCGCGCTTGCGTCCAAGAATGCCCGGTTCTGATTCACCACGTCGATGCGATCTGTGACATGCGCCGACACCTGATGGCGGAAGGCAAGGTGGACAAGAAGAAGCGCGACCTCCTCACCTTCCTGACAACGGTCGGCAACACGTACGGACTTGCCACTTCAGATAGAACAAAATGGGCAGAAGGACTCGACCTGAAGCCGTATGGCGATGAACCTGACCAGGAATTCCTGTACTGGGTCGGATGCGCTGGCTCATACGACACACGAAACCAAATGGTGTCTCGCGCACTCGTCAAGATCATGAAGACGGCTCAAATCAAGTTCGGAATACTAGGAAACGATGAGAAATGCAACTGCGAGGTCGCACGTCGAGTCGGTGAAGAAGGACGATTCCAACAGACAGCAATGGAGTTGATCGACCTGATGAACAAACGCGGCGTCAAGAAGATCGTTACACAGTGCCCCCACTGCTACAACACCTTCAAGAACGAATACCCCCGATTCGGCGCAACATTCCAGGTCATACATCATTCTCAGCTGATAGCGCAACTATTGCGTGAAGGAAAGCTGAAACTCAAGAAAGGAATCGAACAGACCATCGCATACCACGATCCATGCTACTTGGGTAGATACAACGACGAATACGAAGCCCCGCGAAACATCATTCGCACACTCTCCAATGGAAAACTCGTCGAACTCCCACGATCCCGCGCTAAGAGCTTCTGCTGCGGCGGAGGCGGAGGTAACACTTGGTATACCGTAGAAGCCGAGAAGAAGTGCAGCGTGATAAGGATCGATGAGGCTCAGCAACTATCCCCCAATATCCTAGCAGCAGCTTGCCCCTACTGCATCTCCATGTTCGAGGATGCCTCAAAGGTTCTAGGCACGTCGGAGAAGATGCCTATCCGGGACATCGCCGAGCTAGTCGCAGAGGCGCTCGAATAGTCAATATCATAAACCTCACTTGGCTATAGGTGCGGGGCGCCCTGTGGAGAAGAAAAACATGCCGAACATAATTGTGCTTGTAAAGCAGGTCTTCTACACGCAAGACCTGCGAATTGACCGGACCAACAAGAAACTCGTGACAGAGGGTGTGGCCCGCGTCATTAGCGAATCAGACAAGAATGCGATTGAGGAAGCCGTCAGGCTGAAAGAGAAGCTCAGCGGAAAGATCACAGTGCTCACGATGGGACCAGCGCAGACAAAGGAAGCGCTTCGTGAGGCCATAGCTATGGGAGCCGACGAAGGCTACATGCTAACCGGCCCGGAGTTCGAGAACTCAGACGCTCATGCCACAGCGGCCTCTCTAGCGGCCGGTATCAAAAAGATCGGACAGTTCGATATGATACTGTGCGGCGAAACATCTGAGGATCAGTACTCGTTCCAAGTTGGACCTCGAACAGCCGAGATCCTGAACCTTCCACAGATAACCTATGCAGTCAAGATCACAATTCAAGACGGGAAGATCGTCGCTGAGAGAAGCCTCGAGGACTCCTACGAGACAGTGGAATCCAAACTCCCAGCATTCATCACGGTCTCACGAGAGATCAATGAACCGAGACTCCCGACACTCATGGCCATAATGGCCGCCTCAAAGAAACCCATGACCGCTTGGACGGGTGCGGACATTGGATTGAAGCCCAACGAACTTGGCCGTGATGGCTCGCTGACAGAACCTCTGAAATCAGCTGTGGCCACAGGCGAAAGGAAGAGAATCCTCATACAAGGCGAGCCCAAGGAGGCCGCTGAGAAACTTGCTAGTGCCTTAGTCGGCGAAGGAGTGGTGAAAGTAACTTGACAACCGCTCAGAAATACGAGGGAGTCTGGGTTTTCTCCGAGAACCCCGCAGTAACACGAGAGCTGCTCTCGAAGGGACGGGAACTCTCAGGCAAACTCGGAACCCATCTGGCAGCCGCCGTCCTCGGTGACAACGCTGCGGAGACGAGCAAGGAGCTCATAGCTTTCGGCGCAGACAAGGTCTACACCGTTCAAGACCCATCCTTGAAGACGTTCGAAGTTCACCCATACTCAGACGTATTGACTGAGATGGCCCGGACCTACCGGCCAGATGTCATACTTGTCGGGGCAACTCGAAGCGGACTCGAACTCGCTGCCAGACTTGCGGAACGGCTCAAGACCGGATGTTGCACAGAATGCTCGAAACTGGATGTTGACCCTGAGAAGAAGTGCGTGGTTGTCGATCGCCTAGTGCTCGGAGGTAACATTACCGAGACGCTGATCATTCGAGCCAAGCCACAGATCTTCACTCTCCCGAAAGGAGTCTTCCAACCACTAAACAAGGATCCGAGTCGAACTGGAGAGACAGTTCAAGTCCAGCCGAAGATTGCCGAGTCCCCTGTGAAGGTGCTTGGCCGGAAGCCAAAGCAGTTTGCAGGTGTGAGAGTCACAGAAGCTGAGGCTATTGTCTCATTTGGACGCGGCTTAAAGAAGAAAGAAGACATGCCAATAATCGAAGAGCTCGCGAAGACAATCACCGGCGTCGTCGGCTGCTCACGACCGATCGCCGAGGACCTAAAGTGGCTCCCGATCGATCAATATGTAGGACTGTCCGGCCAGAAGGTTGCACCGAAATTGTATCTCGCCTGCGGCATATCTGGACAGATACAACATATCACGGGCATTCAGAACGCTCGTGTCGTGGTGTGCGTGAACACGGACGCGAAAGCACCGATCTTCGAGTATGCCGACTACGGAATCGTTGGAGATCTCTACAAGATCGTGCCAGCCTTAACGGAGGCCTTCAAACAACTCTCATCGCGGAAGTAACTCGATTCCCCACCCACTCCCGAACAGTCTGAGACTAAGAGCGGATCATAGTCAGCATCATCTTGAATCTCCCAGGCCCTTCCAAGGCGTGTGGCTCATTCGCTGGCATCAGAATCGCTTCGCCTTCCTTCAACCGATGGCTGTTTCCCGAGATCGTGACCATTGCTTCTCCGTCGAGAATGCAGATAAGAGCATCAAATGGCGCGGTGTGTTCGCTTAGTCCTTGCCCTCCATCAAAGGCAAACAGTGTCACAGTTCCCGTCTTCTTCTCCAGTAATGTCTTGCTTACTATGGCACCTTCTTGGTAGCTGACCAGATCAGTCAACTTAGCAGCTTTGTCCCTCAAGGTTTTCCGGTCAACAAATCCTGCATTATCCGTCATGTGATTGGTGCCTTCCGCGAATCGATACAAGAACGGAATAGACATGTATAGGTAATGTGGCTAACACCAAATGAGTGGGCCGAGCAGGAACCCAAATGCTCGATAGACCTGAAAATAGGAAGTCACAGTCAAATTGGCACAGCTCAGAATTCCTCACCTCGACGACGTCTACGCGGCTAGAAACATCGTGAATCGCTACCTGAAACCAACACCCCTTCTCTATTCACGGCGACTTTCGAAACTACTTGGATGTGAGATCTACTTGAAGCTGGAGAATCTTCAGCCAACGAGAGCGTTCAAGGTGCGCGGGGGGGTCTACTACATGGAAAGAATGAAAGACCAAGCGCTCAGCCACGGAGTCATCACAGCGTCGACTGGAAATCATGCGCAATCAATCGCTTACGCAGGTATGCTGTTCGGGGTGAATGTTCGCATCGTCATGCCTCATGGCGTTCCGCAGATGAAAACCGAGGCGGTCAAGGGCCTTGGTGCTGAGGTGATCTTTCACGGCACGTACTATGAAGAGGCCCGCGAGTACGCAGAGAGATTGGCTTCCCAGAGAGGATTCCTGAATGTGCACGGAATCAACGAGCCGCTGCTGTACGAAGGCGTCGGAACCATGCATCTTGAAGTCTTCGAAGAGCTTCCGGACATGGACATGGTCATCAATCCTATCGGCGGCGGATCAGGAGCTTCTGCCGCATGCATAGTCTACAAGAGCTTGAATCCCCGCATCAAGGTGATAGGTGTACAGGCCGAGGGTGCGCCAGCCTTCTACAATTCGTGGAAGAAAGGCACCATTACGCCCACTGACGGTGTGAAAACGGCTGCAGAAGGCCTTGCGACAAGCCGAGCGTACGAGTTGCCCCTGAGTATTCTGAGAGAGAAGTTGGACGACATCATACTCGTCAGCGATCAAGAGATGAATCAAGCGATCAGAGCTATCCTGCATGCAACAGGACAAGTGGCGGAACTGTCAGGTGCCGCATCCACCGCGGCAGCTTTCAAGATCAAGAACGAGCTGGCCGGAAACAAGGTGGTGCTCATGCTCACCGGCGGTAACATAGAACCCGAGCAGCTTGCGCGGATCCTACAGGAACATGCATAGATGCGGCGCGGATCAGGCCTTGGTCCTATGGGGTTCCACGATGAATGGAAGCGAAAGGATCGAGGAACAGAGCAGGCTGATCGACAGACGAGGATCGAGTCCTAGCCTAGCCAGAGTCCTGGCCTGCATATCTATGTCATCTGCCTTGCTCAGAATCGCAGCAACATCAAAGGTTCGGGCGATTGAGAAGATCTTCTCAAGTCGGCGGTCCGGGAGTCTAAAGAGCATCCTCCGAATGCGCCGCATTACGTCGAAATCGTGCCCTATCTCGTGTTTCCATCGTCTCTCATACTCTGAAAGGAACGACTCAGAAGTGTCCCCCGCTCTGGATGCTTCGTGCGCGATCTTGCCGGCGATCCTTCCGCAGATGAGGCTGAATATGATTCCTCCGCCAGTTGTTGGTTTCACTTGCTGCGCCGAATCTCCTGCAATCAACATGCCTGGAGAGTAGGTCTTAGGAACCGGGCCGCCCAAAGGTATCGGATGATAAGAAACGTCACCCATTTGTGCGTTCTTCAGTTTCCGTGAGACGACCGGATGTCTTTTCACTAGTCTCTCGAGGAAGAGACGCGGGTTGCCTTCGCGAGTAGCGAGTCCAACCTTTGCGGACCCGTCTCGCCAAGGAATTATCCATGCGAAGAATCCGGGCGCATACGAGGACCCAAGATAGACCTCGACGATGTCTTGGTTCAAGTCTTCTATGTGATCGACGCGGACCTGGGCTGAGTTTACCCACATCTGTTTGTGTCGTTCGGCTGTGGGCCGGAGACATGTGAGCGTTGGCGATGCGCCTTCGCATTCCACAACAAGCTGACAGCTGAGCGTATGTGACTTAGCACCGGCTGAGACCTGTAATTGGAAGCGATTATTGTCAGTTATTTGGGTCGAGTTGGCTCGTGTGTTGAACTGGATCTGCGCTCCTGCCCTCTGAGCTCTACTCGCAAGGTGCTCGTCGAAGGCTCTGCGGTCAAGAACCCAGGTGATCGGGGCTTGACGCTCTAGAAGGAGAGTCTGGCCTGATGGAGAATAGAAGGCTGCACCCCGAATCTGGTTCTTTATGATTTGGCTTGGTAGTGAGACGCCTAGGCGCTTCATGCTGTTGATTCCAACATGCCCTGAACAGTGTGACGGGACTCCTACCCGATCGTGTTCTTCCAGCAGAAGAACTCTGGATCCCAAGGACGCGGCTGTTTCGGCGGCAGTGGCGCCGGCTACACCGCAACCGACTACAATGATGTCGGCGTCGGAATTCACTGGATATGCATGCCCCGGTTGGGAACAGCCTCTTCGCCTAGGGCTGAAGGCTGGGTGATCGCTGCGAGGCCGATTCTGATAGATAAGGCTCGTGAGCACGCGCGCGATACCGGGCTATGACTGTCTGGGCGCAACGAGTTCTACTCGTCTCTTTCCTTTCATGAGACGCGAGACGTGCAGGATGCCGTTGATTTCGAGTTTAAGGAGGACATTGTTGAGTTCCCGAAAGCTGATTTCGCCGTAGCTCTCTCTGACTTGATCTAGCAGATCACCGTCGGTGAGCGGTCCTTTGCGTTGTAGAGTCTCAACGACGGCTAAGTTGAGAGGGCGGGGTCCCCAGACCTTGTTCATCGAACTCTCCTACATTTGTCCTATGAGATGATCGCGGTTGGAATGACCCGCTCTTTTCTAGAACGCTCGGAGAACTGCGAGTAGTACTCTTCCATCTTCTCGTTGATGCTTGGTTTGATCGTTTCCATTGCGTAGTCGAAGTCTTTGCGCGTAACCTCTTTGGCATCTATGCTGTCGCGAAGTGCGTTCATGGCTGCCTCCCTGCAGAGGGCCTCAACATCTGCTCCAGAGTATCCTTTTGCCTTCACGGCAATCTCTTGCAGGTCAACATCCTTTGAGAGCGGCATGTCGCGAGCATGGATTTTGAAGATCTGCGTGAGCGCCTTTGGGTCTGGTGCTGGCACGTCAATGAGCCGGTCGAACCTGCCGGGGCGCATGACTGCTGGATCGAGTATGTCGGGCCTGTTGGTTGCGGCAATTACGACAACGTTTTGGAGTGACTCTATGCCGTCCATTTCTGTGAGAAGTTGGCTGATTACCCGCTCAGTCGCTCCAGAGTCGGAATATCCTGCTCCTCTTCTGGGGATAATGGAGTCGAGTTCGTCGAAGAAGATTATTGCTGGCGCTGCGGTCCTTGCCTTCCTAAAGACCTCTCTGATTGCTTTTTCGGATTCCCCAACCCACTTGGAGAATATTTCTGGTCCCTTGACTGCGATGAAGTTGGCCTCGCTTTCCGTTGCAACGGCCCGTGCGAGCAGAGTCTTGCCACATCCTGGTGGACCGTAGAGGAGTATGCCTCTTGGCGGTTTGATGCCCATTCTCTTGAAGACCTCTGGCTTCTTGAGAGGCCATTCGACCGATTGTATTAGCTCGTTCTTGATTCTGTCGAGTCCTCCGACTTCTTTCCAATGTACTGATGGTACCTCGACGTAGACTTCCCTCATTGCGGTGGGGGTGATCTCTCTGTACGCGGAGAGGAAGTCGTCTTCCTTCACGACCATCTTCTCTAGTATTTCGGGTGGAACTCGTTCCTCTTCCAAGTTAATCTCGGGCATGTATCGCCTGAGCGCTTTCATCGCTGCTTCTCTTGAGAGCGACGAGATGTCAGCTCCAGTGTATCCGTGTGTGATATCCGAAAGACGTTTGATATCTACGTCTTCGGCGAGCGGCATGTTCCTGGTGTGTATTTGTACGATTTCGTTGCGACCTGCCTTGTCAGGGACGCCGATCTCTATCTCTCGGTCGAACCTCCCAGGACGTCTCAACGCTGGGTCGATCGCGTTGGGTCTGTTTGTTGCGCCGATGACTATGATGTTGCCTCTGGTTCCCATTCCGTCCATGAGTGAGAGAAGTTGCGCGACAACGCGCCGTTCAACCTCGCCTGTGACTTCTTCGCGCTTCGGTGCAATCGCATCCATCTCATCGATGAATACGATGCTCGGCGCGGTCTCCTGTGCCTTCTGGAATATCTCTCGGAGCCTAGCTTCGGATTCGCCATAGAACTTTGACATTATCTCTGGTCCAGAGATTACGTAGAAGTTAGCATCAGACTCATTCGCAACAGCCTTTGCCAGAAGCGTCTTGCCGCATCCAGGAGGACCATAGAGGAAGACTCCTCTAGGCGGTTCGATACCGAGCCTCTGGAACAATTCTGGATGCCGAAGAGGAAGCTCGACCATCTCCCTGATGCGTTGTATCTCTTCATGAAGACCTCCGATGTCTTCGTAGGTGACCATCGAGATGCCTTTCTTCTCCGGCGTCGGCTCACTGAGAACTTGTACGTGACTGGTCTCGAGTATCTTGACTGGGCCGTGCGGTCTGGTTCGTGTGACTACAAGCGGGACTGCGCTTCCGAAGATGGATAGGAGAGTCATGTCGCCTTCAACGAACGGCATGTCCATGAATCTGCGTTTCACGAAACTGACGAATTCCTCATCGACGCTCAACCTAACGTCGGTCGGCGCGAAGATTATCGCCTGAGCTTCTTTGACATCGGCCTTTTTGAGCACCACATACTCGTTCAGTGCTACGCCCGCATTCCTTCTGATGAGGCCGTCCATTCGGACGATCTCTTCGCCTTGGTCTTCCGCGTATGCGGGCCAGGCGACGGCGACTGTCATTTTCTTGCCATGAATCTCGACAAAGTCGCCTGCAGTGATTGTGAGTTTCTGCATTGTCTCGTTGTCTATCCTCACTTTGCCGTGGCCGACGTCTCTCTGTCGTGCGTCGGCGACTCTCAACTGTATGTCCTTTCCTGCCATCTCTCCTCATTCCTTGATTTTGATCGTGCGGGGCCCGGCTTTCCTACTGTCGCCGAGCTCGCCGCAGTCTGTTACTATAGGTAACGAGTCGTGGATATAAGCGTTACTTTTAGTAACAAATCTCAGGTCCGCCACACATTGACGACCTGAATCTCACCCACATTCTCCACGGACTTCAGCGCCTCTTCAACCTTGTCCATCTGTCCCTCCGCATCAGGCATTGCGACCCTCGCAACCAATGCCACGAGCCCAAAAGCTATAGGCTCCTCATCGAACCTCGCAACCGCTGCCCCGGGTGGCAGTGCCTTCTCGACCTTCTTCCTCAGTTCGGCAAGGTCAACCGTAGTTTCGGTAGGGAAAATCTTGATCTGCGCAATCACCTTGGCCAAGCATAGTCACTGCCTATGGTCCCGTGAATCCGCACTTTGCACACTTGTATGGTCTGCCGAAAGTCCTGCACTTCTCGCAACGCCACATAGTGACTTCACCACAATTCGGGCAGGGAAAACGCACCGCGCCTTCTCCGGGCATTATGGTTCTCGAACACCAAGTGCAGGTGGGCATTCGTACCGTTCTGGTTTCACTCAGCTTCAACGCCTTCTTTTCCTACAGGGCACCAGTCGTCGTTTATTTATCCGTTGCTCGGGGCCGCACTGAGCCGATTCGCCCAACCACGACTGCAAATCCAAACGGATTCCGGGGGATAGGAGCTAGACTGCAGGACCGACAGGCATATCTCATCCCCTCGCGGGTGCCTATTTCTGATCGCCTCAACCTACGCTCGCAACAGAGTGTGTGACACGTTTGAAGATCGACACCGTCTGCGATTTGAGCACCTTCAGACGGTTCATGATTGTAAGTACTTGTGATTCATTCATTCCGGACGACTATGTCGGCGACGAAAGCATCTTCCCAGAAAGGGCTGTAGAAAACGGAACCATGTATGTCGAGGCTGAGGACAAGGAGACCCTTGAACAGGTCAGAGACATAAGATTCACGCGAGTCTCGAATGTTCTCGGGATCATCTACAACTCGAAGAGCGGGAACACTCACCTCAAGTGGAGGCAATCCAAGGGTGACCAAGGAAAACTCACCGGCGAGGCCAGCACGAACACGATTGTGAACTTGAGTACGGCGGGCGCATTGAGAGAGGGATACGTCAGGCAATATCGTAGGCCGACTGAAGATGACGGGCTCAAGGGGCTAGGAGACTGACTCACTAGCACGCGACAGGTTGCTACGATCCAAGGTAACTACTGATTCTTCTCTGGAAGAAAGCTTCTTTCAGCATGTGGCTGCTTTGCATCCAAGCTCTTCGTGGGATGCTCAACTTCGACAAGCCGAACTCCAACGCCGAGTTGAAGGTGTCGAATCTCTCCGGGTTTCTTGACAGAGCGGCTCTCACACTCTCTCTGACGTTCCAGACCCCGACGGGCAGAATGTATCCTGAGTGGATCTCTCTCAGAACTAGAGCTGAGCTCTGCCTCCTTTCTTTCATGAGATGCTCTGCGATCGCAAGTCGACAAGCGTAGTAGCAGCCACCAATGCTCGCGTAGGTGGTCCTTCCTTGGTACCCCTCGTGATCACCCATCATTGCCGGATAGTCCCCGCCCTCGTTCCAGGCCGTTCCGGGGAACCAAGCTTCGATCGACTCGTAACACCATTTCTCGGGCATGAGCATCACGATGTACCGGTTGTCGATGTACTGGAAAGTATGAACGCGGAAATCGTCTATGATGGGATGATGCTTGATCTCATCGAGCATTCGTTCCGAGATCGTGCTGTCGACGGCGGTTATGCTCCAGCGGGTCGGGACAAGCTTCCTTCTCGACCCAATTCCAAACATGCCCATGCTGAGGGCTCTCTGTATGCGTGTCACCTGCACGCCATTCTCGTGTAGGACGACTATCGCGTCAGCGGCATTCAGATCCCGATCATAGTATGCTTTCTCAACTCGTCTGTCCGCCTTAACGCCCCAAGCTCGAAAACTCCTGAGTGGAGCGGAGGGACCGAAGGGTTGTACCTCATCGCTCAATGTCAGAGGGCCTCCAGGTTTTCTTGCGAATCGAGCTTCTGATTCTGCGGGGGCGGCACTCATAGTGAGCTCCTGGAGCCGATCCACTATCCCGAAGGGCTCATGTGCGTCGAAGATACTGACGCGGGTCTTGCCCCTGACCAACGAGTATCTCATGTCGACGATCTCTTGTATGGTCTTTCCGAGCCAAAGCTCAGGCGTATCGAATACCGTCGTATCCCCGTGGTAAGGCGGTATCAAAGGCCCAACAGACACGCGAGGATATCCGAATCTGCCCACAAACACCCCTGGCGGTGTAGAGCCATCTATCTGTTCAGAGGAAACAAGACTGCCGTAAGTTGCTATCGCTCTTGCCTTGGCAAGAAGCGGACAAGAGAGCTTGCCGCAGAGCATTCTCCCTCCTCTACAGCGCACGCAGAGATCTGCAGATGAGCCTCGAATCACGCGAAGACCTCTCAGAGTATCGCGTTCACGCCCTATCCCATCTGAGAGAAAGTCATTGACCCAGAGTAGTTCAGAGCTCAAAGATGAGTAACCTTGTCGGCCCGATCACACATCAATGCATCATGGAGGCTATTTTAAAGTGCGAGAGATGGATGAAATTGACCAAGGTTCCGATTGGGGGTGTTGCTTTGGGGGTAGACCTAGGCGAAGTCTTGCACAAACGGAAGATCCTCTTG
>CAZRNA010000015.1:18859-26199 GCA_964601325.1 uncultured Candidatus Bathyarchaeia archaeon
TGTTGCTTTGGGGGTAGACCTAGGCGAAGTCTTGCACAAACGGAAGATCCTCTTGGACGACCTATCGGGCAAGAGCTTAGCCGTGGACGCATACAATACGCTCTACCAATTTCTAGCGATAATCAGACAGCCTGATGGCACACCCCTGATGGACAGACAGAGGAGAATCACAAGCCACCTGAGCGGTATTCTCTACAGAAGTACGAACTTGGCCGAAAAGGGAATCCGAATCGTCTACGTCTTTGACGGACAGCCGCCTGAACTGAAGGAGATGGAGATCAAACGTCGGCGAAAGATCAGAGAGGAGGCTGCCGTGAAATACGAAGCCGCACTCAAGGCCGGAAGCACTGAGGATGCAAGAAAGTATGCTCAAGCTACTGCAACGGTAAAAGAGCTCATGATCGAGGATTCGAAGAGACTGCTCAAGGGCCTCGGCATTCCTTGGGTTCAAGCCCCGTCAGAGGGTGAAGCACAGGCAGCCCACATGGCGCTCAAAGGCGATGTCTGGGCTGCAGCATCCCAAGACCACGATTCCCTACTGTTTGGGGCGCCACGCATGGTGAGGAACCTCACCATATCGGGGAGAAGAAAACTGCCGAACAGGCAGGCATACATCGAAATCGAACCCGAGATCGTCGACCTCGCTGAGACCCTGACCGATCTAGGCCTCACTCGTGAGCAGCTAGTGGACGTAGGGATACTCATCGGTACTGACTACAATCCCGACGGCATCAAAGGGATAGGACCTAAGACCGCATTGAAATTGGTTAGGGAATTTGGGGACATAACAGCAATTGCAGCTCGAACTTCCGGCCTTGACCTGCCTGATAATGTTAACAGGATCAAGGAATTCTTCCTAAGGCCGGATGTCAGGTCTGACTACACCCTCAACTGGAAAAAACCGAGCGTCGATGAGGTAATAGATTTCCTTTGCAGGGAGCGAGACTTCAGCGAGGACCGCGTCAGAAAAGCTCTGGAGAGGATGGAAACAGGTCTGGCAAGCCCGGCAACCAAGCCTACCCTTGATCGCTATTTCGGCTGAGACGCCAGTCTTTGCACAAGCTCGTTCAGAACTGGCATTCGGTTCGCCGTTTCTGGCCAGGTGCTATTCGTGCCACCCTAGCTTTCCTCTCAAGGGAACAAATGCGACTCCACCCATGTTCTCGCGAGTGATTTTGCCACTATCGGACTTTCTCACGCGAAAAAGTTCCTGGAAGAAATGCGGTGTTCCAATCGGTATCAGCAGGACACCGCCAGGCCCAAGTTGCTCCTCCAATGGAGATGGAATGTCGGGTGCAGCGCTCGTCACGATTATCACCTCATAGGGCCCATGCTCTGAGAGACCAACAGAAGCGTCTCCGTGAACTATGGTGACTCTGCTTGCATATCCTGCCTTCTCGACATTGAGTCTCGCAAATTCCGCGAGCCCTTTGATTATCTCGACCGACCAAACGTGACCCCATTCGCGTTCAGGCTGATCGCTGGGAGCCACGACGTCTGCGTAAACGCAGCTCATGTACCCGCAACCGCCGCCAACCTCGAGCACCCTTTGGCCCGACTTCATTTCAGCATACTCGCAAAAAAGGGCCGTCATATGTAGAGCGCTTGTTGTCTGCCCATGACCGATGGGAAGCGGTGAGTCAACATACGCGTACGGCATTTCCTCAGTCCGCAAGAACAGTTCGCGTGGAACTGTCATCATCGCACGAGCGATGTCACTGTCGTGCAGAACTCCTTCTGATCGAAGCGCCTCGACAGCTCTTCTCCGCTTCTCAGAGAAGTCCATCAAACCTAGCGCCCGATCCACACAGCGCCTAGAGCAGGACACCGATAAAAGCCTTAGAAGTCGTCACGTCAGACGAAAGAGCGAGACTGACCATGCGGATCGCCGAAGTGATCCAAGCTTCAGGACATCCCAAGATCAGGGCGAACCATCCAACAACACTAGAGATCACGAGGGAAGACCATCTCACCGAGAGAGGAGATTGCATAGTCGCCACCTGCGCCTCCAAAGGGTGCATTGATCTCTCAACTGAGTTCTCGAAACTGGTGAAGAACAACGAGACGTATGTTACGCTCACGATCGAGGCGGGAAACAGGACCGAGACGATTCGGGGACGGGGAAACAACAGGCTTACACTCGATCATCCGAACGATCTGGTGGCGCGCAAGAGCAACTACGTCTGCCACAGAACCATCATGACTATGGCAGACAAGTCTGCTTTGGATTTGGATCGTGGATTCGTCAGGATCCTACGCGATCCGCGCACAAGAATCCGAATCGAACTAGTTGCGGAGCTTTAGACCTGTGACCACGCCTAGCTCACTCGAGCGTCGACGGCCACTTGAAATCGGTACGGCGCGATCTCTTTCACTGTCCTTACCGCCAGGATTGACTTCAACTCTCTGCCTGATGCGTGAATTTGTCGCTTGAGCTTCTCTGAAGCGGCTTCGTGCGGTTTCTCGGAATATTCGAATGAGTAGAAGTGAATTACGCCTCCCCTTTCGTTGAGGGTTGAGCAGGCGACATCGACGAAGCTCAAGGCTTCTCCAGGAAGATTCATGATTAGCCTATCCGCCACTCCAAAGAGGTGGGATTTGACAACTTTTCGAACATCGCCCATCATGGGTCTGACGCTGCCAAGGACTCTGTTAGCGAGTATATTTGACACCAAGAATGTGAACGCTGCAGGATTGGCATCGATCGCGTATACTGTGGACGACGGTTGCTTCCTTGCCACGAGTATCGAGTATGGACCTACCCCGGCAAACATATCGACTACTGTCTCGCCAGGTTCAACCTGACAGGCAATTCGCAAACGTTCTTGACCAAGTCGGGGACTGAAGAAGACTGTCCTAACGTCCAGGTCGTAAGTGCAACCGTGTTCCTTGTAGCAGGTTATTGAATTGTCCTCGCCTGCGATGAATTTCAGTTCTCTCGTTCTGTAGTCGGAAGAGAATACTCCTGCCTTCGCCATCACGGTCCGAGCATTGGGGCAAATCTTCAGGACCCCGGCTCCGATGAGCTCTTCAAAGGGGACGAGTTGGCTGGGCAGCTCAATGATTGCTATCTGCCCTATCACGTCAAATGACTTCGGAACAATCGCAAGAAGTTCGGGTGGTAGATTACCCTTTACCGCCTCCCTCAGCGTGCGAGGACGCTGTGACCTTTCGCCGAACTCCCGCTCCTCGACCCTGATTTGACCCAACGTGTCTGAGAGGCGGCTAGATTCCGACTCGTCGATGGGACGCGCAAGCGGGATGCAAAGCTCATTACGCGTTGAGAACATCCTCAGCGAGTGGTCAATCAAGCGCATATTCCGAGCCATGTTCACAGCGATCTGACCCTTGCTAAGAACGACAACAAGAGCGCATGACTTGGCCATCTCTGGGTTCCTTCGCCAATCCTTGAGCGTCTTATGCGTGCGGGAATTTCAATCTTGCAAGAAACCGGTCAGATCACTCCGTTCAGGCTGCCCCGAACGTACGCGATTTCTTGGGGCCGCTCGACAATGCTAAATACGCTGAATGATTCCAAGTCACTTGTTGGAGATAGTCTCTTGGTCAAGTGGCATCGCCGGGAAGAGGTTGTTGGAAAGGAGATCATAGACGGCGAAGCAAAGAAGATCGGCACCGTAAAGGACTTGGCATGGTCAAATGACGGAAAGATGGCGATCGTTGTCGAGAGGGGCATGGAGGAGGAGTCCTACCTTCCCTTTGATCAAGTGGACAAGATCGGAGATGTGGTCTTCGTAGAAGGCTCCACTTCGCTGGAATCAGTCCCGATGAGGACGTGCCCAGTATGCAAGCACAAGAACCTCCTTGACGCGAAATTCTGCCAGAAATGCGGCAAGACCCTAGAAGAGAAAAAGTGAACCACCGATCGTGCAACATATCCTTGAGTAGAGACCCTGGAGTTCCTGAAGCTCGGGAGTGCACATTATTCACATTGGTACAATGATGTTCCGGAGACGGAACGCTAATATACCACCAGGCCATGCCAGTTTCCAAGGAACAACTATGAGTCAAAGCGCCATCGCAACATCCAAAGCCCCTCGCAAAGCGACAATCATCCGCTGGACACCGTGGCCACACGATCCACTAACCAGAGCACTCCACGTCATCTCTGACAACCTAGGAGTCACCTTTCAAATCGACAGGACTTCAATCCCATCGACAAGGTCACGCGAGACCCAATTCCGTTCTTCCACCTCTGCTACCGGAACTCGTGATCACAAAGCCCGGCATCCGTCCATGACCCTGATGACAGCGACCAGCAATCCCATGTCATTAGAACTGCGAAAGGGCCCCAGAGCAGTGCCCTCACCGACTCTCTCATTCCCCGCCACGGTTGTTCGAATCTGGCGAATAGACAGATGATCCTTGCAAAATCGATATTGCAAATGTAACCTACGACCTCCGACATCAGCCCACATGGACCGTGACTCTACGACCCCGGTCACGGTCCACCCTCTATACCTCAAGAACCTCAGGCGATTCGAACTGCTTTCTTCCGAAATGGATTCTCTTAAGTGCGTGACTTGACGCCTTAGTTGGAGAACCGACGGAGGTTCTGAATTGTCTTCTGACGTTTGGCAAGCCAGGCTCGACCTTTGCGTTGACAAGGAATCCAAAACCTACTGGATCATGCTTAGACTCCGAAGTGACTCCGGTGAAGAGAAGAAACACATGAGTATCCTAATTCCGAAAACGGCTCTCTCTGACGCCCTCCAACGCGCATCGAGCTTTGAAGAAAAGGGCTTTCACGAAAGAGCTGAAGAACTGCCTGACTTGCCGGAAGCCGAAGGCGACTGATCACCAGAAAGGCAATATCAGGTCCGGAACCACATACTCATATCTTCGACAACCGTTCTGACTGAATTGTAGAGGCGATCTCATTTGCTGATAGCACACATATCAGACATGCACTGCGGATATGAGTTCCAGCGATCGGCGTTCGAGCAGGCCGCTCGTGAGATCAACAACCTCGATCCTGATGTAGTTGTGGTTACGGGAGATCTCACTGAGAGTGGCCTCCTGAGCCAGTATCGAGAAGCGAGGAAGAGGCTGGACGGCCTCAACTGCAAGAACGTCGTCATGACGAGTGGAAACCACGATTATCGCTCGACTGGTTACCTACTCTTCAAGCAGGCCTTCAGATTCAGAAGAACAGCCATGATTGCTGACACCATGATGATTGTCGTCGGAACAGCCAGACCTGAGAGAGACGAGGGCGAAATCGGCCATCGTCAAGTTGTCTGGCTCCAGCAGATCCTAAAGAGATACAAACGAAAGCGTAGAGTTGTCATCATGCATCATCACTTGGTGCAAGTCCCTGATACCGGCCCTGACACCATCCCGATCATAGATTCGGGAGACGCCTTGCGAGCACTCATTAGATCTAAAGCAGATCTAGTACTTGGCGGACATCGACATAGACCATGGATGTGGAACGTTCAGGACCTGCCAATACTCCACGCAGGAAGCGTCTCCTCTGAGCGACTCAGAGGATTCTTCCACAACTCATACAACATAGTTGAGATTAGCAAAGATGAGATCAAGGCCAGACTCAAAGTTGTCGGCGGAAAGTCCATCAGTTTCAAAGAAGTCTTGGAGAAGACGCTCGGAATAGAAGTCTAGGACACAGCAGCCTTCAAGTCTGGCTCTACGTGAACCAAGGCTTTTGAGACGCCCTCAATACGCGCGAGCAGGGCACTCTCGATCCGTGTGGAGAGCTCGTGCGCTTCTGAAACCGGCAATTTTGCGTCAAGGACGCAAGTTAGTGTAAGATGAAGACCATCTTCAGCGCTGTGCACCGCAATGTCGCGACAACGCTTTACACCCGGCACCTGCAACGCAGTGTCTCTTACAGCTTTCACGATTCGTTGAGATTCCAATGTCACGTCTGCACTGGTGAGCGGCATCTCCTCCGCTGATTCTATGTGCGTTACGACCTCAGCGATCTCATGAATACTCTCCTTGATCGCTGATTCTAGCTTGGTTGCAACTCCATGTGCAGTTTCGAGGCTGGCGTCAGGATCAGCCTCGAGATGCATCTCAATATGAAGCCCGTTCTCCGCGTCGTGGACTTCGAGGTTGTGGATCCCTCTCACCCCATGAATCTGACTTGCGACTTCCCTGACTTTCTCTGCCAAGCCCGTGTCTGGCTCCATGGTAGGGCGAGTCCTTACGACAATGTCGCTGTTCGGTTCCAGTTTCCTGATGGCCTGCTCGACCTCAAACGCGACAGCGTTGACCCGTTCAAAACTCGTTGAACGATCAACGTAAACTTGTAGGTCAATGAAGGTTTCCGCTCCAGATGGCCTAACCCTCACTCGACCGCACGAATGAACACCAGGGATTCGAAGGACTTCCAAGCGAATGGATTCGGCAAGTCCCCTAGGCGCTTTGTCCAGCAGCACGAAGACAGTGCGTTTACCGAGCCTCAAGCTCAAAACGACCACCACAACTACGACCCCGAGAGCTGCCAAAGGATCGGCGATACGGAACCCAAGACGCAAGAAGATAAGCCCGCCAATCACGGTCAGGGAACTCAAGATGTCAGTCCTGAAGTGAAGAGCATCTGCTTCCAACGCTTGGCTGCGGTATTTCTTCGCCACTCGTGAGAGAGCCCGAGATCTCGAGAAATCCAGTACTATGGAAATTATCATGACCGCAAAGCCCAGCAAACTCGCTTCTGCGTACGTCTCTCTGAAGAACAGGCGTTGTACCGCCTCGTAGCTTATCCAAGCGCAAGTTGCCAAGAGAAGAAGCGTCTCAATCAATGCCGAGAAGCTCTCGTACTTCCCATGACCATAGAGATGGTCCTCGTCCGGAGGCTTGCTTGAAGTCCTCACTGCGTAGACGGTTGTTGCAGCCGCAGCCAAGTCCAGACCTGAATGTAGCGCCTCGGAGAGTATCCCCAGGCTGTTAGTCATGACACCAACGACAGCCTTCAGAGATGTCAGAGCCACCGCTACCAGGAGAGAAGAGATCGCAACTCTATTCTTCTCTTGCGATGATCCCAATTCAGAGTCTGCTCCGTTTTTCCGTCTAATATGAGAGAAAGCTTAGCATCGATAACGAACGGTAAAAGGGTTTTTGAGTCTCCATCAACTGCAAAATAACAGTCCTGATGCACATGAAACAGGCGCGCTCGATATACATGGAAAGAAGAATCCCGGACCTTCCGCTATTGAGGAAGTTCATTCGCGCGCTTGATGAGGACGAGGGAATACGAATAGAGGGAAGTCTACCAGACTTGGCCAATGGCGGATACATCTTCGTCGGATTCTACAGAGGCAGCTACTGCGTCAATCTGTGTGACCGAATCCGAGACA
>CAZRNA010000016.1:0-25829 GCA_964601325.1 uncultured Candidatus Bathyarchaeia archaeon
GACCAAACAAAGACCGATTTGCCTCCGGTATGAATCCATGGCATGAAGTGATCTCCGAACCAGAATGAGTCAAAGCCCTCCTCTTCGGCAAGTAATGCACACTCAAGAAACTGTCTCGGCTCAGCATCGTTCTCCCCGACATCAACGCCTACCTTCATTGCTCATCGGCCCGAGCTTCACGCGAGTCCCGTATAAGATTCATTGATTCAACCACTGTGAGAGACTCAAATCCTGAATCGTGCGCTCGGCACCAAGGGAGCTGCGCTCCACACACAACTGTGGTATCCCCCGGTTTCGTAGGGTAGGAAGCGCACTTGTAGAACTGGTGCCGGGAGGGGGTATCGAACCCCCGACTTCTGGGCCCTATGCTCTCCAGATTATGAGTTTCGCCAATCTGACTCTTGCTGGCGCTCTACCAGCTGAGCCACCCCGGCACCGCGCATACGGTGAGACAGTCTGTACATTAAGCCTTGCCCGACACCCCAAACTCCGCCCCTAGAAATGGGGACTACGGCTGCGACAAACTTAAGGCGACGCTCGTTTCGTTTCGGCGTTAGATGTTGAGGGAATCTGGGATTGAGCAACGGCACTGAATTTCAGTTTCTCACGCTCGATGATGTGGTGACCAGTGGAAAGACAGTTTTTGTCAGGGTCGACATCAATTCCCCGCTCGATCCTAAGACAAAGCAGATCATTGACGACACGCGAATCAGGATGACACGGTACACGCTTGAGTCCTTGGATGATGCGAAGGTTGTTGTAGGCTCTCACCAGGGACGACCTGGCGACGAAGACTTCATCTCTTTGGAAGCTCATGCGAAACTCCTTCAGAAACACGTGACGCAACGAGTCAGGTTCGTCGAAGACACAATCGGTCCAGAGGCTAGGCTTCAGATTAGGAATCTGAAGGCGGGTGAGATACTTGTCCTCGACAATCTCCGGCTCTGCTCCGAGGAGAACATCTCGGCCACGCCGGAGAAGCTCGCAGACACGATAATGGTCCGTCGACTGGCACCTTTGTTTGACGTGTACGTGAATGATGCTTTCGCAACAGCGCATCGGTTGCAAGCATCGATTGTTGGCCTGCCGCGGGCTGTTCGAGCAGTTGCAGGGAGACTCATGGCTAAGGAACTGGAGGCGCTCAAGCAGGCCTATCACAATCCCCAGAGACCGAGCATCTACGTTATTGGGGGAGCGAAGGCCGAAGACAAGCTTCCGATAATCGAGAACATCCTCAAGACAGGAAAAGCCGACAGAGTCCTGGCGGGGGGAGTGGTGGCAAACGTTTTCCTCAGAGCGTCAGGAATCGATTTCGGCGAAACCGGGAATCGCATACTGGACAAATCTCCCGTACTGCTTGAGACAGCAAGATCCATTCTCAGAAACTATAAGGACAAGATCGTTCTGCCAAGAGATCTCGCTCTTTCACGAGAGGGCAAGCGTATTGATATTCTAGTTGGACAGGGAACGGAAGGTGCCCCAGTCCACGATATTGGGAAAGAGACATCCCGACAATACGCGGACATCATCAAACGATCAAAGACGGTCGTCTCAAGCGGCCCACTAGGCCTCTTTGAGGAAAAGGGCTTCGAACTTGGAAGCAGGACTGTGCTGGAGGCGATGGCAGCGCAAGGAGCCTGCTCGGTTGTTGGCGGCGGACACATGGGAAGCTACGCGAACTCCCTCGGACTCGACAAGCGCATTACCCACGTGAGCACGGCTGGTGGAGCGATGTTAGCCTTCCTCGCAGGAGAAGAGCTGCCAGGCGTGAAGGCCTTGGTTGACGCTGCAAGTCGACAAAGGGCCAGATAGAGCGCCTGGAGATGCTAGATTGACGAAGGGCGATCACGCAACGCGATGTCTATGGGAGTCTAGGTCTGAATTCCCGTCTCTCCATTCTCGTGTTCGGCCTGTCGTAGCGTGATGATGGTTCTACGCTAGTCACACTGTAATGCTTTCAAATCCTGCAATCTCGCACATTTCGCTGAGGATCTCTGCCCAGTTCCCATGAACGATGAGCATGTGGTGTTCGATTCCCCTGCTTGTGACAGTCTTCAGGAAATCGTCGACTTTCGAATCAAGTCTGACCTCTAGCGGGTTGCCTCTCACTATCTGCTTTGTGCGGATTGCTTCCCCGGAGGCAATGAACATGCGGTACTTGCCAGCGCAGTTGCCCATTCGGACAATAGTCACACGACCAGGTTTTATTGGAAACTCGACTGTGGCACCGATTCCTTGCGCATGTTTCCTGATGGCAATCTCGTTCTTCTTGGATGCCAATGATGAGGCGGCTGCTCCGCAGTGATAGGTCAGTATTGTGTTCTTCTTCTCGTCCAAGTGGAAGACATCGCAGAGGAAGACTGGGTGTCCCGTCAGTCGTTGAAGCGCCAGCATTGTTACTGTTGCGTTGATGTCTCCCTCGCATCCCCCGGGGATCCCCGCATCAGATAGTCTCGAAAGCGCAAAGCATGAGGTGAACCTCAGTTCCGGCCAGCATTTCACTGCCACAGCATCCAGTTTGTTCTCTTCAACGAGTTGCTTGAGGGCAAGAAAGATCCTTCCGTCTCTGATCCTCTCTTCCGGAGTCAATTCCAGGACTTTGCTTGTGACTTCATGGTGGGTCTTCTTCGCATCGCTTTCCGCTATCTCCTCCATTGTCGAATTCACTTCGCTGAGATCGATGTGCACTAATTCGATGCCGACGTGCTGTTTCAATGCAATCTCGTCAACGGACCCATCGTAGAATCCTGGAGAGTGATAGCCGACGATGCCGACCTTAGACGTGCGGAGCCCCTTCAGCACCCTGACTGCTTCTACCGTGTTTTTCAGTTTGGCGAACGATTTCTGATCTGTTGGTTCCCCGAAGATAACTTTGAATCTAATTCCCATCTTCGATAGTGCACTTGCATTCATTATTGCTCCGACAAGTCCGCCGCTGTTTGACGGTCCACCGGGTGGACCTCTGAGTGCTACTTCCGGGATGGCCCAGAGCACGACTGGAACATTCACGTTCTGAACGAGATTCGTCATCACGGGGTCCTGAGTGAAAGTTCCGACGAGGACGACGAGAAGATCCACATCTGCCTTGCGCATTGCCGCAGCAGCTGAAAGGCCTTCATTGGACTCCATTACTGGTCGATCATGCACAATCATCTCATGTCCCAATTGGCTGAGCTTCTTGAGAAGGGCGTCCCTTGATTCGGCTGCATACTTCATGTCCAAGGCGACAATCCCGGTGTACACGAGACCGATCTTGAATGATGCCATATTCAGAACTCCTTGAGGATGGCTTCTCTCGATGCTTGTTTCTTAAGTCTTACCGCGCAGATTACCGTGGGACCGTACCCTGTAGTCGAAAATACTATGAATCATGACGCCTTCTCTCTGAATGACTGGTGCTCAGGCTAAATCTGCCAAGGAAGAGATCATTCTCATGAATTCTAGAGAACGAGTTCTCAAGGCACTTGCCCTTCAGAAATCAGATAGGGTACCAGTTGTTCCGTTCATCATAACTTTCGCGGCGAAATATGCTGGTTTCAAGGTCATTGAGTATGCCAAGGATCCAGACGCACTTGCGGAATCTCAGATCGCTATGGCACGAAGATTCAAGATCGATGCTGTCTACGTGGACTCTGACCCGGTGATTGAGATTGAAGCCATGGGGGCCGAAATCAAATACCCTGAGGATGAATCGCCGATGGCCTCAAGACCAATTGTCAAGGCGTCGAGCGACATCAAGTCATTGAAGACGCCTGATCCCGAAAAAGACGGTCGATTGCCCGTCTGGTTGAACGCAATCAGGAGTTTGAAAGAGGAGGTTGGAAACGAGTTCGGGGTCTTCGGGAGCCTTAATGCTCCCTTCCAGGCGGCCGCACAGTTGCTCGGGATAACTGAGACATGCAAGTACCTCTATCGAAATCCTGGACTCATCGCTGAGCTTCTGGATCTCACAACCAAGACAATTGTCAGTTTCATGAAAGCGGAGATCCAAGCAGGTGCCGATGCCATAGTACTGGGAGATGCCATATCATCGCCCACTGTAATCTCGCCTAAGCATTTTGAGCAATTCAGTTTCCCGTATATTCAGAGGGTAATCCGGGAAGCAGGAGGGAAGGTTCCCTTCGTACTGCACATCTGTGGGGATGCGACACGAATCATCGACAAGATGGTCGAGACGGGAACAAAGTACCTTGAAGTTGACTCTTATGTTGACCTAGCTGAAGTCAGGAGAAAGTATGGCAACTCCGTCGGCATCATCGGCAACGTCAGCCCCAACCTTCTCCTGACTGGCAGTCCTGAAATGATTGAACAGAGTTGTCGCAAAGCTATCGAGGCGGGAGGACGCACCGGGGCGTATATTCTCGGGTCGGGATGTGAAGTACCTAAGAATACTCCTTATGCAAACTTGGACGCAATGGTCAAGGCTGCAGAGAAATACGGACGATACCTCTAGTTTCGTATCTCCGAGCGCGACCATGATCTGATCATGAGAGGGGATACTTTCCGTATTTCTCGCCAGTCCGGATCATCTTAAGGAAGTTCTCGAGCTTAACTCCGTCATGTATTGAATTGCTTGAGCCCAAGATGAGCCCGCCTCCGCATGCTGCGGAATCAATAACGTGTCTTGTCTCCGCCTCAACTTGATGCGTTGACCCGTGCGTGAGAGTATTACCGCAGTCTACATTGCCGAGAAGGCACAGTTTGTCGCCGTATCTCTCTTTGATATATGCTATGTCCATCCCAGCGTCGGGCTCCAGGGCCTGGTAGCCTTCGATTCCGAGTGCCATGATGTCTTCAAACACTGACATTGTGTTTCCGTCTGAATGCATCATGACCGGTGTTCCTGTCCGTTTGATCACATCGAACTCGCGAGCAAGAAACGGAAACATGACACTCCTGAGGTCTCTAGGATTGATCAGCGGGCCATGACAGTCAGCCATGTCTTCTCCAACTATTATCCCGTCCACACCAAACTCTGTCAACCTCTTGGCCAGAACACAATTGAATCGTGTTGCCAGCTCAAGAAGTTCGAGTGCGAAACCTCGATCTCTGTATATCTTGACTAGAAAATCAGAAAGACCGACTGTCATGTATGCTGTCAGGAGGGGGCCGTCAACATAACCCATTACTGCCAATCCCTTCTGCCTCGCGGATCGAATGGTCTCCCTCGCAAGGGAGGTTCTGCCAGAGTCCTCAGGATCTATGGCTCGTATCTTCTCCAAGTCACCGCGAGACTTCACAGTTCCTCCGATATACCACGACAGTCCAGTAAGACCAGGCCGATCCTCCCAAATCCGTCCGAACTCGTCGACCCATCGGTTTGGGGTGATTCTCTCTGGAACGTACCCTTCTCTGTAGTTCTCTGGAAATCCTGCTGACGCTGGAACCATGTCGAGTCCTGCCGTTGCATATGCCTCCACTGTGTCGCATGCAAGTTCCCGTAACTGGTCAGTGGTCATGCACCCAAGCGCGGCTGAGACTGTCGGTCGACCGATCAGTTTCTCTATTGTCGCGAGGTTCATGCCGAGCTCAAAACATGGAACTCGGTCAGGCTCTTCCAGATGAATTGCAGCAAGACAACGTTCTCTCGGAGACACCATTGGCGGCCATCTTCTCTTTGCTAGACCCAATGTCAATCTGACGTAGCTATCATGAATAGAACATGTGATGTGAACAGGAGAGATGCGCGAGAGGGCGTCTTGCTTCTCAAGCAGGTACCTCCAGCTCCTTGCGATCGATGTTCATAAGGCCTGCGATAGGCGAGTTCGATTGATGCGAAGTTTAAAATGCATCCTCTACGGCAGACTGAGGGCGATGAAAATTGTCTAAAGAAAAACCTGATTCATCACGAAGAGACTTCCTAAAGATGGCTGGCTCATTCGCTGCGGGTGCAGTTGTTGCGGGTGCTGGCGTGTATGCAACCCAACCTTCTGGTGTTCCTGGCCCAACCCAAACTGTTACGACCACTATGACTGGCACGGCAGGGAATCTCTGGTCTGCAGGCCAAGAGAAAGTCTGGATACCAATCATGAACCAGTTCATGTCACGCGACGAGGTCGCTGCAGAAATCGCGAAAGAAGGGAAGGTCAGCGTAGCAAATTGGACCTACTGGGGCATAGTTGACACCTACTTCGCTCCATCACTGAAGAAATACGTCAAAGACCTTTACGGCGTCGACATCGAGGTCGAGTTTCTCGGAACGCAAGCAGCAAAGGGTGGATGGGTGGTTGCTGTCGAAAGCGCGTTGGCAGCAGGGGAGGCCCCTCCATTCGATCTAATGCACATCGAACTCAACTTCTTCGAAGAGGCGGTGGCAAAGGGACTTGCAGAGCCGTTCCTACCGTCGCCATTGGTCCCATGGGCTGAATATGTCGACTCTTGGTTCCTAAGGTACCCATATGGCGTCCAGTTCCAACAGCACGCACTCTGCAACTTCACTGTGAACACGAAATATGTCGGAGACTGGTTCACCGGATGGAAAGCACTGGCTGATCCGAGATTGAAGGGCAAACTAAGCCTCTGGCCATCAAGCGACAATGGACTTTGGGGCTGGTGGGCAGTCGTGGCCGGCGAGCTCGGATACGACTACAAGAACCCCGATGACATGAAAAAGACCCTAAAGTGGATTGCAGACAACATTGTTCCGAACGTCGTCAAATACACTGACGACGAGGGCGAGCTTGCTGACATACTGGAGAAAGAGCTCACATGGATATCGGCATACTGGTGCTGTTTGGCTGAAGGCTACGGTATCACGAAACCATGGTTGAAAGGGTCGCACCTACTACCGTACTTCAAGAGCGAGCATCCCAACTTACCTGGTGTGTATTGGATCCCGAAGAAAGCCCCACACCCTGTGCTTGCGCAGATCGCGGCAGATTGGGAGCTGAGTGCAGGCTTCCAGATGACTGACATCAAGCAATGGCCGCTCGCACCAGGTGACGAGACGAGGTCAAAGCAACTCTGGGCAATGGCCTTCGAAGGCGCGCTCGGCGAGGACTACATTCAGTACGTACCGGACTGGGTCAACGCGCTCGGTCCAAAAGGAATCAACGAGATATACCCAACAATAGAGCAAGCGAAGAGCTTCCCGAAGCTAGACTGGATATACATCAATACTGTCATCAACGACTGGATTACGTACTGGAAGCAGTTGACTGCTGCACCATAGGCCCGAGATAACACGGAAACAAGCATACGCCTTGACAACCAATGAGAGGCTGAAGCCTCTTGCGCTACTCACACCGGCGATAGCGCTTGAGGTCGGCCTTTTCTTTGTACCAGTCGGAATACTGGCCATTGCCAGTCTCACCTTTAGAGACTCCTTTTTCTTTACTCCTGTTTGGACTCTGTCGAATTATGCCAATATCTTCAGCAATGCCTACGCGTTCGACTTCGAGATCACGTTCGGGCTGATTACTCTAGCTGCATTTCTTGATCTGATGCTTGGTTTCCCATTTGCTTACATCATGACTAGGAGAATCAGGAAATATCAGGACGTTTTCAGGGCAATAATGCTGGTGCCCCTGTTTGGGGAATTGTATATCGCTTACGGATTCTACTACCTGTTCTTCCCTGGCGGTCCTCTATCATTCCTGTTTGCTTCAGGCGTCGAGATGTTCAGGGCTCTCTACTCATTGCCGGCCGCAGTGATTGCACTGGCAATCTATACATTTCCATTCTCTGTCTACAACATAGGCATCTCCTTGCAAGGAATAGACCGCTCAATAGAGGAATCGGCCAGATGCCTAGGTGCAGGATCAATCAGAACCTTTGTCAATGTTACGCTGCCAATGTGCATTCCTGGAATAATTGGTGCTTGGCTTGTAAGCATTGGCTGGGGGCTGGGAGCATTCGCAATACCCATCTTGATGGGGGGCGCGGTAGTCGCCGAGAGAATGCTGTCGGTTGAGGTTTACTCTATGGCCCTGTTGCGGATGGATTTCGGTATGGCGTCCGCCATCGGCGTCATATTGGCAGTAATAGCGGTCATCATTTTCTACGTATCACTGAAAGCGTCCAGAGGAGCGTTGATTTAGTGAAAGCCTCATCTGCCGAGCGAGTCAAGGATGTCATATCCTACACGTATGTGCTGTTGATCTCAGGCCTGCTACTGCTTCCATTCACGGTGATCCTAATGAGGTCACTCACTGCGACCTTACCTGACGGCAGCACAACATTCAGTATCAAAGCGTACTTCGACATAATCGCCTCCTTTTGGCCTAAGGTCTATCTGAGTCTCTCAATCGCAATCACGACCATAATCATTGATACTGCTATCGGAGTCCCCGCAGCCTATGCACTGGTGCGCTACAATTTCCGGGGAAAGAAGACGTTGTTCACAATGCTGAACGGCGTGTGGTATGTGCCGGGAATATGTTATGCTCTCTCACTCATCATTACGTACTATTTCCTGTACAAGTGGTTCTTGGGGTATTGGGGTTTTATCGCGGCATACACTTGTGGGTTTCTGATGCTGATGCTGATGACATGCATAGTGGCATTCAGATACGTTGATCCCTGCTACGAGGAGTCAGCAACATGTTTAGGCGCTGGGAGATTCGCCACGTTCTTCAAAGTCACCCTGCCAATGGTTGGCCCAGGCGTGAGCGCGGGCATATTGCTCACATTCGTGCTTTCGTTTAATGAGTTCATCACGGCGCTTCTTCTGAACCTCGCAACTAGACTCCAGACCGCTCCTGTGAGGGTCTACGCGGACATTACGCGAGCGCGGGTGCTACCTAGCATTTCAGCCGAAGCGGCCGTACTACAGTTGATATCGCTGGCCGTCGTGTTAGTCTATCTCAAGGTCGTGGGAACCAAGTATCTGCGTGGAGTCGTACTCATCTGAGGTTGAAGGGCAAATGACAAGAGTTGTGGCAAAAGACATAAGCAAACTCTACGGGGCGACCAAAGCCGTCTACCGCGCCCACCTTGAGGCAAAAGATTCCGAGTTTGTCACCATACTAGGTCCTAGCGGATGCGGAAAATCCACTACACTTCGGATCATTGCAGGGTTGATCAGAGCAGATGAGGGCAGGGTGTACTTCGACGACAAAGATGTGACGGACCTATCCCCAAATAGGCGCAACATTGGATTCGTGTTTCAACGAGTCGCCCTCTTTCCACACATGAATGTTCGCAAGAATATCGCATTCGGCCTGAAGGCACGTCACTGCTCTGACGAAGAGATAGCAAGGAAGACAAAGGAAGTGCTGTCAATCGTGCAAATGGAAGGCTACGAGCACCGAGCACCATCTCAGTTGAGTGGAGGTCAAGCTCAGAGAATCGAGATCGCTCGTGTCTTGGCCACGGACCCGGATGTATTGCTTTTCGACGAACCGCTGAGTAACATTGATGCTAAACTGCGAGACGAACTCAAATTCGAGATAAGGAAGATCCAAAGAGAAACAGGAAAGACGATGATTTACGTTACGCACGACCAGGGCGAAGCATTCGCGATATCAGATAGGATCTACGTAATGAGCCAAGGGATCGTGGAACAGGTTGGGACACCAACGGAGCTCTACACGGATCCCTCGACCCCGTTCGTTGCAAGCTTCATCGGTCAAAACAACTTCGTCACAGGCACGGTCAAGACAGCGGACCCAGCATCAGACACGGGAACCATTCTCGCAGGTGGAATCGAAATCCACACACACATTCCCCATGAGCATGCTTTAGGCGACAAGGTGACTGCTTGCATCAGACCGGAGGACATCGAAATCCTGCCAGAAGCACGTCAGGGCTCCAAGGGAGCAACGAGAGCGAGAATCGTCGAGAGCATCTTCCTAGGGAACACTACACGTCTTCATGTTGACGCAAATGGTACGATTCTCAAGGTCGACCTTAGAGGCCCGGAACGATTCTCCTACCTCAATGCAGCAGGTAAAGATATCACCCTAGATCTGAAGAAATGCAGCGTAATCAGGGCAGAGTGATCGTAGTCTTCCGTTGACGAACGGCCCGGTGAATGTGTGGGGGCTATCTTCATCGTCTGGAATTGGAGAATTGTGGCGCTTGTTCTTGCGGCATTTTCAGTCCTTGCGAATATTGAATGGGTGGTTCTCCCGTTCTCTTTCTATGGGCTCCTAGGCCGGCCAAGGGTTCTGTATGGGAGCTATTCCCTCATTCAGACATTTTCGTTTCACCCCCTAGGCTGGGTTTGGTGGGTTCTCTTTGGACTGCAGATATTCGGAATATTGGTGGCGTCCACCGGCACTGTAGCTCCTGAGCAAACTGTCAGGGTCATCACTTTCGCTCTGCCGGCGATTGGTCTGCTTCTTCTAGATACGTACATCGCGTTACGTTGGGGAGCGCCTTCTTTGTGGAAGATGTATGTGATAGGTGCGGTCCCGGGAATACTTCTCTTGGGATCCAGCCTCTGTAACATAGCGTCGACATCGAGCTAGTGCGTACTAGTTGAGACCACCTACTCAAGCGAAGTCATGTGAATACGAGTCCATTTCCTCGATCCAACTTGATTGTTCCTACAACTTCGGGTCGAGTGCCAAGTCCAAGTGTGAGCTGCCATTGCTAAAACTGAATAACCGAAGGAGCTAAGACGCTGTCTCGTCTCGAGGGTCCCTCCGAGGGTGTCATCGTATGCATTTGAAGATTGCCCCTTCAGTAGTTTCAGCAGATTTCGACAAACTGCAAGAGGAAGTTCAAGAAGTGGAGGAGAGCGGTGCCGACCTTCTCCACATAGATGTCTACCCTCTTCTGGCTTGGGGATTTGAGTATAGAAGACTGGGGCGTGTGACGATTGGTCCCTTGCTTGTTGAAGCACTAAAGAATCACACAGAACTTCCCTTGGATGTCCATCTGGCAATTGAGGTCTCTGATGATATCGTCGAGAGATATTCTCGGGCCGGAAGCGACATTATAACGATCCACGCTGAAGCGTGTGTTCATCCGGAAACTGCGATTCGGCGGATCAGGGACCATGGCCTCAAGGCTGGAATTGCACTCAATCCAGCGACACCCTTGTCCCTCGTCAAGCCTTACCTTGCAGATCTGGACCAAATCCTCCTGATGACAACCAGTGCCAACTTCGGTGGCCTCGATCTTACTGCGGACATAGTCCCAAAGATCAAGATGGCTGCGGCCCTGAAGAGACGTCACCGTTCCATGCTGGATATAGAAGTCGACGGCGGTGTGGACTTCAGATCGGCACCAATGCTTGTCGCGGCTGGGGCCAATGTTCTGGTTGTCGGAAGTGCAGTATTCGGGGAGAAAGACTACGCTGCGGCGATCAGGAGATTGCGTCATGTCTGCAGGAAGAAATTGAATGCCCGATAGCATACCGGCTTGCGAATTCATGGACAAGTGCTAGATCGAGTTCCACGATTGGCGACTCGAACCGCAATCATCCACCTTGTTGATACCCAGTAGTCTCTGTAGGTTCATCCGGCGATCTCCTTCAGGCTCCTGAAACAAGCGTTTGTGTCATGATACAGCTTCCTGTAAAGGACGTAGTATTTCTCATAGGTCTCAGCATTTGCTGATTTAGGCTGGGTTACAGAACTTGTCTTGACCCAGTCGAAAATTGTCTCATACTTGAGATAACCGGTACCGACCCCCGCCAAAAGTGCGTCACCCAAAGGCGCCCCGGGCGCTGCTTCTACGTACTGCAAAGGTGTGTTAGTGACATCGGCAAAGATCTGGCGCCATAGCTCCGATTTAGCGCCTCCATCCACCAGAATCGCTCTATTCAGTGGTATGCCAACCTCACGAGCCACTTCGATACTGTATCTGACCGCGTAGGCGACTCCTTCAAGAAATGACCTATACTGATGCGCCTTTGTGTGGTAGAGCGTCAACCCAAACAGGCAACCTCTGATGTGATCATCCCAATATGGTGCTCTTTCTCCAACCACCATGTGAGGCATGAAAACCAGGCCCTCAGATCCAGGGGGCACCTTCTCGGCCATCCTATCGAGCAGCCTGTATGCACTTGTCCCTATTGCGTCTCCGACGTTTCTTTCGCAATAACAGAACTGATCCCTAAACCATCTAAGGGCTGCTCCAGCAGTTGCGATTCCCGCGAAGGAATAGAGCTTTGTTCTGTCATACGCGACGTGTGGGAAGTTGATGAGCTTCTTGGAGAGTCTAGGTTGATCCTGTATGAAGCCGTTGCACATGGATGTACCGATCATGGAAGTAAGGTCGCCGTCATTGAGTGCCGTGGCACTCAGGGCCGAGACAGCTGCGTCGATTCCTCCAGCACAAACAGGCGTGTGCTTCGCAAGTCCAGTAGCTCTGGACGCTTCATCAGTAACCTCTCCGATAACGTCTTTGGACAGATTGATTCTTTCGGGAAAGAGAGCACGATGGATGTCTAGTTCATCCATGAGCTTCTCTGACCATTCACGCTTGTGAATATCGTATAGGCCTCCTATCAGGCACGCACTTGAATGGTCGATGGAAAGTCTTCCTGTCAATTTACGAATGCACCACCCATTTGCCGTAATGAGTTGGTGTGTCTTCTTCCAAATCTCGGGTTCGTTCTGTCTTATCCAGAGCATTTTCGCGTAGCCGTAATACGGATCGATAACGTTGCCAGTGATTTCGAAAATTGTGTTCTCCCCGAGTCTTTGCTCTACCTGAGTGGTCTCTTTCGTCGCTCTTCTATCCATCCAAATGATGCAAGGCCTGAGGGGCTCGAAACGGTTGTCAACAGGTACACCCGACCCGCTGTAGAGGCCACTTATGCAAACGCCGGCAATGTCCTTCTCGTCGACTCTCGCTAGTTTCAGAGCAGTTTTCATTGTGTTGCAGTAGGCATTCCACCAAACATCCGGCCACTGCTCAGCCCAGCCCGGTCTAGGAATAGAAACATCGGTCTCCTGATATGAGGCTGACAGTATCACGCCGTCCCCATCAACCACACAGCACTTTGTTCCAAAAGTGCCGATATCAGTGCCTACGAAGAAAGTCCCTTCCGTAGATATCTCCCCTCTGGATACTCGCAGATTCCTGTTCCTTCGAATATAAGAGCCAGCGTGTATGAGCGAATTCCGCGCTTTTTCGATACAGTTGTGACTGATGTGTTGCATGATTGGGCATTGGAAACGCACATGTCATTGGCGATCCTTGAATGCGTTTAGGAGTCCGCCGTGCTCTGGTCCTCTCGGAAGAACTGGCCAGACATCAACGACCTTGTCTCCCTCAACGACGTGGTAAACGTCAAAGTAGCTGACAGCGAACGGCGTATACCCAGGGAATAGTTCAACGGTGTCCCCGACCTTCAGAGGGCACGAACCGTATGTGCTGAAGATCCCGTGTTCCTCATCGTAACGCAGGATCGGATAATCGTAATCCTTCAGCACGGCCTCTGCTGCGCCAACGGTCTTCTTCCCGGCGTCGGTGACGATATGCTCTGGCCGCCGACTGATGACTGTCGCAAGAACAGTAGTAGCCTGTCGGAACCTGGGATCTAGGCGGACGTGGTAACCGTCATTTGCGGCATATGAACCCGGCTGTATCTCCGTAATCCGCGGGTTGGACGCGGTGATCTCCCACGTGCCGGTACCAGCGGCAGACAGAATCGGGCATGGGAATCCGTTGCGAATCAGTAGATCGGCAACTTCAACAAAATAGTCCATGGCTTTGCGAGCCAAGTATTCGCGTCTTGCTTTGTGAAACTCTCGCGAGCAGTGTCCCTCGTAGCCGGTAAGACCATCAAGACGCACACCCGGCAGCTCAGAAATCCGACGCGCTAAGCTAAGCGCCTCCTCAGGGGAGCCGACACCGCAGCGTTCCATGCCCGTGTCGACTTCGATTACGCATCCGACCTCGCTGCCGGCCTCTCTGGCGGCCTTTGACAACGCTTCAACGTTCGATGAGGCGTCAACTGCGACTTTCAGAGGGATTTCGCGAGAGAGGAGAGCTGCTATCCGAATCTTCTCTGGTCCTACCACTTCGTTGATCACGAACACATCCTTGATGCCACTGCGTGCAATTACAAGAGCCTCCCAGATTGTGGCTGTGCCGATTCCTATGGCACCGGCTTCCATCTGTAAGCGTGCGATGTCTGGACTCTTGTGAACCTTGATATGTGCGCGGAGCTTCGCCGGCTTCGACCTCATCAGTTCAGCCATCAAGGTGAGATTCCGGCGTAGAATCCCTAGGTCAAGGATCAGGGCAGGGGTGATCAGTTCTCTACGGTTGCGGCCGATTGCCGAAGCGTAGGTCGATCGAATTCTTTCACGTATCTGGTCGATCATCTGGACCACTTGCCAAACGCAGATAGCTCCGGGTACATATTTGTGCGATTGGGCGCTTCACACTCGCGAGCACATGCTCCTATGCGCTGTGGACAAGTGTTTTGCGAGGGCCGAAAAGCATAAGATGCGAGTTGTCTTCCCGCGTAACGAGTGGTTTTGCCCAAAGTAGAGATACAACTTAACCTTGGCGAGAATGATTGCGACCCACAGGAATTCGTCAACGCAGCTGTCTGCGCTGACAAGTTGGGGTTCCGTACGGTTTGGTTTGGCGACCACATCTTCCCATGGTTCCATTCGGGCAAGCGGTCATCCTTCGTTTGGTCAATGCTCAGTGTCGCTTTGGAGAAGACGGATCGAATAAAGGTAGGACCGTGGGTTACGGTGCCGATAGGCGCAAGGTATCACCCTGCAATTGTGGCGCAGGCGGCTGCGACTCTTGACAACATGTACCCAGGCAGAGTGTTGCTTGGCGTAGGTTCAGGCGAAGCACTGAACGAAAGGCCCTTCTGGAATGACACTTGGCCTAAATGGGATGAAAGAATGGAAAGGCTGATCGAAGGGATCCGACTGATGCGGATGATGTGGTATTCTAAGGAACCATTCAAGTTCGAAGGAAGGTACTTCTCCTCGGACTTCTACCACCTTTACACGAAGCCGAGGCGGAAGATACCGATCTTCTTCTCAGCGATTGGCAAGAGAGCGGCGCGGTATGCTGGTATGTACGCGGACCAACTGATCACGATATGCCCGAGAAACAATCTCCAGACGATGAAAGAGGTGATCCTGCCTGCTTACAGGCAAGGTAGGATTGAGGCTAACAAGGAGGGGCCTGGAGGAGTCGCGATAGAAGTGAACTTCAGCTTTCTCAAACCAGAAGAGATCGTTAGAACCCAATGGAGAACGCTTGGCCTCTACCACAAGGATTCGTGGAGCATTCCAAACCCTATGGCGGTTGAGGAAGAAGGCAGGAGAGTCACCGTCGATGAGGTCAGGAAAGGCACCCACATCTGCAGCAAATGGAGCGACCTCGTCGAAGTCATTGAACAGTATGCGAAAATCGGCGTAACTGCAGTCTCGCTTTACACCGGTGCATACAAGAAGCAGATACGCGCGATCGCAAACAATCTGCTAAGCGTCTTCTGACACACGGCGGGCATCACGCCTCGCATTACCACAAACTCTACCTGCCGTGGCAGAGAACGAAACATATGTAACATCAGTTCACCATGTGGAATAGGAACGAATGCTCGATCTGCCAACGCCCATGTCACGGTCACGAGACAGCGCGAAACGACCGTGCATGTGCATGCAACTCAACATGCTCTACATTGCAGCATACACAATGGAAGGAACTGCGGGTTGGCATCCGCGCGTATTCTGTGCGACGGATGTGGATGGATCAGAAATGACATACATCAAATTCCTGGACGCGGCGCTAACCTAAGAATGGCAAGTCTTTGACGAGGGCATCTCCGGAAAGGAGATAGTCCCGTCCCGTAGTCGGCCAAACTTGTAGCAACCGAAGCTTCGGCGCCTCCGTAGCTAATCCCAAAGGTAGCTGTTTGCAGGAAACGTCGGAAACCAGGCGGGTTAAATCTGAGCATGATCTCTTCAAAGGTCACAACTTGACATGGTTCTGGAGAGCGTCGCGAAAACAGGCATGAATACACGATTGAGATTCTGTCACGCAAACCATAGTAGCCGGGCCAGCATAGACCGTGTACCCTAAACGCAGAAGGGTTCTGTCAAGATGAGGCCTGTAAGAATAGGGATATTGGGCGCCGGGTTTGTCGCCAACACGTTCCATATGCCTTCTTTCCAAGAAATCGAAGGAGCTCACGTCGTTGCAGCCTTCTCCCTGCGGAAAGACATCGTGGAGCAATTCGCCAAGAGGTGGAATATCCCCAAGACCTACCACGGAAATGACGGCATCGCAAAGCTTTGCGCAGACCCGGAGGTTGAGCTTGTTGACATAGCTCTCCCGAACTACCTGCATCTAACCGCAGCAACCGCTGCCGCCGAGAATCGCAAGAACATTGTTTGCGAGAAACCCCTCGCTCGAAATCAGCATGAAGCCAAACAGATGCTGGATGTGGTCAGAAAGCATAGTGTACAGCACTTCTACGCCGAGAATCAGGTATTCATCCCACAGATTGCAAAAGCAAAAGCCCTCATTGATCGAGGCGTTCTCGGCCAGGTCTTCTGGGTGAGATGCAGGGAAGCGCATTTTGGTCAGCACTCAGCTTGGTTCTACGATCCCAAACTGGCAGGTGGAGGTGCGCTACTCGATCTAGGCGCACATGCTGTTGAGGTCGCTCGCTACTTGCTCGGGAAGAACCCCGTATCAGTCTTCGGTTGGACTTCGAAGCTCGCACATTCCACCATTGGGGAGGACAATGCTCTCGTTCTGTTAAAACACAAGGATTCGGAGCTCGCGCAGGCAGAGAATAGCTGGGTGACACGCGGGGGGCTCGAGTTTCATGTCGAAGTATATGGTGGCAATGGAACCGTGATTGTAAACATCTCGCGCGAGGCAGGAATCAGCCTCTTCACAGCACAAGGCGCATCAAGGATCAGCGGCGCCGGGGAAACTATCATGGAAACAACTGAAACCAAGAAGGGTCGAGTCTTCCCCGCGCTCAACGAGCATGCGACTCTAGGTTTCGTCGATGAGATCAAGCATTTCCTGTCATCACTTTCAACGGGCCAGAAAGCGATAGAAACGTTCGAAGAAGGCTACTTCGTAAACAAGGTAATTGGCGCAGCATATCGATCATCGAAGAGCGGCTCCTGGGAGCCGATCGAAGAAGACTAGACTTCTCTGTCAGGACGCCTAGTGTCAGGGCAAGGCGTGAACAGACATCACATGAGCCGTGATCATCCTGAAGCGTCCAGAGGGGTTGCGGGGGAGCCTTATCTACCGATCTAGGACGTTTCTGTGCTCCTGCACTGCGGCGCAGTAGCTCATCAGGCTTTGTAGGCGCATTTCAGGGGGAATTCCCCCTCCGCAATTCAGTACTAGTCCGCGGGGGCCCCCGTCTCTTATGACCTGTTGAACATGATTCTCTATTTGTTCGGGCGTCATCGTTCCAATGCCTCTTGTTATTCCGCCAATCAGTGTGATCCTATCGCCATACTTTGCCTTCAGTTCGGCAAGATTCATGTTGTCTGCTGGTTCCAGAGGATCTAGCGAATCGAACTTGTTGTCAACGAATTCCCCAACAAGGCTCATCACGTTTCCGTCTGAATGAAGAGAAACCTTGACTCCCTTCTTGTGCAAACGGTCCACGATTTGCTGGTGCCAAGGCTTGTAGATGCGCCTGTACTTGTCGACGCTCATGAACGGATATGACCGTTCTCCGAGGTCGTCGGTGATCCATACTCCATCGAATGGTGCCTGGTCAATCACCATTTCGGCGAGTTCCATCATCGGCTTGAAGGAGACCTCGATCATCTTTGTTATGAAGTCCGGATCTGTGGCGAGGTCTTTCAGATATGGTACGAGGCCCCGAAGGAACATCCAAGGCGTCTCGAAAGGTCCTTTGATCTCGGCGAGCGTGTAGTACCCTCGCTCATGCATTGCTCTTGCAAATTGAGCCAGAGTGCGGATCCTCTCCTCAAATTGGCTGAGGTCCGGAGGAGCCACCCTATCCAAATCCTCCTTGGTTTGCACTGGGCTGTACAGGGTCTTTGCAAAGTAGGGCTTCTTGCGCCAGTACTGGAGTCCGCCGAAGGGATTCCTCGCTATGATGTAATCCTCCCCTTCGTGTAGCTTCTGACAGAAAATGTCAGAACATCCTGGAAATCCCGCGATTGGCAAATTGACGATGTCAGAGTCGAAGAATCGTGCTTGGAAAGTCAGCTGAGTTATAGGGTCAGCATCAAAGAACTTCTCACCAAAGAACTTGGACTGCGACTCTATTGATGTGAAGTCGATCCAGTGTGGAATCCTGTCGACTTCCTTACGTTCGAGTGCTCGCAGAACCCTTTCTCTCGAGTCCATTCAGATACGCCTGAAGTCGTAACTACGATGGTGCTCATAATATGAGTGTGTGTCGCCTTGACGAATAGACTGTGATGCGACTGGGACTTGACGGGAGAAGAACTTGCTCACAGTTCGGTCAGTGAGCCGGATAATCGCTCATAGACTTCCACGCGTCCATCATGATCTCGATGTTCCTCCACGGTGTGTCCTCAAATACTTGGTCTATCGAGGCGAAGATGAACCCCCCTCCGACGGCCAGAGTCTGAATGGCCGATTTTACTGAGCGTCGAATCTCCTCAGGGCTCCCATTGTTCAACGTGATAGCTGAGTTCATGCCTCCCCAGAGGCAGATTCTATCTCCTGCCAACTTCTTCGATAGTGTGAGGTCAGTCCCACCTTGCACGGGATCAAGTCCGTACAGTATATCGACGCCCATTTCCTTCATTGTCTCTAGGAGCGGCATCTGTTTCATGGTCATGATGTAGCAGAACTTGGCTCCTCCTCTATGGGTTCTATCTATCAACTTGCAGATGCGTGGCTCTAGAAATCTCTTGTAGAGCCTTGGCGACCAGAAATCGGCGTTCTCATACCAACCTCTGTGAACGATGACGTCCACGAAACCCAGGTCCAATAGTGCGTTGAGATACCTCATGTCCCATCCGAGGATAGTATCAAGCAAGCGATCAATGAAGTTGGGATCTCTGAAGGCTTTACGCATGGTGTTCTCGACTCCACAGAGCCAGTGCAGAGCATCAGCCCCAACGATACCTCCCTCCCTGCCACCTACAGACCACATCCCACATTCGACAAGGATCTGGCGTTTCTCGGCAAACTCCCTCACTTTCTTCGCTTCTGTTCTAAGCGTGGCCAGTTCGCGTTCGTTGAGATCACGGAAGAGGCAAGACAGTGCGTCAAGGTCCTTCGTTTCTTGGACTAGGTACTTGATTGAACGTGATGAAGGCACAAGGAAATCGCTGAAGATCGGAACGTCGTCGCCGTGTGGCCAGTCCGTCGTCTGACGAACGATCTGTTGCAACGTGCCTCTTGGTGTTTCGTATTCCTTGTGAAGCAGGGGAAATCGCTCGCCCTCTGGGCTCGTCTTCCATACTCTGACTTTCACATCCTCTGAAAGTGCATGGGGGACATCAAACCCCACAGTATCTTCCAGTCCAAGGCTGAGCAACTTGTCTGCCCTTTCAAATTGGTTTGCCCAAGACTCGCCCTTGTTTGATAGGTAGGGGCGCTCCCACCACTTGAGGAACATCGGAACGTGATCTGGTTCCTCATGGTTGATTGTCTTAAGCAAGCGATCTCTCGATGAAAGCGTGGCTCTCATTCTGGTTCCGTCGATTCGACTTGGCTGACGATACCTAAAAGAATTGCATATCAACGTCCCAGGTCAAGTGCAAGACAGCCATTATTGGATCGGCGACTGGCTCGTATCCGAAAACAGGATTTTCAGGATCGCCCTGTAGCAAGCGATGGGATGCGTGCATGCGAGAATCGCACAAGTGATTCGCTTGAGGACTAGGCTTAACTTCTGGGTCAAGATGTATGGCGTGGGGTCGCAGCATGAACGGCTATCACATGATACGTGAGATCCACGAACAGCCGAAGGCCTTTGAGAAGATCGTGGGCCAGACACGAACGCGAATTCAGGAGATCGCTCGAGAGGCATGGAACCGCGCTCACCCTGGGAGCTACTACGTGGTCGGTTGTGGGTCATCATACTACGCAGCAATGCTCGCAACATTCTACCACGAGCACGAGTTCGGACTTGACAGTCGGGCTTGTCCATCATCCGAATTTGTCTGGTTTGCCCCGACGCCGGACATGCGCTCACCTGTCTTGATGGCTCTGTCGCGATCAGGCCGGACCTCGGAATCGGTTGAGGCAGCGCGCAAAGCAAGGAAGCTCAAGGTTCCAACAATCGCCGTAGTCTCTGATTCCCAGAGTACGATGGGGCAAGAGTGTGACTACTGCCTCGACACAGGTGTTCCCAACGAGGAATGCACCATAATGACGAAGACGTTCACAGGAGGGGCTCTTGCTACGATCATTGCTGGCCTCGAATTCGCCAGACTCGCTGGTTCAGTTGTTCCCAAAGACTTCGAGGCTGAATTGAGTCGACTCTCGAAGGATGCGGAAGCTGTCATTCGAGCCACGGAGGACCAGGCAAGAAGAATCGCTGAGGAGAACCAGGGCATCGCACGTTTCATCTTCCTAGGATCTGGCGCCAACTTCGCATCTTGCCTTGAAGGTGCATTGAAGCTGCGGGAGACTTCTTACTCCGCCTCGGAAGTATACCATGCAATGGAATTCAGGCATGGCCCATTTGCGGAACTGCAGAAAGGCATTCAGGTCCTTGCCCTCGTTCCCGAGAGAAAAACTGTTCGCCAAGAGGCCACGCTGCTGAAGGAGATCGCTTCAACAGGCGCAAGTGTGGTCCCGATCTCGAACGTGCCCGAAATCATCGACTCACATGCCGACACAATCCGCATGCCGAGTTCTATCTCCCCGGAATTCGCTCCTCTCCTATTTATGATTCCAATGCAGTTCTTCGCATACTACTTCACAGTCAAGAAGGGTTTGAACCCTGACCGCCCTAGGAACTTGGTCAAGTTCGTAACGACAGATATGGCTCCCTAACACACCGCGCGGTCTGCAAGTCTCACTTCGTGCGAAACTTCGTCTGCTGGCTAAGTGCGAAACCAGAGCTGACGTGTTACCCAGCTGGGTCATGCAATGCTGTTCTGATTCACAGCAATTCCTTCGCGTGTTTCTGGATCTTCCTTATCGCTTCTGGGACTCTTGCTGTATCATCTCGTGTGCCGAGAAGTGCTGGATGTGGCAGCCATACGGTTTCCCATGCAGCACGTCTGGTGTTCGGGAAGTCCCCTTTGAGAATCCGTTTTCCGGCATCGCGCTGTTCCTGAGGGAGACGGTTGAGATACTCCCCACTCTTGAAGAGGTCCAGCTCGTGAATCGGTGGATAACTCGCTTGTGTTGGAATGCCTTCGGCTTCCAAAGCCTCAATGAATCTCTTGATGGGGAGATCTGCAAAGGTCGAGCTTTCGTAGTGAAAGATGTACGCGTAGTGCCCATTTCGAGTGCACCGCGGATCGTGCTTCTGAGGGGTAATTCCTTCAATCTCAGGCAACACGCGATCTAGGTATGCGGCGTTCTTGGTGCGGATGGTCGCTTGCTTGTCGAGCCGGGAGAGTTGCTGGGTGAGAATTGCTCCTTGCCACTCGCTCAGACGGTAGTTCGAACCATAAATGAAGTGAGAGTAGAACCACTCCCCTGGCATGCGACCACAATCATGCACTGATCGCGCTCGTCGTTCCAGCTCGTCGTCGTTGGTGATTATGATTCCGCCTTCTCCCGCTGTGATGAGTTTGCTTGCTTGGAAACTGAATGTCCCGATGTCTCCGATCGCGCCTATCTTCCGGCCTTTCCATTCACTGCCATGAGCGTGGGCACTGTCCTCTACTAGGCGGATGCCTTGGCGACGAGCGATCTGTGGCAGCCGGTCCAGATCCGCGGGGAGTCCTCCCATGTGCACTGCGATTATCGCCTTCGTGCGGTCAGTGATCCTTTCCTCAACTAGGGTCGGATCGAGACAGTACGTGTCCGGAGTCACATCCACAAGAACGGGTAGTGCTCCGGCAGCGAGCACCGCGCTAGCTGTTGCAATGAATGTGAAGTCTGGCACTATGACTTCGTCGCTTGGTCCAACTCCAAGTGCGGCTAGCACGACCTCCAATGCTGCCGTGCCGTTGGTTACAGCGATTCCATGCTTTGCCTGATGATATGAAGCGAACTTGCGCTCAAACTCTAGCGTGCGGGTGCCCGGCGTACGCCACCATACGCGGCTCTTCAGCACCTGCATGAGGGCTCGTCGTTCTTTCTCATCGTATTGCGGCCATGGAGGAAACGGTTTAGCCTTTGTCCGTTTCCCGCCGAGTAGAGCGGGTTTGTCCGTGCCCAACACAAATCACTTGTCTCTTGGATGATACGTTCGAGTAGTTATGTCCAACCGTCGATCACCAACACAGGGTGCGTGCGATTATTCGCCCATTATCTGAACTGCCAGTCCTCTGGTCTGTGGGCCGTCAAGTTCAACAAGGTAGATATTCTGGCGTGCGCCTAGCATGATCTCTCCTGTTTGGAGTGGGATTGTTACGTTTGCTCCTAGCAGGCTCGCCCGGATGTGCGAGTAGGCGTTCACAGCCATTCTGCCATCTCTCCTGTAAAAGCGGTGATGTCCATATGAATCGTCTTCAGGCACAGCTTTCACCATGAACCTTGCGATGTCCTCCTCCAGTTTCGGATCGTTTTCGTTGATCGTTATGGCCGTGGTGGTGTGGAAGGTGAAAACGTTGACCATGCCGTTCTTCAGCCCGCTCATCGCCACGGCTCGCCGCACTTGGTCCGTTATTCGTATCAGTTCGGTGGACTGCTGAGACTTCACAAAGATCTTCTCTACAACGCATCTCAACGGATAGCTACCTCCTAGGCTTCTCCCAAGAATGTAAGGGCGTTCCTCTGTAGAATCGCTTCGAGAACATCCTTGCGCACGGGAAGTGACGAGACAGCGGCGAACATCTTGTTCATCTCTATTCGGGGAAAGTCGGATCCAAACATCAGCTTCTCTCCAAGCATGTTTTCAATGAGACGAGCCGGTATGAGCGTTGTGATCTGACGAATGCTCTCGATTGAGGTTCCCGCAAAAGTGCCAGCGGTGTCGAGGTAGACGTTCGGATTCCTAATCGCCACACTCACAGCATCCAAAACCCATGGCCACCCAAAATGGGCAAGACAGATCTTGAGCTTAGGATACTTCCTAGCAATATCATCCAGCAGCAGCGGTTGATTGTACATAATCGAGAAGCGGTTCGAGAACGTGATCCCTGTGTGAACCAGAACCGGCATCTGTAAGCGTTCAGCTTCCTTGTAGATGTCCAGTACCGCGGGACCCGCTGGGTCGAAATCCTGCAACGCAGGATTCAGCTTCAATCCCTTTAGGTCAAGTTGATCGTGTGCCCGCCGCAGTTCTTGTAGGGCCACTTCTCTCGTGTTGGGGTCGATGCTCGCAAAGCCAACGAATCGATGACCATCCTTCTTGACGATCTCAGCAACCTCCTGGTTTGATGGCATCTCACAGCCATGCGCCTTCTTACAATTCACTGGAAGCAGTACTGCTCGCTCGATCCCACAGAGATCCATCTCCCGCTGCAAAGTCGACAGTGGTTGTGGTGAGGTCCGTAGGTCGAAGACCTTGTCTGCAGCTTGCAGGAGCTCTGGTCGCTTGTCAGTCAGTTCCTTCACGAGAAGAGGATGGACGTGAACATCAATCCACATGAATTCACACAATCACTGCTTTCAGAATCTGATGCTGTATAAGTCTTCGCGACCGTTATCGATCCCCGTAGTGTGCTTTCACGATCTTCTCTGCGTCTTTCGCTCTCGGGATCGCTGTCACACACCCGAGCTTTGTCATGCTCAATGCGGCAATGACGTTTGAGAATCTCGCGGTCTTCTCCGTCGGCCAATCGTGTAGGTATCCGTGAATGAAGGCGGCGTCGAAAGCATCTCCGGCACCTATTGTGGAGACTGGTTTCGTCCTGAAAGCGTCCACGGAGCGAATTCGACCGTGTTCTCCGATGATGCATCCTCTCCTGCCAGCCTTGACTGCAACTGTCGAAACGCCTTGTCCAAATAGGTGCTCCACGGCGTCTGTGGTGCGTTTCTTGCGCGAGATCTTTCTCGCTTCAACCTCGTCCAGAAGAAGTAGGTCAAGGTGTTCGAGAACGCCTTCGAAGGCTTTTCCCCACACGCCGGTGGCGCTCATTTGTGGATCGAGAGAGACAGAGATTCCCTCACGCTTGGCGTGCCTGATCCAGCGAATGATGTCGCGCCCCCAGAGATCAGGGAGCATCAGGTATGCTCCGATGTGAAGAGCCTTCGCTCCATGCAAGCACCTCGGGTCGAGCCTATCGAGCCTCAACGGGGGCACTTTGGAGACAACCGACGACTTGTTACCATCGTTGTACACCACGACCGTGGACACTTCAGTCTCGAACGCTTCGTCAACCACGAGATTGCTAGTGGAGACGCCACAATCGTGGAAACCCTCGATTACAATTCTGCCCAGTGAGTCGTCACCGATCCTGCCTACTATCGCGGCTTGTCCTCCTAGCTTCGCGAAGCATTGCGCCACATAGCCGGCAGATCCTGCCGTGAAAACACCGGCGGTTTGCACGTTCCCGACTTCAGACCAGCGATGTGGAATCTTATCCACTCCTGCAAGTATCACGTCAAGCGCAACTTCTCCCAAGACTATGAGGTCAGTGTTCTTCATGCCGGCCCCGCCTCGCTTTTTGTCGCTTGCTGACTTGTCCTCGACAGAAGTCACTTTAAGGCACTGTCGCTAGGTGTGTAGAAGCCTCGGTGGCTCAGCCTGGTAGTCTCAGCTTCCTGAGCTGGAAAGCATCCGCCTTGTAAGGGGAATCCCAAGCAAGCGGAAGGTCGCGGGTCCGAACCCCGCCCGAGGCTCCATACTCTCAATCCGGGGCGCCTGCGATTCTGAATCTCGTACCGCTTTGTCCCACATCTCGAGAAGGGTGTCCCACACCATACTGTTATTGTTTGGTCTTCCACCGGAGTCGGACTCTTCCGTCGTCTGCTCGCCGCGTCTAATACTAGCTCCCGACCCTTCTCGCCCAAATGAATCCGCTTGCTCACTCTGCTGTTGATACAAGACGGTGAAACTGGACGATTGGAGAGTAACAGATCAACCGTTGCGCGGGCAGGGCCTAGTGAGCCCTAGTCTTTCGTCATGAGCCCGCGTCCACACGAGCCGACAAACTTCGCATAGTGCGGGTTGGCTTGGCTACAGTACGAACACGTTGCGGACAACAGCGAGTTACCACAGCCATAGCAGAACTTGTTCGTGCTCGGGTTACCCAATCCACATCTATTGCAGTAAACTGTGTTTGGGGCAACATTCTTCTCTTTCATTGCGCGATCCTCACCTTGCCTGTATGTCACTACTGTCCTTGCTATGTTTAGGTTGCATTATTAGGTCTAGATGTTTTCCCATCTTCTTGATTTGGCCGAGCGGTATGCGGCGTCAACGGTCCTGTTCACCAATAGGCCGTCTTCGAATGTTTCACGTGGTTGTTTTCCCTCGCCTATGCATGAGGCGAAGTGTTCGAGTTCATTTGGGAAGCCGTAAGCTTCGACCTCATTCCATGTCGGAAACATCCAACCCTTCTTCGTCTCAGCTTTCTCCACGATCTCTCCAACCTTCTTCTCCGAAGCAACTGTGAACATCTGCAGTCCAGTTCCCTTCGTTGCGTCAAGGAAGATGGCTCCATCGCTACCGTACGTTTCGATTCGCAGATCGAATCCTCCGTGTGCAGCCCAGCTGTTCTCTGCCTGCGCGAGCTCTGACCCCTCATGGTTCACCATGACGACGCTGTTTTCCTCACTTTTTGTGTCATGAACGAACGTGGATATCCAAGCGCATGCGGACACCGGTTTCTTTCCGATCAAATATCTTGCGACTTCGATGGAATGGCAGCCCATGTCCATCAGTACGCCTCCGCCGG
>CAZRNA010000017.1:0-18638 GCA_964601325.1 uncultured Candidatus Bathyarchaeia archaeon
CCTATTCTTTCTAGTAGTCGGAAAATAGACATCCCAGCGCACACAGACATAGTTATGCGAGCGGGAGATCATTTGACGATATACGAGTTTGAGGGACGTATTCCGTCCGTTGCTTCAACGGCATATGTTGACGAAAACGCAACGGTTGTGGGCGATGTCAGGATCGGCGCTCAATGTTACATAGGCGCGGGAGCCCGACTCAGAGGAGACTATGGATCCATTATAATTGGTGACAAGACAAGTGTGCAGGAGAACTGCGTCCTGCACGCGCGCATCAGCGAGAAATGCGAGGTCGGAAGCTGTGTCCAGATCGGACACGGTGCCATACTTCACAACTGCACCGTCAAAGACTACGCTGTAATAGGCGTTGGCGCGATCGTGAGCGACTACGCGACGGTGGGAATCTGGAGTATCGTAGGTGAAGGCGCGGTCGTGGCAAGCGGAACTTCGATCCCCGACGGGAAAGTCGCGGTCGGTCTCCCAGCGAAGATTGTACGGGACACTTCAGATTCCGACAAGGAAGTTTGGAGCAAGTACAAGGATGTCTACGCAGACTTGGCACTCAGGTATCCAAGGGGATTGAAGCGAATTCGGTAGGACAACGATAAACGGCAGCAGTCCAAGAACACGTATCGTATCTGGAGATTTTCCCGTCCGTCTGTCCACTTTGGAGAGGAGCACGCACTATGGTAGGAGAGTGGCGAATTCAGCAGTCGAACGGCGCTTCCATGGATTTTTCTAGTTGGTCTGGCCCTTGGACTGTGAATCAACCCAGAATGGGGGCTTTCCTTTTTCAATCAGTATCCTGGTGAGATTTGGTCTACAATCAAACTGTCTCGCGCACAGGTTGTATTCCGCTTCCGTAGCGAAGAAGATCGGCGGAATCAGAGGCTTCAGTTTCTCACAGGGGAATTCTTCACAGTAAGCGCAGTTCTTGACGCCCCGCTCTTTTGCGCAGGGTCTAGCTCTGCATTCCCTGTCTGCGACATTCCCATTGCTTGGGCAGCCGTCGCATTTCACGTTCTCTGCGGTGTACGTCTCATGACCGAAGAGTTTTCTCCAGCCATCGACCAGTCTCTGCCTGGCGGCAGGGTCTTCAGATCGAGCAACACAAAGGTGGCAGTTGTACCCGCAGTAGCCTATCATCTCTGTGCTTTCATTCAACATGTGCTCCTCCGAATCTACCACGTGCTTGGCTTACCAGGCGCGTTGTCTGGCAAGCTGGATCTTTGCGAGCGCGCTCTCTCTGGCGCGTTGCGCATCGGCCTGAACGCGTCTCATTTCTGAGTGAACGGATGCGCCGATCGCCCCTGGATTTCGTTCCAGAAGGTGTGTAAGCCCTGCCAGACGATCTAGGCGAAGCCCTTTTGGTTCCGAATAGTGCAAGTCGCAGCAATCGATTTCTTGTATCGTTCCTACGTGCCTCAATTCGAGTCTTGGCTTATGCAAATGCATCTTTTCATCACGCAAGCGTATATTGGCACGGCGCTATTAAAACCTATCTTTTACTTGCCACAACATCTATATTAACCATGAAGGGTGCATTACACTGAGTGATACGCTCATGAGAACCCTGAAGGTCTTCAAGGACGCTAAGTCTTTCGAGCTTGCCGCAGACCCGACAAGGCGCAGGATAATCCATCTGCTGAGAGCGCGAGAACTCGCCGTCAGCCAAATCGCAGATGAACTGAAGATGACGCCGCAGGCCATCTATCATCATGTTCGAAAGATGCTCGACGCAGACCTCATAGAAGTCGCTAAAGAAGAAAGGGTCGACCACTTCATAGAGACATACTATCGCGCAACGGCCGAACTCTTCGAATTCAGCTACGGCGAAACAACCGACCAAAAATACAAAGAAGCCCGAACAAAAGAAGCCCTACAGGCACTGACCAGAATCGGCCTAACCACTCCGATAGACGAAGAGACGATCGCAAAGTACGCGAGACTCGCAGGCAAAATGAAGTCCGCCTACACACTCTGTAGTTCGGAGCTTGCAGACAAGATCTCACAGCTGGAAGACTTGGATCACTTTGCCAAGCAAGACGCGATCGAAATTGCGACCTACGTTTGCATGAACGACAAGCAGTTCGAGGAGCTGCAGACACTTCAAAGAGAAGCAAGAGAGCTTCTGAGGCCAAAAGTGGCAGAACCGGTTCGGGCACCGGCAAAATGATGATACCACGACTCGCACTGACTATCGTCACGGCGAGTTTGCCGCACTCACCCACAAATGCTTAAAACTTCACGAAGAGCGCGTTTTCTCGCTGTCGAATACATGTGTACGCGATAACTGCGGCAGGACAAATTAGTTGAAGAGCCTTTCTTACGGTCGACTTTGGTCGCACCGCGACTTCAATCGTTTGTGGTTGAGTGATACAGTCAGTCAAATTGGCAATCAGTTCACTAACCTTGCGTTGCCGATCCTTGCCGTTCTAACTCTGCACGCGGGCGCGTTTGAGATTGGTCTCCTGATGGCTCTTCAAACACTCTTCTTTCCTATCTTGGGATTGTTCGTTGGTGTCTGGGCGGACCGGTTGAGAAAGCGTCCGATCATGGTAGTCTGCAATCTAGGGCGTATGGCAGGTTTGGCATCAATTCCACTGGCATTCTTCCTATCTTCACTGACTTTGTATCAGCTGTATGCGGTAGCCGCCGTCAATGGAGTCTTCACCGTCTTCTTTGAGATATCCTACCAATCATACCTTCCAGTCCTGATAGATCGGGAAGACTTGGTGGAAGGGAATTCCAAACTTCAAACGAGCGCTTCAGGCGCCCAGGTGGTGGGACCAGCAGTGGCAGGATTCATCTATCAGCTCGTAGGAGGAGCGATTACGATTGCGGTTGATGCAATCGGCTATCTCATCTCTGCCATATCATTGATTTCCATTAGAAAACAGGAAGCTAAGCCGGAAAGCAATTCTCCGACGGGGCGTCCAGATTTCTTTGCAGAGATGAAGGAGGGAATACGAATTGTCTTTGACAATGCGATGTTGTGGAGAATCACAGCGTGCACGGCGACGTCAAATTTCGGTTCCTCCATAGTCGGAGCGGTATTTGTGATCTTCCTGCTCAACATTCTGAGTTTCTCTCCTGTGCTTATTGGATTACTCGGCACAGTGGGAGCAGTGGGATTCCTGCTAGGCACAGTCGTCACACCTATTGTCACGAAGAGGCTGGGGTTGGGTATGGCAATCGTGATTCCCGCTGCGATCACGGTGATTAACATGGCCACGCCGCTGGCGATATACGGTCACGCATTTCTGATCGTCGGAGCGATTGGTCTGATAACCGGCATCGTGCTACCGATCTACAACATCAACCAAGTGAGCCTCAGACAGACAATAGTTCCCGACCGGCTACAAGGTCGCATGAACGCGACAGTACGAACAATAAACTGGGGTACGGTGCCTGTCGGAGCAATCATTGGCGGCATACTCGGCACTACCGTGGGCGTCATCGGCACGATATTGATCGGTGGAGCTCTGCAAGGGGCAGCAGTTCTCTGGATAACGTCCAAGCACGTGATTCATCTGAAAGAGATGCCCAAGTCAGACGAACTCAAGGATTCCGCTAGCGTGAAGTGCTAGTACACCTACAGACATGGTTGCGTTGAACATGAGTAAACCAACAATCAAATGGGAAGTCACGGCCAAGAAACTAGCAAAGAAGGCTATCAAAGACAGAGAATTGCTTCCCGAGCTGCTGCAGGGAATTCTATCCAAGGAAGACAAGACGCGATATACGAGTTTCAGGGCCTTGATGAACATCTGCGAAGAACAGCCTGAGCTATTGTATTCTCATTGGGATTACTTTGTCCGCCTGCTCGGTCACGAGAACACTCATTCGAAGTATATTGCGAGCTATCTCCTTGCGAGCCTTGCGACCGTTGACGGAGACAAGAGGTTCGAAGAAATCTTCGACAAGTACTACAGCCTACTTGACGACAGGAGCATAATTCCGGCGGCACACGTCGCACGCAACTCGGGCAGGATTGTCATAGCAAAACCAGAATTGGAGCCTAGGATAACACAAACGTTGCTGAGCATAGACGAAACGCATCATGAATCAGGTCATAAGGATCTGATCAAGAGCGAAGCAGTAGTCGCATTCGGCGAATACTTCGAAATGACCAATGACAAGGAAAAGATAATGGAATTCGTCAAACGGCAGACAAAGAGCAAAAGCCCCAAAGCCAGAAGAACTGCGAAGAAGTTCTTGGAGACGTGGGTGAAATGACAATAGCAAGATGCGCAAATAGGTCGAATGGAGGCTCGTGAAATGTCTCAGGTTAGTATTGACTTCGACGTTTCGACGGCGGCAAGAATACTCGTTCGCGACATGGCGAAGATAGCTAGAGGCCAGGAAGTTCTCATATACGCAGATTCTGAGAGCGATTCGCGTGTTGTGAACGAGACTGCGAGGGCTATCCACAACGAGGGCGCAAAGGTCGCCGTGATGTGGTATCCGTCTCCTCCAGGCGTGGGTGAGACTACTACGCCCTATCTCCCTGCCTCGCTAGGCGCTGCAATGTTGAAAGCAGATCTACTGATTGAGTTCGCTGGGCACTACTTGCTCTATTCTGCTCCTTGGGAGGAGGCGATGAAGACTCACAGAATCAAGTACCTATGCCTCTGCGGCATGACAAGGGACATGATGGTTCGCTGCATCGGCAAGGTCGATGTGCCGACGCTGTTCAAGTTTCAGGAGAGACTAACCGAAATGGCACACAAGGCAAGAAAAGTCAGGGTCACGAACCCCTCAGGCACAGACATCACTCTCTCCAACGATCCGGCTCGGCCTTATCTCTCTGAGGGAATCATTGATGATCGAGCGATAGATTACATGCTCATCGGGCAGGTAGACTGGGCTCCCATTGAGCAAAGCCTCAATGGGAAGATCGTCTTTGATGGATCTGTCTGGCCTCCTGAAGAGCTTGGAATGCTCAGAACGCCGATATCCTTGAAGATCGTTAATGGCGTCGCAAAGGACGTAGCAGGCGGATCCGAAGCTATCTCCTATAAGAAATGGCTTGAATCCTTCAACGACGCGGGGATGTTCAACGTCGCTCACATATCTTTCGGCTGCAACCCCGGCGCGAAACTGACTGGAAGCGTACTGGAGGACGAACGGATTTGGGGCTGTGTAGAATGGGGTCTCGGACATCAAGGATCAGGTTTCAAAGGCAAAGCAGGTCCAGCCAAATCGCACAGTGACGGCATCTGCCTAAACGCGTCAGTCTGGTTCGACGAGAAAGTGATCCTGAAAGATGGAAGCTTCGTGCAGCAAGATCTGCGAGAACTGGAGATGAAACTCAAACACTAGTATCAAGCTACTTGGCCGAGTACAGGTGGCACGCAACCCTTCTCGTTGCACTCAATGGTTTCGGCAACGGCTCAACTTCACGACATACGTCTCCGATGTATTTGGGGCAACGAGGATGAAATGTGCATCCGGTCGGTGGATTCGCAGGGCTTGGCACCGACCCCCGTAGAATGATACGCGATGGCGTCAGAGACGTGCCATCCACATTGGGTACTGCTGACAGCAGAGCCTGCGTGTAAGGGTGAGCGGCGTTTTGGAAGATCTCTTCAAAGTTCCCGACCTCTACAATCTTTCCCAAGTACATGACCGCGACCCGATTCACGAGATACTCAACGACTCCAAGATCATGAGTAATCAGAAGATATGTCAGCCCAAGCTCTTTCTGCAAATCCTTGAGCAGATTCAAGACCTGCGCTTGCACTGACACATCAAGAGATGAGGTCGGTTCATCGAGAACCACGAAGCTTGGGTTGAGAGCTAGAGCTCTCGCAACGCAGACTCGCTGAGCCTGTCCACCGCTTAGTTCAACCGAGTATCTCCAGAGCTGCTCATCCGTCAGACCGACCAGACGCAACAGCTCTGATACGCGATGAGTGATCTCGCTCTCACGCATTTCCGTGTGAGCCCTGAGCGGTTCGGCGATGATGTTTCTGACCGTCATGCGCGGGTTCAGAGAGAGAAAAGGGTTCTGAAACACAATTTGGAAATCCTTACGCATTCGCTTCAGATTCTTCCGGTCCACCTTCAGGATATCCGTACCATCGAAGATCACCTGACCGGAGGTGGGTTCTATCAGCCTGAGAATGGTTCGCGCCAGAGTGGTTTTGCCAGATCCAGATTCGCCGACCAAGCCGAAGATCTCGCCCTTCTGAATACTCAAGTCCACACTGTCGACAGCTTTGACGTGACCTACCGTACGCTGCAGAAGTCCGCTTCGGATCGGGAAGTATGTCTTGAGATTCCTGATTTCCATGATTGTTTCTGTCATGTTCTCCACCAAGGCTCCTTCGGCATATTGTAGCAGGCAACGAAGTGTCCGTCCTCGACTTCCAGCAATTCGGGACGACTCTGTTTGCAGGCTTCGATAGCGTAGCTACACCGAGGATGAAATCTACAGCCTAGAGGCGGATGAAGAAGACTCGGCACAGTGCCGGGTATGTAGTCGAGAACCTTTCCCCTCAGCCGTCCTGTTACGACGGATGAGATGAGACCACGAGTGTAGGGGTGAAGCGGATTCTTGAAGATGCGATCGGTCTTGGCTGACTCGACAATTGACCCCGCGTACATTATGGCGATCCTGTCGCATAACTCGCGTACGACGCCTAGGTTGTGAGTGATGAGCAGAACCGACAAGCCGAGTGTCTCCTTCAGTTTCTTCAGCAGAACCAAGAGTTGGGCCTGAATCGTGACGTCGAGAGCGGTAGTGGGTTCGTCTGCGATCAATAGGAGCGGTGAGCTCGACAAAGCTATGGCCATTATGACTCGTTGTTGCATCCCGCCACTCAGTTCGTGGGGGTACAACATCATGATTGATTCAGGGTCGGAAAGCTCTACCATGATCAGTTTCTCATAAGCGAGCTTGCGAAGACTGTCTTCGTTTGTGGCCTCGTTGTGGATCTTTAAGACATCCAGTAGCTGTTTGCCGATAGGAAAGACGGGATTAAGTGAAGACGCGGGATCCTGAAAGATCATGGCAATCTTGCGACCACGAATGTTCAACACTTGATCCTCGGTTTTGTGCAGTATCTCCTCCCCCTCGAGAATGACTTGACCTTTGACTATCTCTGAGTTGTCAGGAAGGATTTTCAGAATCGCAAGACCGGTTGCTGACTTGCCGCAACCTGTTTCTCCTACTAGGCCCAAGATCTCGCGTTTGCGAATATCGAAGGTGACTCCATCAAGCGCGTGCACTACGCCGTCGAGTGTGTGGAAGTCCACGACCAAATCTTGCACAGAGAGCAGAATGTTCTCTTTTGGCAATTAGATGAGCCGCCTTCGAGATAGCTTTGGATCCGTCGCTTCGCGAATTGCATCTCCAAGCAGATTGAAGCCTAGGACGAGCACTAGGATAGCCAATCCGGGAAAAGTAGCGTACCACCAGTGTTGGAGAAAGTATGTCTTCCCCATGTTAACCATGAGTCCCCAGTCCGGTGTCGGGGGTTGAGCGCCTAAGCCCAAGAAGCTGAGCCCTGCCGCTGCGATTATCGCGGAACCTAGGTCAAGAGTAGCCTGAATGAGTATGGGCGCTAGAGTCGCCGGCAATATGTGGCGAGCAATGATCTTCGCATCGCCTACTCCGATTGCCCTCGCCGAGTCGACGTATGGTAGGTTCCTCGTCGCTGAGGCTTGACCATATGCGAGTCTTGTGTACCAAGGCCACCAAGTGATTATGAGCGCCAAGATTGCATTTAGGAGGCTCCCGCCTAATGTCGCTGCAACTACGAGCGCCAGGAGAAGCGGCGGAAAGGCCAGGAACATGTCCGTGATCCTCATGATCACCGCGCCAAGTCTCTCTCCGTAGTAGCCAGCTATTGCTCCAAGAGGCATGCCTACTATGATGGCTACTGCGACAACTGCGGCGCTTGTCATCAGTGAGATCCTTGCGCCGAAGATTATGCGGCTGAGCAAGTCTCTGCCAAGCTCGTCGGTTCCGAACCAGTGCTCCCAATCGGGCGGGCGCAACTGATTTGCGATGTCAGGTACCCCTTCGGCCTGCCTTGGATACGGTGCGATAAATGGACCCACAAGGGCCAAGACTACGAAGAAGACGATGATTGCCGTGCCTGTTAGGGAGAGGGGGTTCTTCAGTACGAGTTTCAGGAATACTCTGAATTCCCGAAAGTGCTTTTGCCGCTGAACCGGTATACTTTCAGAAGCCACTTCGTTCATAATGTCACTCTCGGATCAAGAAAGGCTTGGAAGATGTCGACTAGCAGATTGATGATAACATAGAAGATCGCCACAACGATCACCGAGCCCATTATCGCAGGATAGTCCAGTGCCAGAATGGAGAGCGCGGTGTAGGTCCCTAAACCGGGCCAAACAAAGATTAACTCGTCGAGGAAGGCGCCCGTAAGCGTGTAGGCGAAAGACATTCCGAGCGCGATTACCGTCGACGATATTGCGTTCTTCAGCGCGTATTTGAAGAGAATCAATCGACTGGGCAGTCCCCAAGCCAAACCGGATCGAGTATAGTTCTCTTGCAGAACCTCGATCATCATAGTCCTGATCATTCGAACGGTCAAACCGAACGGGTAGGCCGCGAGCGCCAGAGACGGCAACACCAGATGCCAGAAGCTGTCTCCAAAGGCAACGAAATTTAACGTTAGCATGCTATCGATCAGATTGAAGCCTGTGATTGTTTTCAACGGATACATGATCGACACTTGGATGCTCATCCGGCTTCCCAGAGGAAACACGTGAAGCGTCTGTGAGAAGATGATTTGGAGTATCATTGCCAACCAGAAAGGTGGCATCGAGACACCGAAGATTGCAGCCAATCGGCCTGCGTGGTCTGGGACATGATCCCTGTGAGACGCAGAATAGACTCCGACCAGAATCCCGGCAACGACAGCAATCACGAATGCGCTTATGATGAGTTCGAGTGTTGCCGTCAGCCCGGTCGCAACATCTGAGAGAACCGTATCGTGTGTTCTAATAGAAACTCCAAGGTCTCCTCGCAGAAGATTTGTGAGGTAAATGTAGAACTGAACGTAGATAGGCTTGTTCAGCCCAAGTTCTTCTGTCGCCCGTTGGATTTGCTGTGCAGTGGGGTGAGCGCCGACCCAGAGAGCGGCCGGGTTGCCTGGAATCACGTGGGAGACTATGAAGGTGATGAGGATTACGCCGAGGACTACTACGAACGCATGCGCTGCTCGACGTAGGACGTACTGTCCGATGCCTCTAGCCAATTACACCAAGCGCTATCCTATCGAGTGAAGTAGGTAGAAGAAAACCACTGTAGTGTATGCTGGGTTGTAGCTGAAGCCTGAGATGTTGCTTCGCACTATGTGTATGTCTTGAAGGTCCCAGAGAAAGAGTACAGCCGCATCGTCAATCACCATCTTCTGAGCCTGCTTGTACAAAGCAAATGCTTGAGTCTTATCGGATCCTTCCAATGCATAGCCTTGATCGATCACGCTGTCAACGTCTGGATGGTAGTAGTATCCCAGGTTGAAGATGACCGAACTCTCGCTGTGGAACAAGTTAAGCATGAAATCGTATGGTGACAGCAAAGTTGGCCACCAATACATTACGAATATGTCTTGGGCCTTCGAGGGGTCACCTTGTGCTAGGCTCCATTGTTCGGTCCATGTCATCGCTCTGATGTCAAGGTCAATGTTGAGGTCTTTGAGGGAGGATTTGATCATCTCTACAGTGCCCTCCTCTCTCGTGTCGCCTGTCATGTAGGTCAAGAGCAGTTTGAATCCGCCATTCGGATAGCCAGCTTGGGTAAGAAGCTGCTTGGCTTTGTTCAGGTCGTACGTGTACTTAGGAAGGTCGTCAAAGTGCCCGGGCATTCCGTAAGGTATCGGCCCGATTGACTGAGTCCCGAACCCATGGAGCACACCCGTGACAATCTGGTCATATGGGATAGCATAGGAAACGGCTTGTCTGACCAGTGTATTGTTGAATGGGAATTTCTTGTTGTTGAAAAAGCCGAGTAGATTCTGGTACTGAGGACTCGTGTATACTTTCACGTTTGCGTCTCCTTGGAGGCTTGGTATGTCAGCGAACGGTACCTGTTGTACGACTTGTGCCTCGCCAGACTTGATCATCTGTTCCTGGACGGTTTCGTCTCGCACAACTTTGATGATGGCCTTGTCAAATTGATCGTCTTTCCAGCCACCCCAGTAGTCTGGGAATTTGTCCATTACGATCTCATTCTGTGGATCCCATTTGGTTAGCATGTACGGCCCGGTTCCCGCGTCATGGCCTGCATTGAACCAAGCTGAGGCGTCGGTGAAGCCCGCCGCCTTTGCCAAGTTTTCGATGTTGGGGCTCATGATCCACGCGGCATAACTGGCGCTCGCAATAACGTCGAGCGGCGTCGGAGAGGTCAATATGAACTGAACTGTGTACGTATCAAGTACGTTGATTTTGCTAACTGGGCTCCAAATGAAAGCTGCACCTTGACCCAACGCGATTGTGCGTTCGATCGAGTACTTCACTGCGGTTGCGTCGAAAGGTGTTCCGTCGTGGAATTTCACGCCCTGCCTCAAATGGAACGTCCAAGTCTGACTGTTGTCCGAGGATTCCCAGCTTGTCGCCAATGCAGGAACGAAAGACGGTGACTGCGAGGGATCATACCAGATCAGAGGTTCATACAGGTTGCTCAGCATCATGATCGAATTCGAAAACTCTGTGCTGGGATCAGCCGTTACCATTTCTGAAATAACTGCAGAAGTAACGATTTTCGGAACATGCGGTTTCTGAAGAGTTTGGTAGTAATATCCCAGAGCCCCCGCCGCGACGACAATAACAATTATGACGACTGCGACGAGCTTCCACAGATTGCGCTTAACCTCTGACAACTTGGTAGTTCCTCAGAAAGACAGTCCGGCTGTCGATCAGCCTATAAGACTATCGACTCAGCGATCCAACCAAACGCTCCACTGGAACGTAGTCGAAATCAAAGCCAAAGTGTCTCGGGCCGAAGAAGCTTAGGCCTTTGGCGGTTCGCCAGACTTCCGGAGCCTTCGCAGCGACTACGGATACTTCAAGTCCTGACTTGAGGGCATCGTTCGTGATCCCGTGTCCGCTATGGTCCAGGAACATGATCAGGTCGGGAGGCATCACGATTGGTTTCGAGCCGAGCCAAGCAAAGATATGCTCGTTCTTTATCCATGAACGAAAACTCTGACCTTGCCATTCTTTGTTTCCGCTCAAGGTTACGTCACCGAACAGAAAACCCTTCTCGTTTCTCCACTCGTACTTCTTCACGGTACCTCTGAACAGTAGCCATCCGCCGAGAATATCCCGGACTGCGTCGACGGGGTCGTGGCGGTCCTGTAGAGCCTGTCTAACAGCCTTCCCTACGGCTATTGATTTGGAAATCGTGTCTTTGATCAGAATCTTGGATGCTGTGGACTTGGTTAGAGGTGTATCGATGACTGCGGCATTCCCACCTGCAAGCACAGCGACGTATCGGGCGAGCGACTCGTAGTCGTCGATGTCGGCATAGCGTTCAATGAATACGACGTTGCCTGTTTCGCTCACGACGACAGATGGCGCCATCGACTCTCCGAACACATGGGTGGTGCTCTGATGAAGTTCAGGTCCGGCTCGGCCCAGCAGGTCCCCGTCCACCATCGGAATGTCCAACTGAGAGGCAACATGCAACGCCACGGCTGTGTTATCTCCTCCAAGCTCGGTTGCGGCTGTTGCAGCAACCTTACGCCCAAAGTAACGCTCAACTGACTCCAATGCCAACCCGAAAGGGTCAGCGATCATCACTTTCTTGCTTGGTCTTACGTCAGGGGCCACCGAGCCAATATAGTACGGACTCACAAGGAGAGACTCGTCTGAAATCTCATCCAGATTCACAATTCTGAGTTGCCGTCCGGCTTTCAGGTCCGACTCAAGAATTTCTCTTCCGACTTGAGGACTTCCGCCACCTCCAGTGCCAAAGATCGTAGTCCCAACAACTAGGTCCTCAATAGCTTCTTTCGACTCCAATGTGAACATGAAAGATGCCACCAGTATTCTGTGGAATGCATCCTCTGAATTGTCTTAACACTTTCGAAGACGCTGGATTCCGCTCCACCGAGAACTCAGCGTAAATTAGTCGACTTGCCCTGAACAGAGGGTGCTGGGCGACCGGAAGGGCTGTTGCAAAGGCCCCGACAGCGAACTAGTTCCTCACTGTCTCGTGGATTTCAGTTTTCTCAATGCTTCGAGGGCATTCGAACGGTCGAAATAGACTTCGTTCCTCGTTATTCTTCCACGTTCTATTTCGACGATATCCATACCGTGTTCCGTTATCAGTTCTGCTCCAATAGGAATTGTAGCCTTCCATTTTGCGACGAAGCCAGTATCTGTGGGAAACACTTCGACTGGCTCCCATTTCCAGTTCGGGTTTGCTGCGAGCAGTTTCTTGAAGTAGGGAAGGATCTGGTCGCGTCCCTTCAACCCTTCCTTGTTTGCGGGATCGATGTACAAGGCGTCGTCCGTGTAGAATCCAATCAAGTCTTCTGGTCTGTTTCTTTCCCAAGCTGGTAACCATTTGTCGCAGAAATCCAATATCTCTGCTTTCTTCATGGTCCACCATAACCTACTGGAAAGGTATTTGACTGAAGCTGCTACTGAGACGGCTAGATATCGAGTCTGCCTTCTGACACTACAGTGCGCACGTCAAAGTCTACTGTCGATTTCTTTAGTGTCCCTTGGAACGCGAAAGTGCTCACGTTTTGTCCTCCGATTATCTTGTTGTCGCCTACACCAAGCGTTACCGCGCCTGATGCTATCGCGTCGTTCATGAAGCCTGTCTTTGCGGCGTAATTGAATCCGATTCCGAACAATCCAAATCTACTCTTGTCACCCGTTGCCTTCTCCCAGACCGGAACAACCATGTCAGCATTCTTTGCAGCCGTGAATCTGTTGATCTGCCCGTCCTCGAAGAACCAAGAGAGCCCTTGAATGAGCTTGCCCCTTAAGGTAACCGGGAGATCGAAAACAACAATCCCGTTGGCACTGTTCTCGTCAGGAGCTATGTCGATATGGCCTGCTGGCAGCGTAGTTTGGAAATTGCCGGATGAGAGATCGTCATCATCGATGACGCCATCGTCGACCAAGGATTTCCGGCCAGCCATTTGGAACTTGAGATCAGTGCCGTTCCTGGAGGTGATGTGAACTTCGTGAGCGTCGTCAAAGAGTTGGCGAAGCTTCAAGCCGGCAGCGGATATTCTGGTGTAGTCTGCGCGCAACGCACTCTCAGTTGCCCGCTTCCAGGCAGAATATGAGAACCTGTATGATCGGGCTCGCTGCGGAGTCACTAATGGCAATGTTAGGTTCGCGGTTCTGGGTTTGCGCTCGGCGTATTTTCGATATGAATAGTCCGCGCCTTCACTGTTCGCCTCTAGTCTTTCTGGTGAAATCTTGGCCATTTGCGCGGGGTCGGTTGCCGCAGCCAGGTTTATGTTTGCAGTAGCGAGGTCGAGAAGCGCAAGGTCAGTCTTTGAAGCCCCACGAAGCCAATCTAGCGGCAGTTCTAGTATTGATGAGTACCAGACAGGCTCACTCCAATAAAGCGTAGTGGTTTCTGCCCCCGCTCTGCGACATTCCATAGCGACCTCCTCAGCCAGATCCAACATGTGTCTGGACGCGGTTATGTGGACAACATCATCTTCCCTTATCCGCAGGGACTGGTTCACAACATTCTCGGCTATCTTGGAAACCAAATGAAGTCAACTCCAATATCAACAGCAATTGCTTGGTTCCGGCGCACAGAAGACTGCAGATTTGAAGCTTTCCACAAAAGCGCAGGTTATGATCACAAATGCTACTGCAATCTGTGGTTCGGAAGTCCTATTCTCAAGCGTGTTCCTTTAGATGATGCCGACCGCCGCCACGCCAAACGCGACCAGTGCTCCTATGGCAATGCCCATCGCAACCTCGGTTGGTGTATGGCCCAGTGAGTAGTGCACAGGGGGCGTCCTTACATGCGCCAAACGAATGATACTGTTTATCGTCTTTCCCTCCTCGCCCGCTGTCCGACGTACACCTAACGCGTCGCGAATGACAACTACCGCAAGAACGGCGGACAGTACGAATATCGGGTTTCGCCATCCCTCTGTCCAAAGAATGGATAGGCAAAGAGCAGTTACGGTTGCGGAATGCGCGCTAGGCATACCGCCCGTCACGACGACGTCTTCAATACGTAGACGCTGGTGATGACGAATTGCGATGAGCAGCATCTTCAAGCCCTGCGCAGCAGTAAGCGCTAGCACCACTGAAACAAGCACACCAGGAATATCCATGGCTCGTCGGATGAATTGTCAAGGCGGAAGGACATGTAAATCATTCCTCCAGCAGGGTCTTGTCTTCGAGCGCAGCACGAACGACGGCTTTCCGCGCGAATCGTGTGCAGATCTTTAGCGGGGACACGATTCCTATTTGGATGTCATGAGAGTACTTCTCTCACGAGGTCTACGCACCGGAGGAATCGGACGCCTCTCCTTTTCCTCATGTCTCTTATGAGAACCTCAAGCATCGCGATTCTTGACGCCCTCCCAATCGTTTGTGGATGCATTGTGAGATTGATGTATGGCATTCTCGCCGCGTAGAGCGCGTTGAACTCTTGCTTCCATCCGTTGAGGACCACGCTGGGTGACCTCCGGTGCACTTCGAATTGGCCCCAGTCGTCCCATGACCACGCGACCGGCAGTTCTACTATCCCGCTCGACTTGACTACGTATGGTTCCTCACTGTCCATGAGGCTGCTATCGTACATGAAATTGAATTTCATCAGATTCTCCATCGTGTACGGGCTGAATTCCCAATCTGGCGCTCTGAAACCGCCCGGCCTCTGACCAACTAAAGCCTCCACTTGGTGGATCGATCTTCTGAAGATCTCAACTTCATCTTTCTGCGAGTTGAGTTGGGCCAAGTTCTCATGTTTGTAGCCGTGAACTCCTACCTCGTGACCGCGTCGTACAATCTCCTTCACGTTTTCGGGATAGGTCTCGGCTGTCCACCCGGGCACAAAGAAAGTCGTCTTGATTGCGTACTTGTCAAGCAGATTCAGGATTCTAGGAAGGCCGACCTTCGGGCCGAATTGTCCTTTGGAACGTGCGACCGGCTCATCAGGACGCCCGCTATAGGGGCCTCGAACCGAACTATCAGCGTCCACATCGAACGTCAACAGGACGTTGATTCTCTTCTCATCTTTCTTGGCCATGGTCGAGTCACCGCTGGTCAGAAACCAACGAGCAAAACGGAGGCATGGCTTATAGCTTTTCGACAGACAGAAACAGCCACGTTTCCCAGGAGGGTCAGGTGAAGTTGGGATTCTGTTACCCCGAATACGGCAGACTACGCACCGTACTCATGCACATGCCAGGCAAGGAGCTCGAGCTCGTCGGCCCAACAACACATGACAGATTCCTGTTCGCGGACGCCATCGACCCAGTGCAGTTTCGAGCTGATCATGCGCGTTTTGTCGACTCTCTCCGTTCCGAAGGAGTCAACGTCGTCTTGCCCACTCAATTGTTGCGAGAACATCCGCTGCTCGATTCCATTCACCGATCCCCCAATCTGGTCTACATCCGAGACACGGCAGCCGTCACGCGAGCAGGATACATTCTCGCCAGAATGAAGAATCCTGTAAGGAGAAACGAGACGGGAATTGTCGAAGCGGCATTGCGAAAACTTGCCGTCCCGTTGCTGATGAAAACAGTCGCGCCCGCCACGATTGAAGGCGGAGATCTGATCTTCCTAGACGACGACACATTACTTCTCGGTGTTGGAAACAGGACAAATCAAGCGGGCCTTCGGGAATTGCTCGCTAGAGGAACCCAGTCAGGGTTGCATAGACTGCTTGCAGTTCCGTTGCCATCTTCAGTGATTCACCTGGACGGAACCATGATGGTTGTTGACCGAGACCTAGCCGTTGTCCACAGGCAATCTCTCCGGCGCAGCTCTTCCCTTTACGAGAATGGCCGGCTCAAGAAACGCTTGAAGCTTGTTCAGTTTCTAAGCGCGAACGGAATGAGAGTCGTCGAGGTCACAGACTACGAGAGGCAAAGACGCGCCACGAATGTCATAGCTATTGCTCCTCGCAAAGCAATCGGCTACGCAGGCAACGCGCGAGTGAAACGAGCATTCCAAAAGAATGGCGTTGATTTCATAGAAATCGAGGGAGCCGAACTCATTCGAGGATATGGCGGACCACGGTGTATGACGCTGCCCATCCTAAGAGACTAGTCCTGGATGGTTCCTCTCATATTTGCCGTCGAATTATCTGGATTTGACGAAACACGTGCACTCCGTGACACCATTCATAGTGGCCGGACGCTGAATGTCATTGACGGTAATGCGGCCTAGTGCTTACTTCTCCTTCTTCTCATCCTTGTTTGCTTGTCCTTGTGCGAAACCAACCGTTCCTAGCACGCTACTGAAACCCATCTGGCTAACGATTTCGCTTGGAACGATGATGAATGTGCCCTTCTCCTTCACAGCTTCATAGAGCATGTTCATGGCACGAAGTCGCATCGCCTCAGGATTCGACACGTAGACTTTGCTTGCTTCCTCAAACTTCTTGGCGATCTGTATCTCACTATCACCCAAGGAAATCCTAGCCAGTCGTTCACGTTCGGCCTGGGCTTGCCTACTCATGGCATCCTCCAGTTCTTTCGGTATCTTCACGTCCTTGATTTCGACAGACTGCACATCGATGCCCCACAGCTTTGCCTTGCTCTCAATCGTTTGCTGAAGGATATTGTCCAATTGCTGCCTGTCCGAGAGCATCGTTGCGAGTTCAGTTCTCCCGATGGTGTCACGGAGCGTGGTCATCGAGGCCTTCAGTATGCTCCCTTCGTAGTCTTGAACCGCAATGATCGCGTCCGATGGAATCTTGACACGCCAGAAGAGAACCGCATCAACGAAGACGGGCACATTGTCTCTTGTGAGAGACTGTTCCGCGGTGAATGTGGTCGTCCGAACGCGACCGTCAACAATGATACGCCTCTCAATGAAGGGGATCAAATAGTACAACCCGGAGCCGTGCATTCGGTTGTAATTCCCCAGCCGGAAGATTACGGCGGTGTCCCACTGGCTGTTGATTTTGATCCCCGTCAGAAACACGATCACTACGATGCCAACAATAATGGGCGTGATGTCGAATACCAAACCAAACCCTTCAAACGAGACCATTCTTACTCGCCCGTTCTCCCCTATTGTTGCTCGTCGTTAACAGGTGTTTCGTAGGAAGAGCGGTGTCAAATCTGTGGTCCGGACGTTTTCAGAAGCAGCAGCTGCTGGATGTCGCGAATGTCTTGTTTCGAGCTGACTCTTATGAAGAGCCAGCGTCCTTCGGGAAACTGGTGTGCGCTTTCAAGCACGTTCTTCGCATTCTTGCCGAGCCTTAGACTTGAGGCTTTGCTTGCAGGAGCTTCGCCAAGAACAATCTGTACTGTGAAACTGCCTTCGCCGGGATACATGGAGAGCAGTGCCTTGCCTCCTTTCCGGAAACGCACAGCCCATCCGTAGTTCTTTCCATAGTAGGCAAAGTCGCGTTTGGTTCGGTAATTCTCTGCGACGAGACGTTCTAGGCTGTCCCACAAATCCTTCTTCGAGCCTACCGAGGTGGATATTTCTCTCATTGTGGGTTGGTGCTCTTTCTCGACAAACGTCCCGACAGCCATGCAGTGTCACGCCCATCGAATGCGAGCCTTGCGCATTCATTTGCCGACTGTCTTGATTTCGGAGAATCGGAGCCTCTTCGAAGATGCCTCGTGTTCCCGTCCCAGTCTCCTAATCTTGATTATCTCCCCTAGAATGCTGACGGCTATCTCTTCTGGCGTGTCAGCGCCTATGCCGAGACCGACGGGTGAGTAAACCCTGTCCAAGTCTTTTTCCGTGACACCCTTCTTCAGTACTTGATTGAAGACGAGCGCTGCGCGTCTTCGGCTTGCTATCATTCCAATGTATGCTGCGCCTGTCTTGAGCGAGCTTCTGAGCGCTGGCACGTCATCCTTGTGTCTGGTGAGTATGACGATGTAGGTCGACTGGTCAACGTGTATCTTCGGAAGGCCTTTGTCCACAAACTCGGCGACGACCTGCGTGGCTTCCGGGAAGCTCTCCTTCTTGACCATCGGATCCACCACGGCTACGTCAAAGTCGAGCATCTTCGCGATCCGGCTGAGAGCCTGTGCCAGATGGCCGCTTCCGATTATCACGAGTTTCGGAGTAGGTTCTATGATCTCTATCGCCACGTCAATCTTGCCTCCACAATTCATCCCGACGCCGTCGAACTCTTCCTCGACCAAATTGTAGCTGCTCACGTGTACGCCCTTCTCTCCTTCTTTGAGAAGCTTGAGGGCCCGAGTCGCAACTTCCGTTTCAACGCATCCTCCACCAATTGTGCCCTCAGTTGTGCCGTCGGATTGGATGATCATCTTCGCAACTCGTCTTGGCACAGAACCAGTGTGGTTGATTATGGTGGCGACTGCGAAGGTCTTCCCTTCATTCACAAGCTTGCTGATTGTTTCGAAGACCTCGCGCGTCTCAAAGACCTCCCTGTTGGCGAATGAATCGACGCCAAACGCACGGATGGCTTGTCAGTATGCCGAATTTAAACCAAGTGCGCCCAACCG
>CAZRNA010000017.1:18738-24806 GCA_964601325.1 uncultured Candidatus Bathyarchaeia archaeon
TCAGCTGGAAGAATCATCACAGCTTCGGCGTTGCTGGAAATTGCTGACAATCCAACCTTCACGCTTTCGCTCTGTCCTTTCACGTAGTTCGCATTGATCGCGAATTTGCAGCCGATCTTCGCAAGGTGCTCCTTCATCTTCATCGCTTCGTATCCGAGCACAACGACTACTTCGTCCGCGTTCGATCCCTTGGCGACATTCACAACATGTTCGATTAGCGTATTACCATTGACCTTGAGGAGCAGCTTGTTCTCCTTCATCCGGGTTGATTTGCCGGCTGCGAGCACGATTAGTGATATCATCTTCTCTTCGCTTCCATTTTCATTGGAACGAATCGGGCCGATCCTTCTTTCGCCAAGATTTGGCCTTCCTTGGCTACTACTTGTCCGCGAAGTATGGTGACTGTCGGCCAACCTTTGAAGATCCACCCTTCGTAGGGAGTCCAGCCTACTTTGTAGTGTAGGTCACTGGCTTTCACTTTCTTCTCCATCGACAAATCAATGATCACGAAATCTCCGTCGGCGCCGACCGCGATGTGTCCTTTCTTGGGGTACAGTCCGAACCGCTTGGCAGGGTTTTCGGACAGCACCTTCGCGGTCTTCCCTATGGTAATGCGACCTTTGTTGACCCCTTCGCTCAGCACGATGGGAAGCATCGTTTCTATGCTAGGGATTCCGCTCCAAGCGTCCCAGATGTTCTCCCATCCGGTCTCTTTCTCATCGGCTTCTCCTGGTGCATGTTCCGATGTAATCATGTCAACTGTTCCGTTACCCAATCCACGCCAGAGCGCGAGGACATCAGCCTCGGTCTTCAGCGGGGGGTTCATCTTCAGGTACGGTCCGAGCTTGAGCACATCCGCTCTGGTAAGCGACAAATAGTGAGGACAGGTCTCAGCTGTGACGTTCACCTTCTCTCGCTTGGCAGAGGCGATCAAATGCACGCCCTCGCTCGTGGACATATGTGAAATGTGAAGCTTGCTTCGAGTCGCCCGCGCAATACCGACCGCATCCTTGATGGCTTTCTCTTCGACGGCGTTGGGCCTTGACTCATTGTGCGCGATCGGATCCACGCGATTAGCTCTCTTCAACTCTGCAGTAAGTTGTTGGGTGAGCTCCTCATCTTCCGCATGGACATTGGTGATCGCGCGGAATTGTGCAGTGCCCTTCATCAGAGCCTCGAGGGCCGCTTTGTCAATCAAGTATGGAGCGCACATGAAGGCTTTGAAGGAGTAGATTCCAAGTTGAGTCAGCGCTTCAACGTTTGCTAGGTTTGATGAGTTCATCATTCCTGCGTGAAGAGAGAAATCCACTATTCCCTGTCGAGTCCCTCTGTCGATCTTCTCTTTCACCGCCTGTGGGCTGTCCACAGGGGTCTTGAGCACCATATCCACAATAGTGGTGACGCCCCCAGCAGCTGCGGCCTGTGTTCCGCTTGTGAAGTCTTCCCGTTGAGTGAAATTGGGGTCACCTATGTGCGCGTGCGCGTCGACAACGCCCGGCAGAACAAACCTCCCTTGCGCATCGACGACCTCATCGGTGGTCGCCGTGATGCTCTTGGCGATCTTTGTGATCTTCCCGTCTTCAATTAGAGCGTCTGCATGGGTGGCCTTGTCCTCAAGAATCAACGTTCCATTCTTGATCAGAAGAGACGACATGACTTACCTTCCAACTACGATTCTATCTCGGGTAACGTCGAAGGTATGGTAGTTCTGACTGTTAGAGATGTGTGTTTACGCTTGTTAAGGTTAAGATCATTAGCCTGAGCGACCAAACTAGTCCACAGGAAGCTTGTCATGACATCGATCCTAGTAAAGGGCGGCATAATCGTCACTATGGATCCGCGCCAGCGGATACTTTCCGACCACTCGATAATCATAGAGGATGGAAGGTTCAGAGCCATTGGGAAGACTAACGAGATCACAAGACACTCGAAAGTTGACGAAACAGTCGATGCGTCCGGCGGCATAGTGATGCCCGGGCTCATCTGCAGCCACACTCACCTCTATGGCATTCTCCTTCGAGGCGCGAAACTCAACATCACTCCGCCATCCGATTTCACGCAGATCCTCCAGCGGGTTTGGTGGCCGGTTGACGAGAGCCTCACCTTTGATGATGCGTATGCGAGCGCACTCGTCGCATGCCTAGAATTCCTCAAAACGGGCACAACCACCTTCGCCGACACATACTCAGGACCCAATTCAATCGAAGGCGTCCTAGATAGAATGGCCAAAGCGGTAGATGAAGTTGGAATCAGAGGTCTCCTCGCATTCGAAGCGACGGAGAGACACTCGAAAGCGGAAGGAGAGAGAGGCGTCCGAGAGAATTTTCGCTTCGCCACAAGCACGAAGCGAGCGAAAGGATCGAGGGCTCTGCCGCTCTTCAGCCTACATGCGTCCTTCACAGTGACGGATGAGCTGATGCGGTCAGTCCGAGAATTCGCGAGCAAGTTCTCTGTACCGATCACGATTCACACTTCCGAGGGCCTAGTGGATCCGCAACACAACATGGAACGCTACGGGAAACGCACGGTTGAGAGACTTCGTGACGTTGGTCTGCTCGCTCCGGATGTTGTTCTCGCCCATTGTGTTCACCTGAACGATAGTGAATTGGACATCGTGGCGAAGTCCGGGGCAAAGGTTGCTCACAATCCAATGAGTAACATGCTCAACGCAGTGGGCACGGCCCGAGTTCTGGACATGCTCAGAAGGGGGATCCGGGTCGGATTGGGAAACGATGGCTACATCTTCGATGGTTTCGAGAATATGCGAGCTGCTTACCTCATCCACCGCTCTGTCACGAAGGATCCGAATGCAATTGACCCATACGCGATTCTTGAGATGGCAACGATCAGAGGCGCCGAACTCTACGGCCTAGAGAAACAGTTAGGCTCAATCGAGCGTGGAAAAAGCGCGGACCTGATCGTAGTCAAGCCAGACATCCTTCCGACTCCCCTCAACCCTGATAGCGTCGTTGGGCACCTGATCAATACGGTAAACGGCCACGATGTCAGGACGACAATTGTCAACGGGAGAATCGTGATGAGGGACCGAACCGTCACTACACTCGATGAAATAGACGCACAGAGAAAGGGCCAAGACGCTGCGGCCGCCTTGTGGCAGCGTTTGAGAACTATGAAACCCCAGGTGGACCAGATTTCGTCAAGAGGCTTGTCGTGAAGCTGTGACCTTAATAGACGAAACTTGCGAACTCTCGATTAGCCAGTAGGCCGAGTCGAAGTGGTAACATTGGTCTATGACGTGATCATAGTTGGTTCAGGACCGGCAGGACTTACCTCAGCGGTATACTGCGGCCGCGCCATGCTGAAGACACTCGTAATCGCCGGCGCAGTACCCGGCGGCCAGCTCATGCTCACCACCGAGGTAGAGAACTTTCCAGGTTTTGAGGAACCAATCCTCGGGCCGGATCTCATTCAGCACATGAGGAAACAGGCTGAACGGTTTGGTGCAGAATTCATACAAGACGACGCGACAAGCGTCGATTTCAAAACACGCCCATTCAAGATCAACGCCGGTGGCAAGATATACGAGTCAAACGCCGTCATCATTGCGACTGGCGCCTCCGCCAAATGGTTGGGGCTCGATTCTGAAACGCGCCTTCGCGGCAAAGGCGTATCCAGCTGTGCCACGTGTGATGGGTTCTTCTTCCGTGGCAAAGACACCGTCACCGTCGGAGGCGGCGATGTCGCCCTTGAGGATACAATGTTCCTCACAAAGTTCGCTAATCACGCGACGATAATCCATCGACGCGACGCATTGCGTGCGAGCAAGATCCTGCAGGATCGCGCCTCCAAGAACTCAAAGATCTCCTTCGTCTGGGACTCGGTTGTCGAGGAGGTTCTCGGACAACAGAAAGTCGAAGGCGTTCGGGTTAGAAACGTCAAGACGGGCAAGGAGGACGTGTTGAAGTGTGACGGCGTATTCGTCGCCATAGGCCACGAACCCAACACAGCCATATTCCAAGGCCAAGTCGAGCTGGACCAGAAAGGCTACATTGTCACCCGTCAAGGAACGGCGACTAGTGTGGAAGGCGTTTTCGCATGTGGCGACGTACACGACTTCCATTACAGACAAGCAATCACGGCGGCCGGAGACGGATGTCGTGCAGCAATGGACGCGGAGGACCACATCGAAGAGAAAGGTCTACGCGCACACTAGCGTGGAGCCCATTACCTTCCTAGGCGAATGGATCGTACGGCCGCATTGGTAACACATTTATCGTCTGAGGTTCAACTCTCCTCAGACGGTTAGAACATGTTCCCTAGGATTCTTGACCAGATCGAGGAGATCATGAACAAGGAAGTTGCCACCGCCAAACCTGACGATCATCTAGTCGACGCAGCAAAAACCATGCTTGAGAGGAAGATAGGATGCGTTGTCGTGGTTGAGGGAGAGAAGGTCGTCGGCATAGTGACTGAGAGCGACCTGATAAAGTGCGCCGCATCCGGGTTCGACCCGAATCGCAAGCTTGTGAGAGAAGTCATGAACAGTCCTCCAGTGACATGCACTCCAGAGGCACCGGTGGAAGAAGCCTACGCACACATGCGGAAGAATAACATACGCCACCTGCCGATCGTCGGCGAAGGCGGCGCACTTGTCGGCATTGTAACAATGAAAGACCTAATTTCGTTCGGGAAGCTCATCCTCTAGCACCTGTAGCCTCCCCTCGATCAATGCGACATTAGCGCAACGAAGTTCGTCAGCAGCCACTAGCCTTGCGCATCCCGCCGGCTTCTTGATGATGCCACATGAGCGAACCTACGGTTGAGGTTCTCTCCTGTCGCTTCACCGTGAAGAATAGTCTAGCATGATGTAGAAGAAAGAAAGGAAGGGGTTGGGATACGTGACTGAGCTCAGTAATCGCTATAGACTGGGTAGGCCGCCTAGGCCGGCAAGTCCGGCTATCGCGGCGATGCCTAGGAATGCGAGCACTAATGCTATGATTATCAGAACGATTATTGCGATTATGCCGATGAGTATTGCTTTGCCCCAGCCGGCGTCGAAGAAGTGCTTGATCAGTGCTATCCACACTATCAGAGTCACTATGAACCCTAATACGCCATGAACGAATGTGCCAAGAATCGCGTTGATGATAATCCCCAAGACTACGATCCAGATAGCGTCGGTGAATTTTGCTTTCGCGCCGCCAACCATCGATCGACCTACAAGCCAGAGAATCGGTGATATGATAATCACGCTCACGATTATTTGCAGTATAGTTCCCATGAGCGACATGATTTTTCCCTGTCTTAGCCAGAGCTTCCCGTCTCTCTAAAGCATTATGGGTTTACGAAACCGATCCTGAATGACCGGAGAATTCTAGATAGTAACGGTCGCGCCGTACGAAGCTACAACCATCTTCAATTCCTTGGGACTTAACGTCGCATATTGGCGCCGGGCAAGTCGTAGGCTAGTCGTGCTTCAATTTCACTGACCTGTCATCATCATAGCGCAGGGATGTCGCTGTTCTCTGGGCAAGAGACGTGGCATCGGTTCCTTTAGGCGACGACTCTTCATCTCGCGACGAATTCGATCGGTTGAAGCCTCCGCGAGATAGAGATGTAGCGCCGCTGGAGGAGTCCTCACGTGTTTCATAAGGTGGTTGTGTGCTCCAGGGTACACATCAGAGCCGGAAAGACCCCTACTGGCGATGCTCGATCCGCGTCCGACTTCTGATTGTCGCATACATTGAGCGGATCGCTGTCAGAGAACACTGGGAGGTGTCAGATCTGGCGAGGGTGTTGATCTGTCTGGGCGCGTCTGGCTCGTTCCTGAGACTCGGGGATCCTGAGGTTTCAGACAGATTCAAGACACTGGCCAATGTACGCTCAGGGCTCAATGCATTAGACGCCACGTTAGGTACGCCGAGCCATCGTCTTCACGCCCGGCCTAGCGCGGGCGGATCAGAGCTCGTCGCCCTACGCCTACCACAGGGCTTGTCAAGAATAGTCACGACATATGCCAGAAGAAGGGGTAGCTCGAGAAACGAGGTGCTGGCGATGTTTCTGGAACGCGGCCTAATTATCTACCTGAAAGCAGAGAACATTCTGCT
>CAZRNA010000018.1:0-24757 GCA_964601325.1 uncultured Candidatus Bathyarchaeia archaeon
TTGCGAATCCTGATGTACTGGGTCCAAGCTTGTCGCTAATCAAACTCTACTATTCGGGCACAGGATCCATGGTGGGGCTTCTCGGTGCCGGAGTCCTGTACCTGCTTGCGTCCAAACGCTGGAGTGACATCTACCTCGCGTTAGTGCTCGGATTGAGCGCTATGGTGGTGTTGTTTACCGTTTCTGCGCAGATACCATCTGCAGAAATACAGTCAGCATTCAATGCGGGGCTTCCGCAAGGCTTCAGAACGATAGTCAAGGACCTGCCTATGACTGCTCGAACCCCAACAATGATTCTCAACATTACGGGAGCGGTCTTTCTCATCGGCGGGTCGCTATTCAGCTACATAAAAGATCGGAGTAGGGCGTACAACATCCCTCTATTCTTCGGGGGAATACTCCCGTCGCTCGGCGGCGCATTACTCGGCTTCCTCAACAACGCGGACATTTTCTTCGAGTTCGAGCTCGCCGGCACCATACTATTGTTCCTCGGTTTCATTCTAAGCATGAGATACCTCAGCAGGCCGACCACGAACCTAATCGGATGATGAAGCCCGCGTTCCACGTTTGCCGAAGATGAGCGAAGAGGGCACCTGCCCTGATTGGGAACGCCAATGTGTCTGACCGCGTCTAGGGTCGGATGCCACCACGGGCAGATCTCCTATTCGGCTGTATCGTTGCTGCTGAATATCGCGACGGCTACTTTCTGCAAAACCGAGGTCTAGAATCTGCTGGCAGGGTTCTCGGGGCTTCGGTGGGGGGTGGCTTGCGGGTTCGTCGAGACTTTCTCGACTGCTAGTGGGCGAGCGCATGAGCTTGAGCGCGTGACTCGAGGAGGTTCCTCAGGTCTTCGGGCAGGTTCGGCTCATATGCTACTTGGATCATCCAGCGGAATACGTCTCTTTCAGTTACCATTCCCACAAGTCGGTCGTTCTCGACAACGGGAAGCCGCACGATGTCCTCCCTCACCATTTGTTCCACAGCCTGCCAGACTTCTGCTGAAGGCGTGATCGTGACAAGAGGTTTGGACATTACGTTTCTAATGAGCATGCCTCGTACGTTCTGCCCCTTTGCCATCCTCATCGAGACATCTCGTTCTGTCAGGATTCCGACAGGTTTTCCCTTCTCGACAACGACTACACTTCCAATCTTGTGCTTAACCATCGTCTGAAGCGCTTTGCTGACCTTATCAGCTGCCCCAACTGTCACAACTTTAGTGGACATTATGGCAGAAACCAGTTCACTCGGTGGAGAAGACTTGAGCAAACTCCCACTTCAATTCTCCTTAGGCTGTTCCACTCCCCAAAAAGACTTCTGATGAATATGGACAGAAAGTCTATCTCTCTGCCATATCTCCCTCTTGCTTTCGTGTCGGGTGAGGATAGCACAATTGGCAATTGCAGAGTTCAAGTATCAGCTTGGCAAAGTGGAAAGAGGCTACAACAACAGAACACTGTACATCAACATCTCGGACAAGCGCATTGTCGAGAAGCCACTTGCCAATGATATGAAGGAGAAATTCACAGGCGGCCGAGGATTTGATCTTTGGCTTCTCTGGCAGGCCTTGCCGAAGGATCGAATCACCAAATGGGATGGTCAGGAGAACGAGATCTGCATTGCCTGCGGTCCGCTGGGCGGGACGCCAGTATACCCGGGGAGCGGGAAAAGTATTGCAGTTACGATATCTCCACTAACAGAGTCTGTGATCGATTCGAATGTCGGTGGATACTTTGGTCCTTACCTAAAGTTTGCCGGCTGGGATGCGCTTGAGATTCAAGGAAAGGCAAAGTCCGACGTTGTCATTTTCATAGACGGAGACAACGGAATAGTCCAGATAGAAGACGGATCCGGGCTCCCCTCCGAAACGCACTTGCTAACAGACGCCTTAGCCCAGCGATATGGAGGAGACAAACCTCACAGCATTTCCGTAGTCTCATCAGGCCCAGCAGCTGAGCACACGCTCATAGGTTGTCTCAATTTCTCTTGGTATGATGCGGCCCGTAAGACCCATAGAATCAAGCAAGCGGGGAGAGGCGGCATCGGAACAGTACTTCGCAACAAAAGAATAGCAGCAATAGTCGCGGAATATTCTCGCGGAATAACAGTAGAGTCAAACGGTCCAGCCGATGCAGAGCTAGTCAAGAAACTAGGGACCGCTCACGCACAGGAAATACGAGCGCTCGACCCCAGGCAGAACGAAATGGCAGTGGTCGGAACCACGCATCTTATTCCAATAATGAACGAGTTCGATCTTCTCCCAGTAAACAACTTTCGATTTGGAAGCCACAGTGAAGCAGAGAATATTGGCAGAGAGGTCTACCGAAGGAAGTTCCACAAAGGCTTCGACGGGTGCTGGATGGGGTGCACTTTGGCGTGCGCTCATGGTGTCAAAGGGTTCGAACTCAAGACAGGCCCATTTCGTGGACAGAGCGTCTACGTGGACGGCCCGGAGTACGAAACTATCGCTGGCATCGGCAGCAACTGCGGAGTCTTTGACCCCGACTATATCATCGAGATGAACTTCTACTGTGATACGTACGGTCTAGATACGATCTCCATCGGTACGGGCATCGCCTTTGCGATGGAGTGCTACGAACTGGGGCTAGTTGACAAGAAAGCGACCGGTGGTTTGGATCTCAGTTTCGGCAACAAGGAGGCAGGCCTTGAATTGGTCCATCAGATGGTCAGCGGCAACGGTTTCGGCGTCGTGGTTGGACAAGGCATCAGGCAGATGAAGCGGATATTTGCTGAGAAGTATGGCGCCGATCCGAAGATCCTGAACGATATTGGTATGGAAACCAAAGGATTGGAGTTCTCCGAGTATGTGACCAAGGAGTCGCTGGCTCAGCAGGGCGGATACGGGCTCGCGTTGAAGGGTCCTCAACATGATGAGGCTTGGTTGATATTCCTAGACATGGTGCACAAGCTGATGCCGACTTTTGAGCAGAAGGCCGAGAACTTGCACTGGTTCCCGATGTTCCGCACATGGTTCAGCCTAAACGGCCTGTGCAAACTGCCATGGAATGACGTTACTCCAGAGAACAATAGCAAGTCAAAGGAGCCTGCAAAGATGATGGCTCACGTTGAGAGCTACGCTGCCTTCTTTTCGGGAGTCACGGGAAGAAAGGTCACGTCTGACGATATCATCTCAATGAGTGAGCGAGTGTACAATTTCCAACGAATCTTCAACTTGAGGATGGGCTACGGCACAAGGGAGCACGACGCTATACCATATCGTGCTGTGGGGCCAGTGACGAAGGAAGAGTATGAAAGCCGTCAAGAACGCTACGACAAGCAACTCAAGGAAAAAGTAGACTTCGATCCAACGGGCAAAACAACTGAGGAGAAAATGAAAGTTCTACGGAAATATCGTGAAGCAGAATACGAGAGGCTGAAGGACGCAGTCTACGAGAGAAGAGGATGGACCAAGAACGGAGTGCCAACATTAGAGAAAGTCAAGGCCCTCGGCATAGATTACCCGGACGTAGTGGAGCTACTAGAGAAGCATCAGTGACCAGTCCGATATTCGAGCTCGTACTAGATACGAACCTCCGAGGGTCTTTGGGCTCGTGGCATGAAGAGGATTTCAACAGATTCCCGGATCCTTGAGGAGCCCCCGAATGTGCCGTAGGGGGCGTAAGCACTCTTGTTTACCCTTCGCATTTATGTAATCTATCCTCCTCATTTGCTCTCTGCGAGATGTGAGGGGATCGCAGTGAAACTCACTTCCAAAGATGCGACGGTTGTTCCTGCAATGGCGGTTGTCTCAGCTATCGGTCATATGGCGGTCGGCCCGCTCGTCAATAGAGCCTTCCACGTTCCGGGGCCCACTCTCGCTGGCGTGTTCATCATGGCACCTCTCTTGGTAGCCGGGGCACTGACCCTCAGGAGAGGCATGATCATACTGACAAGTATCCTGAACGGAGTAATACTTTCCGCGTTCATACCGATAGGGTTCATGGCAATTCCTATCTATGCGGCTGTGGGCGCAACGCTTGAACTGTTCTGCCTCAAATCATTCTCAACGTTGTATCGACCATCGCGCGCCTTTCTCGCAGCAGGCGTAGCCAACGCCATCAGCGTTCTCTTGATCGCGATGCTAGCTCTTGGTTTGAGGAATCCCTTGGTGCTGACGCTTGCCGTTGGAGTCGGTTTCTTGGCCGGCGGATTCGGTGGCACGATAGCTTCTACAGCGGCGTCAAGGATCCGCGCCATCTATTTTCCGAACAGCCCATGATCGAATTCGAACAGACGCTAAGCTCCCATCAACGTTGGACGTGGTCTCATGGACGCTGTAGTGTACAGACCAGTCGGGGTCGTCCATTCACCACTCAAGGAAGCCCACGGTGCGCCGATTCAGTCGATTGCCGCTCGTGATGTTGAAGGCATAATCGAAGTGTTCCCTCAATATGCTGAAGGACTTCGTGATATTGAGGGATTCTCGCATCTCATTCTCGTCTATCATTTCCACTTATCCGACAAGCCTTCCCTGATAGTTAGGCCGTACTTGGACGACAGGACACATGGGATCTTTGCAACTCGGGCACCAGCTCGTCCTAATCCCATTGGAATATCCTTGGTTCGTCTCGTGAGAGTTGACGGAACGAGACTCCATGTTACCGGCGTGGACATCTTGGATGGCACGCCCGTCTTAGACATCAAACCTTACGTTCCACAGTTTGACGCTATAGGAGCAGAGAAGATAGGTTGGCTCAAGGATCGCATCCATATGGTCGAGGAGACCAAGGGCGACGGCAGATTTCAAGAATGATAGGCTATTCATCCTAACGCGCATCCAGTACGAGGCCAGTAGGGTCCTCCCTTGTGATTCGCGCTTTTCTTCTCGGTTTTCGGTTAACTAGAATGATTTGATGAAGAGCCAGCTTGAGACCAACAATCCAATGGCAACCACGCAATAGTGCACAAGGCGAGGGTTGATACGTTTGGCTGAGCGCGCGCCACCGTAGCCACCAATAATCGCACCCGCAGCCATCAGAATCGCCAAGGGCCAAACTACCAAGCCTTTGAGCGCGAAGAAGAAGAACGCTGTAATGTTGATGATAGTAGCGAGAGGGGTCTTGATCGCGTTCATCTTGTGTATGTCGCGCAGGCCCATGACACTGAAAGATCCCAGCATCAAGATGCCTATGCCCGCTCCGAAGTAGCCGCCATATGTGGCAACAAATAGTTGAAAGATCGCGCCCCAGATTCGTCCAAGCGTCGTCAGATGTTCCTCATCAGTAGGATTGCTGCCGAGCTTTCGTCCAATAATATCGCGTGAAGCAAGCAGCAAAGTAGCGAAGAGAACCAGGAATGGGACGATGTGTTTGAAAGTCTCTGCGGGCGTGATCACCAGAATCACGGCACCAAGAAGACCACCAATCAGGCTGGGAATAGCGAGCATGACAAGCAAGCTGCGCTGGACTGATGTGTCCTTTCGATAACCGAGTGCGCTACTGAGCGACCCAGGCCACATCGCGGCTGTGTTCGTCGCGTTGGAGACTATCTCTGGTTCGCCGAAGGCCACGAGCGAGGGAAAGGAGACGAGGGTGCCGCCGCCAGCTACAGAATTGATAGCGCCAGCTACCATTCCTGCAAAGAAGAGGCCCACCAAACCCGCTAGATCGCTCATTTGAGTTGCGCGGCTCCATCTCATCTACTTCTGCAATACTTGAACTTGCCCAGCGCCACCAGCGGCTTCGTAGAACTCGGACAACACAGACCCGCATATGCGATGCTCGCTAGGTTGATCTATCGCGCTCGGATTGCCAGAGGCTCGTCCTCTAGCTGATCTCGCAGGGTCATTGCGTGTGATGCTAGATTCTTGCTGACAGCCAAGTGTCTATGTCGGCGAGAACAGTTCCCTTGCCAATCTCGTTGAGGCTCTCGTGGTAGAAGCCGTCGTAGACTTTCAGCGTCTTATCAGAGCCTTTGATTCTCTTGTACAATTCCGTCGCCACAGTTGGGTCGACGATTCCATCGGCGCCTCCCTGTATTATCAGGCAAGGCAAGGTAAACTCGTTTGCCAACCGCATAGTCTCTTCTTGTGCTCGACGATATTCGGTGAACCAACGTGCAGTAGCAACCTTATGGACCAGTGGGTCCTCCACGTACTTCTTCACAACTTCCTTGTCATGTGAGAGGAGGTTCGGGTCCAGCCCCGTGCCAGTCGTGAAGGTCGGCATAATCCTCGAGAATGTCCTGCCCATGAAGGCCGTCAAGGGTGAGATCTTCATCTTTTCCCTTAATGCGGGGCTGCTTGCGATTAGGCCATCGAGGTCGCTTGGGTGTTTCTCGGCATAGAACGTAGCAATTAGACCTCCGAGACTGTGTCCCAAGAGGAAAGTCTTGACCCCAGGAGTGTGGTCTTTCGCGATTCGAATCATCTGACCCAGATCGGCAAGGTAGTCATCGAAGTTGTCTACGTGCCCGCGCTTTCCACCGGACTTGCCGTGTCCGCGATGGTCACAAGCCCATACGGCAAGATTCCTCTTGGTGAAGTAGTCTGCCACGTGAGCGTATCGGCCACTGTGCTCGCCTATCCCGTGAGCTATCACAAGTACGGCCTTCGCCTTTCGAGGTGGCATCCAAGATTGGTAGTAAATTCGCGTACCGCGCGCGCCCTCAAAACCGCCCTCCGTGTGCTGCAAACTTGTGTTCGACAAAGTCGTTCCACAATGACTGAGCGGCGTTCTAACGTATAAGGCAGATCGATGAAACATTGTGCTCGGTAATCATGTCTGCTCGTAGGGATTTCGCGAAGTTCGCCAAAACGGAGTTCGATGTTGCGGTTATTGGAGGAGGAATGATCGGGACAGGCGTCGCCCGAGACGCTGCAATGCGGGGCCTGAAGACCGTCCTGTTTGAGAAAGAGGACTTCTGCTACGGCACGAGCGGCCGTTCAAGCCGCATGATCCACGGCGGACTGCGGTACTTGGCGAACTATGATCTCGGCCTCGTGAGGGAGGGACTCAGAGAAAGGGAAATCCTCCTAAGACTTGCGCCACATCTTGTTCATCCTCTGAAGTTCCTGATCCTGATCTATGGCGGTTTCCTTCACAAGATGAAACTCAAGATCGGCATGATCCTCTACGACCTTCTCTCCTACGACAAATCCCTCCCAAGCCACAAGTCCCTCAACAGAGCGCAAGTGCTTGAGGCGGAACCTGCACTTGCTGAGAATGGGCTCCGAGGCGCATACGTTTACTACGATTCGCAGATCGCGCTAACGGAACGTCTCTGTATGGAGAATGTTGTTTCTGCGAAGAGTCACGGAGCCTTGTTGCTGAATCATGCAAGAGCTGTGGGGTTAGTGAAAGAGAGCGATGTGGTTTCTGGTGTGAAGATCGAGGATATGCTCTCGGACAAGACGGCACAGTTCCGATCGAGGCTTGTCGTGAATGTCGGGGGACCGTGGATTGATGAGGTCGTACACGGAGTCAGAAAAGCGAAACAGCCGTTGGCTCGGACAACAAAGGGCATCCACCTTGTGACGCCCAAAGTGACGAAAGACGCAGTGGCTCTCTTTGCAGCTGATGGCCGAGCATACTTCGTGATGCCCTGGCTTGATTTCGAGCTCATCGGAACGACGGACACCGACTATGAAAAAGACATGGACGCGGTGAAGGCCGAGGTAGAGGATGTCAACTACTTACAAACCGAAGTCCGGAAGGCTTTTCCGAAAACGAAGTTTGATCGGATCTTCTACACGATCGCGGGCGTGCGATCTCTCCTGCGCATTGAAGGCGTCAAGGAGTCATCCGTCACCCGTCGTCACATAATCTACGACCACGAAGAGAAAGAAGGACTGAGAGGACTAGTCTCCGTCATCGGCGGCAAACTCACAGCATATCGCGGCATCGCAGAGGACGTTACTGATGTGATTTGCAGGAAGCTGGGATCGAGTGCCCAATGCGCAACGGCAAGGGAGAAACTGCCTGGGGCTGAGCCAACTGAGCTCGGGAAGATCCAGACTAAGAGAAACTCGCTCGCTAAAGCGCAGGGAATCAGCGTAGAGACGCTCGACCATCTCGTCTCCCTCTACGGTTCCCGCTACACGGAAGTGCTCGACTACCTCAAGAAAGATAGGCGGCTCAGAGAACGAATATGCAAGACTCAGCCTGACATCATGGCTGAAGTCGTTCACGCAATCGAGAAGGAATCAGCGCTCACTCTGACTGACTTCATGATTCGAAGGAGCCTCATCGCATTCAGGGAATGCGAAGGGCTAGATTGCTGTGCTAAGGTCGCGAAGAAGATGGGCACGATCCTGCGCTGGAGTAGTCGAGAGGTCGCCTCACAGGTCAACGCCTACAAGAAAGAGATCGCAATGCGGCACGCGTATGAGAAGAAGAAACAGCCCAAACGTGCACCCAAGCGATCACGAAGACCGCGCCGTGCAAGGAGAACTAGGCGTCGTCGGGCCTAGCCCAGTCCAGAGCTCTCTGAACGGCTCGCTTCCATCCTCTACGCATTTCAGCGCCGACATTCGCCCCCATGGCCGGTCTGAACACCCTATCGACTTTTCTCAGACTCTTCAGCTCGTCCAGATCATCCCATACTCCGACTGCTAGACCCGCGAGAAATGCAGCACCCAACGCTGTGGTCTCAGCGATTGCTGACCGTTCAATTGGAAGTCCAAGCAGGTCCGATTGGAGTTGCATGAGGAAATTGTTGACTGACGCTCCGCCATCGACTTTGAGGGAACGCAGCTGACCTCTCGTGCTCTTGGTCATCGCTTCGAGAACATCCACCGTTTGGTGGCAGATGGACTCGAGTGCCGCCCTGATGATCTGGTTCCTTGTTGTGTCGCGGGTGATTCCGATTATGAGGCCTCTGGCGTACATGTCCCAGTAAGGCGCGCCGATACCGGTAAGCGCCGGGACAAAGAAGACGCCGCCGCTGTCCGGCGTCTCCAGTCCGATTCGTTCAGTATCCGACGCTTTCTCCACTATCATGAGTTTGTCTCGAAGCCACTGGATTATTGCTCCTCCGATGAACACGCTTCCTTCCAAAGCATAGTTGACTCTGTCTTTGAGGCTCCAAGCGATTGTTGAGATCAGTCCGAAACGGGGAGTCGGGGGGCGTTCTCCTGCATTCAACAAGATGAAACAGCCCGTTCCATAGGTGTTCTTCGCGGCGCCCTTTTCGAATCCGGCTTGACCGAACAGTGCAGCCTGCTGGTCGCCTATGACGCCACCGATTGGAATCTCTCGTCCAAACAGCTTCGCGTCCGTGTAGCCGAATATCTCGCTTGAGGGCTTGACTTCGGGCAGCATGTCTGCAGGAATTTCCAGCAAATCTAGCAGACGCGGATCCCATGATCTCCTTTTGATGTCAAAGATCATCGTCCTTGACGCATTCGACGGGTCCGTTGCGTGAACTCGACCTCCAGTAAGCTTCCAGACAAGGTACGAGTCCACGGTTCCGAAGAGCAGATCGCCCTTTCTCGCCCTCTTCTTGGCTTTGGGAACATTGTCCAAGATCCATTTGATCTTCGGCCCTGAGAAATAGGCGTCAGGAATTAGTCCCGTGCTTCTTCGGATATATCGTGAATAGCCTCTCGACACGAGGTCATCCACGATCGAGGCGGTTCTTCTATCCTGCCAGACTATCGCGTTGTGTACGGGTTTGCCGGTGTGTCTGTCCCACACGATCGTTGTCTCTCGCTGATTGGTCACTCCGATTGTAGCGATCCTATTCCAGCGGTCGTTAGCGGTTTGTTTGACTGTGCCGATCTGGGTCGACCAGACGGCAGTCGGGTCATGTTCGACCCACCCAGGGTGTGGGAAGATCTGTGTGAACTCCTCTTTTGCGGATCGCAGTAGCCTGCATTTGTGGTCGAATAGAACCGCGCGTGAGCTTGTGGTTCCTTGATCGAGTGACAGCACATATTGCTCCAAGGGAGCTCGCACCCACATTGGTTGTGGAGAGATATGTCGCTTGCCGGCGCTCGTCTGGGAAAGTGCCCTGCAGTCGCAACTGTTTTGAACCTAGGGACAGGCACAGATTGAGGGTTGTGAGGCGTTAGGCAGCCAGCTGCGAGGTTGACGGGCGACGATCGACTCCATGCTTAGAAGGCGTGATCGAGCGAGCGATTGTGAAGTGTGCCAAAGGAAGCCGGCGACTAAACGAGCACATTTCACGGCACATTTCCTCCAAGCAGAGCCTACGCCGCTACTAGTTGAGGAACACGTCGCCAAAATGGAGCTTGAGAAACGAGTATGCAACGACTGCGCCAGACAACTGCAAAGCATGAAGAACGTGACCGATCTGAGCTTAGAAGAGCTCTAAGCAAAACTGGAACCTGATCCAAAACGAGAACTTGACACCCTATTCGATCCGACTACGCAAACTTGACGCTGCTTATGCCTTCCTTTCCGTAGACTATCTGATTGCTGAAAAGTCCTCGTAGGCTGCTAACATCCTTCGGTTCATGAGCAGACGGGTTGAGCAAGAAAACGGCAGTCACTTCTGAGTCGGAGAGTTGCCTCAATGCGTTAAGCGCGAATTTGTAGGCTGTGCGAGGGTCGGCAGACAGCGCTAGGTCGGTCAGGCTATCGTAGACGATGTTTAGCGGTCTCTCTTGATGGTCCTCTAGGATGGAAGATAGCATGAGGTCGTGGGTGAGGCCAATTATCTCGACGCTTTCGTCATCGCGGACGGCTTGCTCCACCACGCTTCCGGCTGGGGTCAGAATGAGCACTTTCTCCTTGTTGGAGATGCATTCGAGCGCGAAATCTCTCACGACGGTCTGGTACGGCATGGACGGATCAAACTCTAACAGAATCCTCTTTCCGGTCAAAGCATTGTGATCAATCCCGAGTTGTCCCGAGAACTTTGCCTTCCGTGACGGTTCAGCACGCTCTTTGGGTCGAGGTACTCGGGCTTCTCGCCGATGCGAGTATCTTCCTGAAAAGCTTGCCACTCCAGAGATTACAAGGATGGCTCCTAACCCCGCCACGAAATACGCCAACCAAACCTGAGTCGGCATCACAAGTTTCTGCGAGAAAAGGAAGAGAACGCCGATTAGTAGCACTATCAAGCCAACTGCAAGCCAGCGTGCTGGATGTCTCTCGCGCTTCAGTGGTCCAGGGGTGGTCACGTCTGCAGCGGCCCCACACTTGGGACAGAATCTTGTGCTTTCGTCGAGAGAGGCTCCGCACTTGGTGCAGAATCTAGTGGTTGACATCGACGTTCATGGACGCGTTTCCCGGTTTGCGGGAAAAGAGTTTCGGTTCATCAGAGCGCATGCGTATCATTCTCTAGGACGCAGTCATTCCTCGATCAAACCAACTAGCTATGGGCGGAATCCTCTAAGTGCTAGATGGATATGGTTCCTATCGGTGACGTCGGTCTCTTCTATCGCGTGAGTCTCTCTGTTGCCAGTCTCTCTTTCTCGAGGTCTGAATCCTCGTCCTACCAGACCTGAAGGACATCGAGTCCCTACGGTATTCCTGAATCCCAGAATAGAAGGCGTAGTAGCTATCTTCGGTATCGTCCTTTGACAGGGAAGATATCAGCTCATTCAATCTGGCTCTTGACGCGTCGGACTGGTTGTCCTCCCAGGCGCGGGTATAAACAGCATAGGCGACATGGAACTTGAAATCTTGCGGTCTATCAATCTCCAGCTTCTGCGGAACCTTGTTTTCCGTGCCGTTCTCCGACAAGTCTGTTGGACTCTCTTGGATACCAGTCGGAGTGGGGCCGTCGTATTTAGGTCGTGCTGACGAGTCTGAGTCTGAGGACATCAGGCAAAGCACTTGGCTATTGGGCGATTGCGTCTGTGGACTGCACGGTTGAGATGGTTCCGGTCTTCCATGGCAGCGATAGTTGCATTTCTCCTCTGAAGTTCTTGACAGTGGCGTCGCGGATGACTACTGTGTCATTCTTCGCGATTGTGTCGATCTGTCTGTTCCACAGGGGCAGACGGATCTCTCCTGTACCATCGGAGAGGGTTGCTATGCACACCGCGAGCGGTGAACCGTTTCTTGACTCGACCGCTCTTACCTCTGACTTCTGTGTGACTCTAGCTTTCAAGCTTACATGTTTCAAGCCGTATTGAAGGTCGCGGATTCGTCTTTCTGATTCAGCTTGATCATCGAGAGTAGACTGTGAGCGTGGGCTCTGTAGCAGTCGCTTGAACTCTGGAGGCACGTCTCGGAGTTTTGCCAGTGAAGCCTCGGAAACTGAGGCCTGTGCGACGGATCGGTCGTCCTGTGAGAACATAAAGCGACAAGTGCTCTCTTGACGTTCTCGCAGTTCTATCGACAAAGGTCCGCATGATGCTTCTTTGCTGCCTTTTGCCTTCACCAAGGCATTGTGCAGGTCGATCGGCTCTAGGCCATACTTCCTTGCAAGCATGAGTAAGTAGACGAGATCGCGGTCCGAGCCGCGCCCGCTCGTGAGTTTTCTCATCGCTACTGGCATGTGAACCCCGCCTCTCACGGTCGGAGGTCCGCTATAGGCGCACCGCTTTGTCCCCGTACGCCTCGAAAGGGTGGATCCCGACTGTGCCTAGTGTGCCTATATGGGGTTCTGTTGAACCTAGGGCGAGCTTCCTCGTGAAATCTCTCCGGCCTTTCGTTCCTCGGAGTGAAGGCGCTCCGCTCGAGCCTGCCGATCTCAAGGCGCTCAATCTGATAGTCCGCCATGGTCTCTATTGCCCTGAAGTCGGCGCTCTGGTCTCCTGATACGATCGTCACCGCCGTTCCGGTCTTGCCAGCCCTTCCTGTTCTACCGATTCTGTGGAAGTAGGTGAGGGGTTCCTCGGGGACATCGTAGTTGATGATGTGTGTGACTCCGTCAATGTCTAGGCCTCTTCCAGCCAAGTCAGTGGCAACCAGTATGCGGCTGTGGCCGCTTCGAAAGTCCCCCATTGCTCGGTCGCGTTGATTCTGCGAGAGGTCGCCGTTTATCGCCGTGGCATTCTCATGTCTTCTCCTGAGCGACTCGCTGAGCCAAAACGTTGTACGCTTCGTCCTGCAGAATACTATGGCGCGTTGCACGCTCTTATCATGTAGAATCTTCAGAAGTGCGTCAAGTTTCGTATCGCGGTCTGCTTGGCAGAAGTACTGTTTGATTTCTTTGACATTGAGGTCCTCCGATTCGATTAGAACTTCGCGCGGGTTCTTCATGTGTCTGCGAGCCAGCTTGCGCACTTCATCCGGCATAGTTGCAGAGAAGAACGCAATCTGACGCCTTCCGGTCTGTTGCAGAATGCGCTCAACATCATCTATGAAGCCCATGTCGAGCATTCTGTCGGCCTCGTCAAGCACGACACACTGAACGTTCTTTAAGTTCAGAGATCCGCGTTCAAGATGGTCGAGGATACGGCCGGGTGTTCCAGCTATGATTTGCGGACAATCCTCTAGAGCATCGATCTGCGCATGGATTGACTGACCGCCGTATATCGCTAAGGCGTGCTTGCGTGTGTTCTTCGCATATGAGTTGATGTCGCCGGCGACTTGCATCGCAAGTTCGCGTGTCGGAACGAGCACCAACGCTTGTATGTTCAAATTCTTCTCATCGACGATCTCCAAGATCGGTAGGCCAAACGCAGCGGTCTTTCCAGTACCTGTGTGAGCTTGACCAATGACATCGCTTCCGCTCCAGAGAAGCGGAATGATTGCTTCCTGGATAGGAAACGGAACGTCGAATCCGAGCGCTTTGACAGCGCTTAATATCTCTGGGCTAAGGCCCAGTTCTTCGAAACTACTCATTTTCTATTTCTCCTTAGCCTCAGCGGCTAACCCGTAGGGCCGTGATAATCGCCGAAAACTCCATCCGCCGTTCTGTCAGACTATGAGCAGTTACGCGAATTAGGATTCGGTTCTCTCAGACTTCCACGATATTGCTGCTTTGGCTTTCGTTCATCTCGGAAGAGCTCTAAGTCTCGTGGATGTCCACGCAGCTGTGAGCGCTTCTCCAGCACGCAGATGGCCGCCTCAGGTAAAAAGCTACTGGTATAGGACAAACAACAAGAATCGCGTTTTCGAGCTTGAAACCGAGCTTCTCTATTGGTCAGATGGCTGGTTAGATGCGCCTAGACGCAGGAAGATTCATCCCATCCTAACCTCCCTTCTTAGATTGGAGAACGATCTTGAGAATTCCCGCCCAGTCGCTTCGCGAAGTCGCTGAGCGCCTAGACGAGGAACAGATGGCTGGTCTGATCGATCACACAGAGCTGAAGCCCCACGTTCTCAGAAAGAAGATCAGATCGCTGTGCGATGAGGCTGATGCTCACAGATTCGCGACTGTCTGCATCAACTCATGGTGGGTGCGCGAAGCATCCCAGTACTTGAAATCCAAATCGAGTCGTGTGGGCGTCGCATGCGTTGTAGGTTTTCCGCTTGGCCAAATGTCAACTGAGTCGAAGGCCTTTGAGACGTCAGACGCGATCGCAAACGGCGCGACCGAGGTTGACATGGTGATCAATGTGGGCGCCATTCGAGACATGACGGTATCCTCGGGAGACGAAGGCCGACAGATGCGAACGCTCGTCAGAGACGACATCGGAGCGGTGGTGAAGAAGGCGGATGGAGCGCCAGTGAAAGTCATCCTTGAGACCGGATACCTCACGGACGAGGAAATTGTGCAAGCCTGTCGGATATCCGAGGAAGCAGGCGCAGCTTTTGTCAAGACCTCCACTGGATTTGGACCGATGGGAGCTTACCCCGCCCACTTGAAGCTGATGCGTGACTGGGTCGGCGACAGACTTGGTGTGAAGGCAGCCGGGGGCGTGACCAACTTCCTAGAAGCAATCAGAAGCATATACGCCGCTGCGAACTCGCCGAGTCTTCTCCGGCCGGACAGATTCCGGATCGGCACTAGCAACGGAATCAACATAATCAACTCGTTGAACTGGGCGAGGTACGACGGTTCTTGGTTTGTAGAAGAAGTTCCGTGCAAGATCTGCCCGAGCAACTACGTTACCAAACAACCATTGGAAGTCCAAACCGTGTACGTGAAGAAGTGCAAGACTTGCCCTGACAACGCGTACAGGAAATTCAAGGACTTCTAGAGGAAGGCGATGGAATCTTGCATGGATGGATGGGAAGAATTCTCAGAATAGACCTCACTAAGAAGAAAATCTCATCACAGCCTCTGACGAACGAACAAGCGGAGCTCTTCCTAGGCGGTCGAGGCCTAGGTGCCGAGATACTGTTTCGCGAACTCCCACGTGGAATCGACCCGCTCTCACCAGAGAACAAGCTCATCTTTGCAACTGGCCCGCTGACCGGGAGCGGTGCGCCCACATCTGGCCGGTATTCAGTCACAACCAGATCCCCCCTCACTGGAACGATCTTTGACTCCAACTCAGGCGGACATTTCGGAGTTCAGCTCAAACGCACCGGCTGGGATGCCGTGGTGCTCGACGGCAGAGCAGACAGACCAAGCTACATATGGATCCATGATGACGCGACCGAGATTCGGAATGCCGATCACATTTGGGGGCTCGACACTCACGCAACAGAAGACACCGTCAAGTCCGAGACCCACAAAGATGCCAAGGTAGCCTACATCGGACCAGCGGGCGAACGACAGGTTCTGATCAGTTCCATAATCAATGACAAACACAGGGCGGCCGGCAGAGGCGGCGTTGGAGCTGTCATGGGCTCAAAAAACCTCAAGGCAATCGCTGTCCTCGGAAACCGCGAACCAACGATGGCGAACAAAGAGGAATTCACTGTTGCAGCACGGATGAGTCTCGAAGCGATTTCCAAGAATCCTGTTACGAAGGATTCGCTGCCGAATTACGGTACGGCAGTCCTCGTGAACATAATGAATGAGATCGGAGCGCTCCCGACATTCAACTTTCAGAGAGGATACTATGAAGACGCCGACGCAATTTCCGGAGAGACCATCAGAGAGCGATTGCTAGAGAAGCGAGTCGCATGCGATGCTTGTACAATTGCCTGCGGAAGGGCAACGAAAATTCCGGGAAGTGATAGACAGGGTGAGGGACCGGAATACGAGACGGTGTGGGCTTTCGGCGCCGCTTGTGGCGTGCGCGATCTAGAAGGCATTGCAGAAGCAAACTACCTCTGCAACGAGTATGGGCTCGACACGATCTCAACCGGCAGCACGATTGCATGTGCGATGGAACTCTCTGCCTCAGGTCATCTCTCAGGCGGTCCTAGGTTCGGGGACGCTGAGGCTATGGTGAATTGTGTCAGACTAATTGGTGAGCGATCAGGGATTGGGAACGAGCTCGCTGAAGGCTCGCTTAGACTTGCCCGAAGACACGGACACCCAGAGTGCTCGATGAACGTCAAAGGGCTTGAGATGCCAGGATATGATCCTCGAGGCATCCAGGGAATGGGATTAGCGTTCGCCACTTCGAACAGAGGAGCATGCCACCTTCGCGGATACATGATCTCCGCGGAAGTCTTAGGAAACCCCTGCCTTGTCGACAGATTCAAGACAGACGGAAAAGCCAGCCTCACAATACTCCTCCAAGATATCTCAGCCGCAACGGACTCGATGGTTCTCTGTCGATTCTCGCAGTTCGCTATGAATCCGGGCCACTACGCACACCTACTTCAGACTGCTACAGGCGTACCCTTCACAGCGATGGACCTGATCAGTATCGGCGAGAGAATCTACAACCTTGAACGCATCTTCAACGCGAGAGACGGCTTCAGTCGAAAGGACGATTCACTCCCAATGAGGCTCTTGGAGACACCGTTGCCGGAGGGGCATTCGAAGAACACAACCGTCGCGCTGGATCCCATGCTCGACGAGTACTACAGGCTCAGAGGATGGACAGCCGACGGTGTACCGACCACAAGTACTCTCTCAGAAGTTAAACTAGGACACGCATCGAAGCAGATCGCGGAGAACTATGAGATCTAGCTGCCTTCGGCGAGTTGACTGTGATGGCTGGACATGACTTGAGCAATCCCTTGACAAGTATCACAGGCGCAGCATATTATTTCAACACGAAGCTAGGTCCCAAGCTTGGGACTAGAGAGAAGGAGATGCTTGCTATCATCGAGAAGAGCATTGGATATTCAGACAAGATAGAGGTCGACGCGGAGAAGATGGGGCGAGTATTCCTCAACCTAATGCAGAACGCCTTCGACGCCATGCCTCAAGGAGGCACACGCACGATCGCAAACCAGAAATCGAACGGTAACCTTCAGATTAGCTTCGTGGACTCAGTCGTGGGCATGAAGAAAGAGATAGTGAAGAATCTTTGCAACCCACTGTTCACGACCAAGGCGAAGGGGATGGTGCTAGGTCTGTCGGCTGGAAAACGGTTCGTGGAAGGACACGAGAGCTTAGGCAGGGTCGAAAGTCAGCCAGGAGAGGCTCAGCCTTCACAGTAACGCTTCCAATCACGCCGAAGACTGAGGAGATGGAGAAGGGATGACGGATACAGAACGGGTGAGGATCCTCATCGTGGATGATGACGAGACGGTACGCAAATCCATCACAACTGTCCTAGAGGAGAAAGGATACCTTGCCGATACCGCTGAGAATGGACGAGCAGCAATTGGAAAATCGGAGAAAGAGGTCTACAAGTTGGCCTTGATTGACATACGGCTCCCGGACATGGATGGCGTGCAACTATTGACCGCGTTGAAAGAAACCACTCCCAAGATGGTCAAGATAATCATCACAGGCTATCCTTCGTTGCAGAACGCTGTAGAAGCCGTGAACAAAGGGGCAGACGGATACATAGTCAAACCGATCAAGATGGGTGAGCTTCTAACCATGATCAAGGAGCATCTGAAGAAACAGCAGGAAGCAGGAAAGTACACTGAACAGAAAGTCGTGGAGTTCATCGAAACGCGTGCCAAAGAACTAGAGAGTCGCCGATAGTATCTTCCTAATTGTCAACGGTAAGCCTGATCTGTCTCGTTAGCTGAAGGTCTGACGAGGGCTCCGATTGACCAGAGACGTAGTATGCAACATGGAAGTAGAGGAAAGGACCGCGAAGTGGAGATCTGACTACAAGGCGAGGACCTACTACTTCTGTTCGCCCATATGCAAACAGAAGTTTGACAGAAACCCTGAGAAGTTTGTCAAGCCCGCATAGGGTGTGCAGATCCGCTAGGCCCGCTTGGGCAGACGGCTCATGAAATCTGCCATGTACTGGACTCCTAGACGCGGACTCGACAAGACTGGCACATGCAACTCGCTAGGTTTCATCGTATCCAGAACTCTTGCCATCGAGGCTTGAGCCAGCACTATCACGTCAGTCTTCGCATCGAGTTCACGCAAGGACTGACTGACTATGCGATCATGAGTCGATGTGTCTCCTCCAACAACAGCCTCAAACGCGCCTTCACAGAGCCTGGACGTGACCGTGTGCTTTTCCCCGGTTAGTGCAGCCTTTCGCTCGATCAGTTCGGTAGTGGGTTTGAGGGTTGTCGCAAGAGTTGCGGCGACGCCGATCCTCGCACCCGTCTGAACTGCTTTCTCAGCCATTGGTTCATCAACACGAATCACTGGGATCCCGATCATGGGACGAGCTGCCTCGACACACGGTCCCATCGAAGAACAGGTAACCAGCACGGCATCGGCGCCAGCCTCTTCGGCTCCCCGCAAATAGCTCGCGAGCCGCCTGTACGTAGCGGGACTGGGCGCGCCTTCTCGAATCGTATTCTTGAGCAGACTTTCGTCAACGATGTGGTATATCTCAACGTTCGGCATCAGTTCGGTGCACAGTTGCTGAAAGGTGGTTGTGAGTCCGGCCACCGTGTGCAGCAGCGCTAACTTCTTCTTAGTGATCGCCATGCCTCGTGCAATCCTCAGCTAGTCCCTCCAAGGTATCCTCCAATAATCGTTTCCGTGACAGTCAAATGCGAGTATGCTACAGGGCAATCTCTGCATGCATATGCTGGGGGAGGTTCACGGTGCACTTCTACGTGACGTTGACGAATAACTGCAATATGAAGTGCAGGTACTGCTACGGGAAGGCCTGCGAAGATTTCGGCAGTGATTTCCGTGACCTCGCAATCGACTACTCCCTCCCCAGCTCGATAGCGTATGATACAGAAACACTGCAGAAATTCATGAAAAGAGACCGAGACCCTGCAATCGTATTCTACGGCGGCGAACCGTTGCTTCAGATGGACAAGCTGAGAGAAATCATGGATCAGCTGACGACCTGTAGATTCATGATTCAGACTAACGGGCTCTTGCTCAGCAAACTGGAACCCGAATATGTGAACAAGTTTGAAACAATCCTCGTCTCGGTCGATGGTGATGAAGTGTTGACGGACTACTATAGAGGAAGAGGAACCTATCGTAATGTTGCAGAGAACGTCCTTAGGATTCGCGAGAACGGTTTCAAAGGCGAGATAGTCGCGCGGATGACGGTCGGAGAGGAGACCGAGATCGACCGCCAAGTCCTCGGATTGATCCAAAGCAACGAATTGCCTGTATCGTCAGTTCACTGGCAACTTGACGCATTGTTTTGGCAGAACGATTTCCCAAAACGACGATTCGCAGAATGGGCCACAGGAAGTTACGATCCTCGATTGAGGAGACTCATTCGTGCTTGGGTCGAGCACATGGAGAAGAATGGAGAAGTCTTGAGACTCTACCCGTTGGTAGGGGTTATGCACTCGTTCCTGATGGGTGAATCAACCCGACTCCGCTGCGGCGCTGGGTGGATCATGTTCAACATTCAAACGGATGGAAACATAACCCCATGCCCAGTCATGGCAGGTATGAAAGACTTCTACTTGGGAAACATCCGAGGAACTTCTCCCGGGAGCCTAAAAGATGCCGTGTCTGTGTCAGAACCCTGCACCGGATGCGAGATCTATCAAATCTGCGGAGGGCGGTGCCTCTACGCGAACGCCACCAAACTTTGGGGGGACGAAGGATTCAACCAAGTCTGTGGCACGGTCAGGAATATGATGAGCTCCTTGTATGATGCGCTCCCTCAAGTCAGAGCTCTAATCGCCAAGGGAAAGATCCGCATGGAGCAATTCGAGTATCCTCGATACAACAGCTGCGAAATAATCCCCTAGCCGTTTACTAACCTGACTTTCCAGGACGACAATCACAATCAGTCAGGAGGATATTCCTCACCGAATCGACATGTACAATCTCCTGCGAAACCCAAAATTCTCCAAGGAGGAGTTTGTCATGGTCAGTGGAATACGACACGCAAGGTTTATTCTGGGTGCTCCGGTTCTTGTCGCAAGTGAGTCAGAATGTCGTATTACTATGTCCCAAGACCGCCGGTTCCATACACAGTCTACATGCCCCAGCTATGCTACACGGCTGAGCAACGTCTAGCCCCCCAGCCTCCCGAGGTCTTCTATCAGCCTCCGCCTCAGTACTATTGCTACCAGCCTCCTGCACAGATGTATACCTATCAGCCTCCGCCTCAGTACTACTGCTACCAGCCTCCGACTGAGTACTACTTCCAGCAGTTTCCTGCCCAGGCATATGCCTATCAGCGTCCGGCCGTTAGGGTCTGTTGAGGATTCTATCCTTAGGCGTACTTGCGCACGGCCCTCACGAACGCTAGCACGTTTTCCCATTTCACCTTAGGTTCCAGATCATAGGCTGGAGCTATTACGAGACCCTTCTTCTTCCCAATTGTTCCAATACGTTCCTTCACTTCATCTTCGATCGCTCTGGGCGAGCCGTAAAGCCAGTCTGAGGCGGTTCCGACGGTTCCCCAGAACGCGAGTCTGTTTCCATACTTCTCCTTTAGTGCGGCTGGGTCCATGACGTCGGGTTGGACGGGGTTTATCACGTTGACTCCAATCTCAATCAAGTCAGGGATTATCGGCTCAATGTAGCCATCGCTGTGATAGAGGATACGCACTGCAGGATTCTCGGTGCTTGCTGTCTTGATTATTCGGGAAAGATGACTTTTCAAGAAGCGCCGCCACAGATCAGGACCAATCATCATGCGACTCGGTTCACCTACATCATCATCCAGACAGATCACGTCAACCCCGGCGCCCGCAAGGATTGCCACGCTTTGCGAGGCGATGCTGGCAAGTTGGTCGAAGAGATACTCGACAAACTGCGGATTGCGAAAGAAATCCGACATCAACTGCTCGAATCCCCTCAACCGCTGAGCCGCCTCGAAGATTTCTCCTCCCATGTGTGGAGGAAGACCCGCCACGGCTATTCCTCTTGAATGGATCTTCCGGACCTTCTCTTTCAAATGTTGATAGCGCCGTTTCTCGAGAAGATTCGGGAAAGAGAATGATTTCACATCAGCGAGTGTACGAGCACCTGCGAGAGGCTCAGATCCGGGGGTTTCTGGGTGATACCCCCATTCGGAGTATGTTCTTAGCGTCCTAAGATTCCCGACGGTCATATGAGTGGGTAGGCGTTCCAAGTATTGTAGAAACTTGTCTTGTTCGCTTGGTGGTTCAAACTCGACGAATCGAATATCCGTCCCGAGTTGTTCATCGGCGTCTTTACCTCCCGTCTGAGGAAGCATAGTCGGATAGAAAGAGAGCGCCATGGGAACTCTATCGGGCTTGTGAAGCGATATTGCGGCCAGTACGCGTTCTCGCGACGTGAGGCGTTCTCTTCGAGGAACGCGGCCCATCTACGTCACGTCTAGCTTGTCAGTCTCCACCACAATCAAGGGATTGTGAAGTACATTCGTCTGTTGCTCTTGCCCTTGTTCTCGAATTTCAGCGGTTCTATCTTGCCGACTTCGCCCAAGTTCTTCACGTGCACTCCACCGTCAGCTTGCAGATCACGTCCTTCGATCTCTACTATTCGAAGGTCCTTAACGTCAGGTGGCATCACACTGGCGAGTTTGGTTATGCCCGGTATCTTGAGTGCCTCCTCCCTTTTCATGAAGTACGTCTTCACAGGCGGATTCTCAGTGATCGCTTCGTTTGCCTGAGTGCAATAGACGAGCATCTTCTCTCTGTCAAAATCGTCTAGGCTGAAATCGATCCTGGACTTTTCTGGCTCTATCTGGTTTCCCGTGATGAGCGCACCGGTCTCCTTGTTGAAAATGGCGCTCAACAGGTGGGCTGAAGTGTGCATCCTCATTATCCTGTGCCTTCTGTTCCAATCGAGCACGCCGTGGACTGTATTTCCAGCTGATAGCGAGTGCGTTCCCTCCAAGACGTGTGCGATGGAATCTGCGCCTGCTTTGATCGTGTCGAGAACTCGCACCCCGTCTAACGTTCCCAGGTCGCCAACTAGACCTCCGCCTCGGGGATTGAATGCGGTCTGATCCAGCACAACCTGATTGCCATCGACAGAGCTAACTGTGGCATCAAACTCCCTGACGTATGCGTCTTCCCAGAACAACTTCCTTGTCATATGACAGACAGGGAGTAGGCAGTTCAGCGGCAAGAAAAAGGTTGCCACTTGCGCGTGTGTGAAATATGAGGGAAACAGAACTGAATTGGGCTGTTAGTCTTGATGAACCGCACTGAGTCGGTCGATGCATCGACAGGCAGAGCTCCGGCGGATCTTGTAATCAGGGGAGCTACACTTGTCAACGTCTACTCGCGGGAGTTCTGTCCCAATACAACGATTGTAGTGAAAGGTACGAGAATTGCCGCCGTCGGCGACTATGAGCCGCTGGTCGGACCCAAGTCCGTGGTGGTTGAGGCAGATCAGCGCTATGCACTTCCAGGGTTGATTGACGGGCATATTCACATAGAGAGCACGATGCTCGATCCGGTGGAATTTGCCCGGGTCGTACTTCCAAGAGGAACGACTGCCGTCATGATCGATCCACACGAGATCGCAAATGTCCTTGGAGTAGACGGTGTCCGGCTTATGATAACACGAACCCAGAAGATCCCATTGAAGGTCTACGTCCAAGCGCCATCATGCGTTCCATCGACGAAGAATCTAGAAACGGCAGGCGCGAGGATCGGACCTAAAGAAGTCAAGAAGATGCTCAAATGGCCAAGGATCGTTGGCCTTGGCGAGGTCATGAATTACCCTGGCATTCTCGCAGGAGAGCCTAACCTTCGACTAATGATCGAAGAGACCCAACATGCGCGAAAGATTGTGGAAGGACATGCACCGGGTTTGTTAGGCAGGGAACTGAGCGGATATCTCTCTGCAGGAATCAGTGGGGATCACGAAAGCACAACCGAGCAAGAACTTGTTGAGAAGATTCGTCTCGGATGCGTAGTGGAAATCAGAGAGGGATCCACTTCGCACAATCTGTCGGCGCTCATTCACGCCATCAAGAGTCACAGTCTGAGTTCAAGACGGGCGATCTTGGTCTCCGACGATCGGCATGCAAGCGATCTCATGAGTCTGGGTCACATGGACCACAACGTAAGAAGAGCGATCGAGGAGGGCATGGATCCAATTGACGCCATCACGATGGCCACGTTGAACACAGCGGAGCATTTCAGAGTAGATGATGAGATCGGCGGAATAGCACCTGGAAAGCGGGCTGATATCGTCCTGACCAGACACCTCTCCAACATGGAAGTTGAAACGGTGATCGCAGACGGACGAATAGTGGCCAAGGACGGAGTTCTCGCCACAAAGATCAACTCACCTCCTTTTGCTCCACGATCACTTAGAACGGTCCGGCTGACGCGACAGCTCAAGCCCTCAGATTTCGTAGTCAGGTCAAGCATGAAGGACGGCACGGCCCGGATCGTAGTGATCGACACGTCAGGAGAGATACTGACAAAGAAGACGTGCCAAGAGATTACGGTCAGGGACTCCCAGATCCAAAGCAATATCGAGCAAGACACTCTGAAGATCGCTGTGATAGAAAGACACAAGCGAACGGGCAACATTGGCCGCGGGTTCGTGAAGGGCTTCGGCCTCAAGACCGGTGCGATCTCGAGTAGCGTCGCCCACGATAGCCACAACATCTGCGTTCTGGGAGCGAACGATTCGGACATGGCCCTAGCTGCTAATGAGATCGCTAGAATTCAAGGTGGACTGGTCGCCGCCAGAGACGGCAAGATACTGGCCGAACTTGCGCTGCCTTTTGCGGGGCTAATGTCCACGCGACCGATTGAGGAAGTCAACAAAGCCGAGAAACGTCTCTCCGAAGCGGCTCACAGTCTCGGTTGCACACTCTCGTCGCCCTTCATGGTCATGTCATTTCTCTCACTTGCCGTGATCCCAGAGATACGATTGACTGACAAAGGCGTCGTCGATGTTAGCGCCGCGAAGTTGATCCCGATTACGTGCTAGTCAGCCAAACAGCCCAGCAATCAGTACCGCGATATCAGATATTGCAGCAGTGGTGAATCTACTGCATTGTAAAGGGACAGGTTTTAACCGTCCTTTGCATTCAACCCGGGCGATTCAGCTTGTCACAGCCGGTTGACTCTGTGAGTAACAAACAAGGGGTCGTCTACCTCGACAATGCCGAGACCACCAGGCTAGACCCCGCCGTTCTGGATCTAGTCGAAGGATTCATGATGGACAAATACGGCGTTCCGGCCGGTGAATTCGGTTACAAGCTGGAGGAAGAAGCGGGCGAGGCGATCGAGCAAGCAAGAGAGACAATCGCCAGAAAGATCAATGCGAGCCCAGAGGAAGTGATATTCACCTCAGGCGGAACCGAAAGCAACAACATAGCCATCCTAGGAGCAGCACGATCCAACTACTACAAGGGAAAGCGCCTCATCACAAGCAAGATTGAGCACACATCCATTCTCCGAATTGTCGATAAGCTCACCACGCAGAGTTTCGAGAAGACTCAGCTTGATGTTGATCGCCAGGGTTTCGTTGACCCAAGCTCCCTGAAAGCCAACTTGGAGAACGCTCGGCTGATGTCAGTGCAACACGCAAACCAGGAAATAGGCACGTT
>CAZRNA010000019.1:0-23940 GCA_964601325.1 uncultured Candidatus Bathyarchaeia archaeon
GCTCCTGGTGCTAGCAAGTGAGAGTAAGGTTGGGAATTTGCCGCTCTCATCGCCTCGAAATAGTCGACTCGTGCCTCTTCACAAAAAAGCGCAAATTCGTTTGAGAGCCCTATTGTTACATCTCTGTAGATGGTTTCAAAGAGTTTGGACGCCTCAGCTGTGGGCATGTCTCGAGTTCTGATGAGATTACCGTCAACGATGCAGGACAACACCGCGACCGCGACGTCAAGGCTCTTCTTGTCGATAGCTCCTACGGCTCGCGCATATTTGCGCAGGTCCGTTAGTCCGTGGCCTCCCATTGCTCTGATCGGGCTGTAGGCCATTCCGAAGTCCTGTCCGGCCTTGAGTCCTGAATGTTTCTCGATCGTGGCTTTCACAACTCTATCCGTGACACCGGGACCACATGTGCTCTGGAAAAGCACGAGGGAGCCCGCACGAATTCCCTTGCCGATCTCCACACAAGCTTCCTCTACATGCTGATAGTAAGGTCTCTTGTGCCGATCTATCAGGGTTGGTACCATGATGGCGATCACGTCACTCTTCGAGGATGCGTCTGCAGTGTCCGTAGTCGCTGTGAACTTGCCGGAGGATACGACTTTTCTCACAAGCTCGGGCAATCCCTCTTCGTTAATTGGTGACTTGCCAGCATTGATGGCTTTCACTATGGATGAATTCTGGTCCGCTCCGATAACGCGTGCTCCGGCCTTGGCGAAAAGGCATGCTAAAGGCAAACCCATCCAGCCCAGTCCCACCATCTCGACCGTGAAGAGTCCCGCCTTCAATTTCGGTGGGATCTCGTCGGGGGTCGTCGCCATAAGCTCTGAGGGGGCCATCCAGAAACACCGGAGCGTACCCTCGAATGAAACACGTATTTGGCTTAAATCTTCTGTTTCCGTCAGGAAGTGTCGTGGGTTCGCATTTTGCCAAAGAGTCTTCTAATACTGAGGCGAAGGACATGCAGTACAAATCTCGCGGGTAGCCAACGATGAGAATCTGGATCGACGTGTTGACCCCGAAACAGGCAAATCTATTCTCAGTCCTAGTCACCAGACTCGCAGCACGTGGACATGACGCTTTTGTGACCACTAGGCACTACAGGGAAGTCGAACAGCTTCTTCAGATACGCCACACAAGTGCAACGGTCATCGGAAGGCACGGCGGTGCGGATCTATCCACAAAACTTGCTGAGAGTTCGAAAAGGATTACTGAACTCGCGGAATTCGTGGGACGCAGGATTCCTGACATCGCGATCTCCTATTGTTCACCTGAAGCCGCAAGAGTCGCATATGGGCTTCGTATCCCCCACTACTCAATTTGCGACTCTCCACACGCCGAGGCAGTTTGCAGGCTCACACTTCCGTTGTCAAGGAAACTGTTTACTCCAAAAGCAATTCCCAAGAACGCGTGGAAAGGCTACGGTTTGGGTTCACCCGACATAGTTCGATACAATGCCTTGGATCCTGCGGTGTGGATTCGAGAATATGTTCCAAGGTTGGATTTCACGGGCGTGTCACATCTCGATGGGGAGAAACCAATTGCCCTCATGCGACCTGAAGAAGAATACGCATCATATCTTCAAACCGCATCATTCAGGAAGAGCATTATCACGCAACTGGCCCATTCGCTCAGCGAGCTAAGTATCCGGGTTATCGTGCTCCCTCGATACGAGCAGCAAGTCGAAATGCTAACAAGGGAATTGGCTGGCGTGGCATCCGTTCTGCCAAGAGTGGTTGATGCTATCGAACTACTAACGCGGTGTTCGGTCTTCATTGGTGCGGGAGGGACTATGAGTGCAGAAGCGGCACTAATGGGAGTTCCAACGATCAGCTGCTATCCTTCTGCGCCAACATATGTGGACAGGTTCCTGTTCAAGCTCAGACTCGCCGAGAGAGTCCTGTCCGTTGACAGGGCAGTCGCAAGGGTGCATAGGGTTCTGAACGACCCCAAATATGCGATTCGTCAGAGACGGAGGGCAGGTCATGTGTTGGCCAAGATGGAAGATCCATTACGCGTCATTATGACTCATCTCGGCCTCTGAAGCTCACGGATCGCCAGAAGTACCAGTCAGCAAGTGCCTTCCCGACACGAAGCCAAGAATAAGCTAGTGCCAGAGCAAGAAGCACTCTCAGGACTTCTACGACCATTCGGAATTCTGTCATGGAATACGGTAGCATGAAAATCGTCGCTCTCACGATCAAGGAGACTCCAAAGATCACAGAGAGAGAGACGAAAATCGCGAGCGCAGAGAGAGCAACAATCCTCATGCTATCACGCCTCGACAAGGAAAAACGCGAAAATGGCGAGGGCGCATGACAAGGCAGTCAGCACCTGCATGAGGCTGACGATCCGCCGCTCAGACATGGGGCCTTCAGCAAGGATAAGTCTCGTGAGAGTCACAGGGGCGCCTCTCTCTGCGGTCGCTTCTAGCAACCCGTCATTTCTCAATTTGACAGGACGAGGTTTGATCTCCCGTCTTTCATACAACCTGCCGACGGATGCAAGACCATAGAATGCGTTCATTATGTACGGCACGAGCGCGACAACTGTAACCAACTCGACTCGTCCGATTATGGCAACCGCGCCGACCGCAGCCCCGCAAGCTAGGCTTCCCGCATCCCCTCCGAAGACGCGTGCCGGGTATCGGTTGAACAGGTAGAACGCAAACAGAGAACCAGACAATGCTAAGGCCAAGCCCATAGCTGTCGCCTTGCCAGCAAAAGCAAGAACTCCGGCAAGCGTGAGCGAGACTATCATGAGAGTCCCGCTCATAGAACCATTGAAGACATCGAGCATGTTTACTGCGTTAGCCGTCACCGGAATCGCGACCAAGATGAGCATCGGGTACAAGATTGTCAACCTGAAGGCACCGATGAGCGGAAAGATGGGGTGAGGGTCGTACGTGCCCAGAAGAAGAATCGGAACTGCTGCAAGCATTGTCAAGGCGGGTTTTAGTTTTGAGCTCAATGGTCGAACGTCGTCGACAACACCAATTATGCCGGCGATCACCACAGTTCCCAGAAAGGCAACGATATCTGGCGAATGTCCAGCGACTAGCTCCAACGAAAATAGACCTGCCGCAAGACCAGCTATGACTGAGAGCCCGCACATCTGAGGGATCTTTGGTCCATCAAGCTTGTGAACGTCGATCCCTACTATGCCTCGATGCTTGAGCCAGGATGCAAGGGGGGGGATCGTCAAGTACGTAACTGCAAAGGCGACCACGGAGACCGTCAGAGCCGTGCCGACTGTGAAGACGTCAAGCATCACGATTCTTCTCTTTGATAATGTCCGCAATCATGGTCTTGTATTGATCAGCCAAGTTTCTCGCGGCCTCCACGGTTTTTCCTTCGGCCATGACTCTGAAGATTGGTTCTGTCCCACTTGGCCGCAGCAGGACGGAGGTGCCGTCCTCGAACATAACCTTCACGCCGTCGATAGTCTCGGGATTGTGCTTGCTTGTGCGCTCACGCAAGCTGGCAAGAACCAGTTTCTTCAGGTGACTCGGGCAGGGTACCCTCTCCTTGGAGAGCTGATATGTGGGCAGAACCGATAGGAGTTCCGAGAGGGGTTTTCCAGCTTTCGCGACTATGTCCGCTATGAGTGCTGCAGCCATGGATCCGTCTCGAACTGGGATGTGTGGCGCGTAGAATATGCCGCCGTTTTCTTCTCCGCCGAGATCGGCGCCTAGCTCTATCATCTTATGGGAGACGTCGACGCTTCCTACCTTCGTCCAGACGATATTTCCGTGACGTGAATCTGCGATCTCCTTTATTGCCCTTGAGGAGCTGACCGGTGTCACTATTGTGTGGCCGGGGTTGACCGAGAAGTAATTGTCGGCGATTAATGCGAAGCTCCTGTCGCCCCAATGTGCCTCACCTGTCTCATCCACGAATATTGCCCGGTCTCCGTCACCATCGAGTGCTACACCAAAATCAGCGCCCGACGATTTCACCAGACTCATGAGCGAGCCGATCGTGTCTGGTCTAGGCTCAGAAAGCCTTCCAGGGAACCTTCCATCTACATTTGCGTTGATCGTGAGGACCTTGCAACCGAGTTCCGACATGAGCGTTGGCGCCGTAAGTGCTGAAACACCGTTTCCCGGGTCAATGGCCACCGTCAAATTCCTCGCCCGTATCTTCTCGAGATCGACCTGTTTCTTGATCGAATCGAGATACTCGCGAAGTCCCGCCCCCGTTTCTTCTAGTACGTCGCCTACGTGGTTCCAATCGGGCCTTTTCCAAGATCGGGCGAAGTATATCTTCTCGATCTCAAGCTCTTCATCCCGATCTGTCTCCACGCCATCCGACTTGATTGTCTTGATTCCATTGTACTCAGGCGGGTTGTGACTTGCAGTGACCGCGATCCCCCCATCAGCCTTCCAAGCCCGTGTTAAGAAATCGATCATCGGGGTCGGAGCCTGACCGACATCGTACACCTTGCATCCAACCGAAGCAAGTCCGCCCATGACCAAGTTACGGAAGGCTGGGCTGCTCGTGCGACCGTCAGAGCCCACAACCATTCTGCCTCCTTTGAAGAAGGTCCCGATGGCTTGGGATAGCTCTGTGACCAGCTCAAGCGTCAGCTCCTTGTTGACAACGCCTCTGACGCCGTTGGTGCCGAAGAGACGCCGTTCATCCAATACTTCTGTCATCCTACACAACATGCCCCGAATTCAAGATGTCCTCATTGATCTCCCTGTGAGGATGGATATACACATCGCGCGTCACACGGACATTGTCATGAATCGTTACGTGGCTCGAAATCACCGATCCCTTCTGTATCACAACTTCCCTCCCTATTCTAACCGAGTCGCCTACTACAGCTCCCTCAATCGAGGAGTTGCTGCCTACCTCAGCGTTGTCGAACACTATGGATTCTACGACATTCGCCTTTTCCCCGATTCGCACATGGCGACCAATAATCGCGCGGGGGCCCACGTTCGCTCCGTCTCCCACAGTTGTGTGATCGCCTATGAGCCCCGGGTAGGTCAGCTTTGCTGACTTGGAGACTCTAGCATCCTCTCCAACGATCACGCTGCTGGGTGCTCTGTTTTCAAGTACCATGAAGTTGGCTTTCCGGAAGTCGTCGATATTTCCGATATCGAACCAGGTTCCCGAGTGTACATATCCGAATAGTCTTCCCTCGTTCGCAAGGGCAGGAAAGACTTCGCGCTCAATTATGACCTTTCGCCCTAAGGGAATACGTTGAACTGCCGCTGGTTCCAACAGATAAGTGCCAGCGTTGATTAGCTTGCTCGGGGCGTCGGCCAGTTTTGGCTTCTCCACGAACTCCCCTATCCTTGAATATTCGTCCAGTCTCGCAACCCCGAAACGTGTCGGATCATCTACCTCGTGCAATGCGATAGTTGCGAGGGCGCCACTGGATTCATGCACTTTCCTCATGGCGTCTATATTGATCTCCGCAAAGATGTCGCCGTTCATCGCCAGCAGCGTCTCCTTGCTTCCATAGTATTTGCGTGCGAACGCGATCGGCCCTCCGGTGCCAAGAGGTTTTGGCTCAAGAGAGTACTTGATCTTCACCCCGTGATACTCTTCCCCGAAGTGCTCTTTCAGTTCATCAGCGAGATACTTCACTGCTAGAATGACTTCGTCTACACCAAAGGATGACAAATGATCGATCGTCTGCTCGAGGACGGGCCTGCCACCAACGGGGAAGAGGAGCTTTGGAAGTGCATAGCTTAGGGGTCGGAGCCTAGTAGCATATCCCCCAGCCAAGATCAATGCTTTCAGTTCGCAGCACCACAATCAAGTCATCGTGACTCGTGTTCGCCGAGCATACACGCTGGGACGAAATAGGGTTTGAGGAGAATCTGCACTTTAAAGCTACGTTTCGTTGTCAACTGCAATCTCTCGGGCAGAATGAACATCGTCCCCTTTCCGTCAGGTTCCAGATGCCCAGTGTGTTGCTACACCTGCTGCGAGGAACGCAGAAGACAAGAGCCGTGTCCAAACGCTCGACCCCCCCTGGAGGGGCGCTTGATGCCCTGCGATGACTCAGATGCGTGTTCAGGAGCATACAACTGATGTCTCCAAGGTCCAGCTGGCGTGAGTCCATTCGCTTCTTCAGGCTTACTCTTGAGCGCCGGGGGAAACGTCGCGTTCCCGACTGGTTTGTCTAAGGCGGTTTGCGGTGTCCCGCGGAACGTAGGCTCAGGCCAATACATCCTGAAAGTGTGTCCGAAGAGGATCTGGCGACACTTTGAAGGACGCTTGAGGAATGGAAGCACCGGGCGTAATAGATAGTCATAATAGCGGAGTTCTCATGAGGGCATGATGAGTGGCGAATCCGATGAGTAGCAAACCTCGAACTGTCCCTCTTGCTTCAAGACTGGCGGCAACGATCTTGGCTGCTGCAATATGGTTCGCGTTTGTCGTGCTGTATCTTGCTTTCTATGCAGGGAACTTGGACTTGTGGCAGAGGACAGCGGTATTCCTCGCCTCTGGCGTCCTAGTCGGAGCGGTGATTGCTGTCTTCTGGGTGACGTACGGGTTCAAGGCCTTGGAATCATCAGAAGACTGAACCCCTTTCACCGAGCGCTGACCGAGACCGTGCAGGTCCTCCCTTATCATAGCACTTTGCGGCAGGAGTATGAGTGGCCGAGGTCGGCGAAGAACAAGTGCTGATGTCACCCTCGCCGGAACGAGAAGCACAGGGATGAATAATCTGGCGAGTTGAGGGGACTGCGAGTTGGCAGCGTGAAAACTCATTTGCATCGAATGCAAGTGGAATCTTGACCTACCGATCAGACTCCCAGTGTCATTAGGTGGTAGTTGGGGTTGAAGAACAACGCATCTCATGGCCCCTCCACTGAGAGAAACCACCAAGGGGCTTACACATTGATCATTCGCTCGGGCCAACCATGCAGGATCGCAGTCGGCAGACATCTGTCCATCGTACTCGAACGAGGCCTGTACCTCTACACTGGTTCTGCCTTGGGCCGGGGCTCAACCTCCCTAGAATGGAGGCTCAGCCGCCATCTGAGTCGAGAAAAGAAGCATTTCTGGCATATAGATTGGATCCTTTCATCCGATTCGACGTGCTTGGTCTCAGCAATTGTCGCGAGAACCAAGAGCAGAGTAGAATGCAAGGTAAACACTGCGCTTCTCAGGGATTCTAGTATCAGAGTATTGGTCAAAGGAATAGGCTCCTCAGACTGCAAGTGCGAGTCCCATTTTCTCATGGCAAGGTGCGGACTGGATTCTCTGCAGCGGAAGGTCAGATCTTGCTACAGAAGTCTAGGCTTTCGCCCATATGTGTTGACGGATCTTGGAACCCAGGGGCTACGTGGGTTTGCAGCACAACCAGAGAGCTGAAGTCGAGATTCATCGCAAGACGGATTCAAACGCGCTGATCAAGTCCCTATCAATGGACACTAAGAAGATGTGCGTCAGGGTTGTTCCCTCCAGAAAGTGTTTTCTGATCGCGCGGACCATTGTTTGAGCTGCATCGTTAACTGGGACTCCTCCCACTCCCGTACCCATGCCTGGAACTGCAATGCTTGAGAGCCCCAGGTTCCTTGCAACTCTGAGTGCAGCGGAAGTGGCTTTCTCAACGCTCTCCAGATCTGTGCTCATCGCTGGTAGCGCCATTGTGGGGGCATGGATCACATACCGTGCAGCCAGTTTTCCTGCATTGGTCGCTGTCGCATCACCGATCCCGATTGGTGCCCTTTGAAGCGCCTCTTTCTCGATTGTTGTGCCTCCAGCTCGTCTGATCGCTCCTGCAACGCCACCACCCATGATCAATCGGCTGTTTGCGGGGTTCACGATAGCATCCACTTGAAATTGCGTAATGTCGCCCCGAACAGTAGTGATTACAAGATCCCCAATCTTGTACTCAGTCAACAGTCGTCCCAAGTTATCTAGCCAGCCCGGCGGATTACACTTGTGATGACCCGGCTGACAGGGCCCCGGCGCCAGTGGGCATGATTCCCTGAGCAGTTGACGACGAGTCAACAGGGTTCGATAGTTGACGGAGGCTTAGACGAGATTGCGTACGTGACCCACGTCACGTCCTTGACTTCATTGGTTATCCTGTTGCTTATCCGCGAGAGCACGTCCTCTGAGACACGAACCCAGTCCGCGGTCATACCGTCAACCGATTCGACGATTCGAACTGTAACAATGTGTCCCAGCTTTCGTTCGTCGCCCAAGACTCCGACCGCAAGGTCGTCACCAATCATAGCGAACGCCTGCCAAATTCTTTCATAGACGCCCTCGGCTCTCAGTTCTGACTCGACAATGTCACTAGCTTCACGGCATATCGCGAGTTTCCCCTCATTCACTTCGCCGAGAATTCTCACGGCCAACCCCGGCCCAGGGAACGGATGTCTGGCAGTGATCGCTGTGGGGATCCCGAGGGAGGATGCGACCTTTCGCACTTCGTCTTTGTAGAGGAGTCTCAAGGGCTCAATCAACTTGAATTCGGTCCACTCGGGAAGCCCGGCAACGTTGTGATGAGTTTTGATTCTTGAGGCAGGGCTTCCCGTGTGAGCGCTCTCGATTACATCGGGATACAGCGTGCCTTGAGCAAGCCACTCGAACTTGCCATGTTCATTGGCGACTTCGGTGAAAACGCGGACGAACTCCTCTCCGATGATCATTCTCTTCTGCTCTGGGTCCGCGATTCCTTTCAGACGTCTCAGGAATCTTTCGGACGCTTCCACGTGGACGGTCTTGAGCTTCATGCGCTCGAGGACATCCCGCACCCGCTCGGGCTCCCCTTTCCTCATGAGTCCGTGGTCAACGAAAATGCACATCAGCTGGTCCCCAACAGCCTCATGGACAAGGGCTGCGGTTGTTGTTGAATCGACTCCCCCGCTGACTGCGCAGAGAACGCGCTCCCTTCCTACCTTGCGCCTGATCTCAGCAATCATGTCCTTTGCGAAAGGAGCCACCTTCCATGTCGGCCGGCATTTTGCAACTTCGAAGAGAAAGTTCCGGATTATCTCGGTCCCGCGGGCTGTGTGGGCAACTTCTGGGTGAAACTGTACGCCGAACAGCAACCGGTTCCTGCTTCTGATTGCTGCGTACTTGGTATGTTCTGAGTGCGCAATTGCTTCAAAACCGTCAGGAAGCTTCGCTGCGGAATCGGAGTGGCTCATCCAGCATATGGCATCATCTGGAAGTCCCTTGAAGAGGTCTGCCTGGTCATCGAAGTGAACGGTGGTCCGTCCGTATTCCTGCATTGGCGGACGCTCGATCTTTCCCCCAAATAGGTCGACCATCAGTTGGAGTCCATAGCAGATACCGAGCACAGGAATGTCAAGATTGAACACTCCATCCTGACATCTCGGCGCGTTCGGATCACTCAAGCTGGCTGGACCGCCTGAGAGGACTATTGCTTTCGGTGTCTTCGCCAGAATCTCATTGACTTCTATGTTCCAAGGCAGGAGCTCGGAGTAGACTTCGCATTCCCGGATCCGTCGGGCTATGAGGTGGGAGTATTGCCCCCCGAAATCAAGGACGACCACGGTGTCTTGAGACTTCTGTGACACTATGAATCTCCAACCGAGATTGGCACTAATTGCCTAGGTCTGCCAAAAAACTTATAGGAAAAGGCTTTGGCGCTCTCAGACTCTCGCGTCCCTGAAACACCGTCCAAGGGGCCCGCCATATGGCCGATCTTGGGAAGAAGCCCTCCCAGCAACCCTCCGAAAAGAAGGCACGGTCAACGAAACAACAGAAAGAAAAGAAGACTGCCCAGGCAGCAGAACCGCAGACAACCCCTGAACCACAAGTGGATCAGGAGGGGAAGATAGCTGTTGATGAGGTCGTTTCGCTTAGAGAGCAGCTCAGGCAGGAACAGGACAAGTCGAAGGAGCATCTCAACAAGCTTCTGTATGCTCAAGCAGACTTCGAGAATTACCGGAGACGCCTTGACCAAGAAGTGGAGTCCAGAATTGATGCTGGGAAGGCGCGGCTGATTCAGAGCTTGCTTGGAATTGTTGACGAGTTGGAGCTGGCGCTGAAAGCTGCAAGGAATGTCGAATGTGCAAGCGCCGTGGCAGAAGGTATTGAGATCGTGTTGAGGAAGTTCCGTGATCTGCTTGCCGGTGAGGGCCTATCTAGGATCGAGTCGATCGGTAGGAAGTTCGATCCAACGTTGCACGAGGCCGTTGAACGCGTTCCCTGCGACGAGAAAGAAGAAGGAACGGTCATGGAGGAAGTCAGGGAGGGCTATACTTTGAAAGGAAAGCTGATCAGGCCGAGTATTGTTAAAATTGCGGTTCCGCGTATTGCGGAATCCGCTAATCCGAAGCCTGTTGAGGGTGAGAAGACTTGAGCGGTTCAGGACAACCTGTTAAGGAGAAGATACTGGGAATCGACCTTGGCACCACCAACTCTGCGGCGGCCATTATGGAGGCTGGCCGGCCTACGGTCATTCCCAGCGCAGAAGGGCCGACGATGGCAGGAAAGATGTTCCCGTCTGTCGTTGCGTTCACAAAAGACGGGCAGTTGCTTGTTGGCGAGCCAGCAAAAAGACAGGCTACCGTAAACCCGGAAGGAACTGTGTTTGAGATCAAGCGGAAGATGGGCACGGAGTACAAGGTTTCCATCTATGGAAAAGAATACACGCCTCAACAGATTTCTGCGTTTGTACTTCAGAAGATCAAGCGTGATGCCGAGACTTTCATGGGAGGGTCGGTCAAGAAGGCTGTTATCACGGTCCCCGCTCACTTCAATGACAATCAAAGACAGGCGACGAAGGACGCCGGCGAGATAGCTGGACTTGAGGTTGTTAGAATAATCAACGAACCGACCGCCGCCTGCCTTGCTTTCGGGTTGGATAAGCTCGAGAAGGAGATGAAGATCCTTGTGTTCAGCTTTGGCGGCGGCACACACGACGTTACGTTGATGGATTTTGGGGGAGGCGTCTTTCAAGTCCTAGCCACAAGCGGAGACACCAAGACAGGAGGCGCTGACATTGACAACGCCGTCGTGGGATATCTGATTGATGAATTCAAGCGACAGAGCGGGATCGATCTCAGTACCGACAAGATGGCGATGACTCGGCTGAAAGAAGCAGCTGAGAAAGCGAAGATCGAGCTTTCAACGCTCGTGACCACAGACGTGGATCTGCCATTCATAGTGCAGGATAAACATCTCCATTTCACGTTAACTCGGGCTAAGTTGGAGGATCTTGCTCTTCCAATTGTCGAGCGGATCAGAGCGCCAATAAAGAGGGTGATCGAGGACGCGAAGCTGACCCTTGGCGATGTTAACAAGATAATCCTAATCGGCGGGCAGACTCGGATGCCCCTGGTCCGCAAGTTCGTCGAAGACACATTGGGCAAGGCTCCGGAGAGAGGGGTTGACCCCATGGAATGCGTCGCTGTGGGTGCTGCGATCCAGGGAGCGGTCCTCTCGGGAGAGGTCAAGGATCTTCTCCTGCTTGATGTTACTCCGCTTTCACTCGGCGTTGAGACGCTCGGGGGCATCTTCACCAGAGTGATGGAGCGGAATACTACGATTCCAACAAAACGAAGTCAGGTCTTCTCCACCGCCGCGGATTTCCAGACGAGTGTAACCATTCATGTACTTCAGGGTGAGCGGAGTATGGCGAGCGATAACGTGTCGCTTGGAATGTTCAACCTCGTGGGTATACCGCCAGCTCCCAGAGGTGTGCCGCAGATCGAGGTCACATTTGACATTGACGCAAATGGAATACTGAACGTGTCCGCAAAGGACTTGGGAACTGGAAAGGAACAGCGCATTACGATTACCGCGTCCACAAAGCTCTCAGACAAAGAGAAAGAACGAATGGTCAAAGGCGCTGAGGAATTCGCTGAGGAAGACAAGAAGCGAAAAGAAGAGGCAGAGGTCCGGAACAATGCGGATTCTTTGATCTATACAACGGAAAAGACCAAGAAGGATCTCGCGGAGAAGCTGACAAAAGACCAAATGGAGAGGCTTGATGGAGCGACTGACGAGCTGAGGAAGGCGATCGCGGGCAAGGATGTCGACCTCATCAAGACGAAGAGTGAGACTTTGTCAAAGGTTCTGCAAGAAGTGGGAACGGCCGTATATCAGCAGGTTGCCCAAGAAAGGGCCAAGACCGAGCAGACAACCTCAGGTCAGCCTTCTCAAGGTGAATCTGGAGAGAAGGTTGTTGATGCGGAATACGAAGTCAAGGACGAGAAAAAGTGAAACCTGATTGCGCAGGGCGACAACGGCTGAGAGAGCTTGAGTAGACGCGACTACTATGAGATTCTGAACGTTTCTCGTAATGCGAACAAGGACGACATCAAAAGCGCGTACAGAAAGCTTGCACTTCAGTACCACCCTGATCGTAACAAGTCACCAGAGGCCGAAGGGAAGTTCAAGGAGATCTCGGAAGCATACGCGGTCCTCTCAGACGATGAGAAACGAGTGCAGTACGATCAGTTTGGTCACGCAGGAATCGATAGCCGATACTCGCGGGATGATATCTTCAGGGGAGTCGATTTCGGAGAGATCTTCAAGGATATTGGATTCGGGTTTGGCGGGTTCGATAGCATCTTTGATCGCTTCTTCGGTGGCGGAGGAGGACGTAGCGTATCGCGCGGACTAGACCTGAGATATGATGCCACCATTTCGCTCGAAGAAGCCTACTCCGGCGTGAAGCGCGAGATCGAAGTCCCACGAACTGAAGCCTGCCAGATTTGTCGGGGGACGGGTGCAAGGGCAGGAACAAACCCAAGACGATGCCCGAAATGCAACGGCGCCGGGCAAGTGCAACATGTCAGGGAAGCGGGCTTTGCGCGATTCGTGAGTATTCAACCGTGCGGTGTCTGTCGCGGCAGAGGAACTGTTGTTGATTCTCCTTGTGAGGAATGTAAAGGCACAGGTAGAGTGCGCAGAACTCGAAGGATTTCGATTAAGATTCCACCGGGAGTTGATACCGGCAGTAACCTGAGATTGGCTGGAGAAGGAGAAGCTGGCGAGGCTGGAGAGTCACCCGGTGATCTCTATGTGGTCGTGCATGTGAGGCCACATGCATCACTGCAGAGAGACGGAAACGATGTCATCTTTCGCACAGAACTTGGGTTTACAGACTTGGCTTTGGGAAAGGAGATCGAGGTTCCCACACTCGGAGGCGCGGCGAGGGTGAAGATCCCTCCGGGAACTCAGCCTGGAACGGTTCTCAGATTGAGGGGAAGGGGAATGCCCGGAAATCGTGGGAGCAAAGGTGACGAGCTCGTTGAGATTCTGATTCGGATTCCGACGAAGTTGACGAGTCGACAGAAGGAATTGTTGAAGGAGTTCTCATCGCTAGAGGATTCCTGATGCTTCCCTCGATGGTTTCCTTAGAGAAGACTCCTCTACTCGCCATGTGAGGAATTACTCATTGATCGCGACTGAGAAGAACCGGTTGTCGTTAGCTGCCTGATTGAGCGTTCCAACGATCGGAATATGCTCGCCGCAACTCAGGCAATTGTTGTCTTTGTCCATGTACCAGCCAATGATGTCGAATCCGTATCTCTTGACGACTATAGAGCCGCATCCTGCACAGTACGTGTTCTCGAGCGGGTGTCCTGGAACGTTGCCGACATAGACGTACTTGAGCCCCTCAGCCTTCGCCACTTCATGATGTCGCTCAAGTGTCTCGACAGGTGTTGGTGGCAACTGGTTCAGCTTGAAGTCAGGATGGAACCTGAGGAAATGCGTTGGGATATCCGGGCCAAGGTTCTCATAGATCCAGCGGGAAAGCTTTCGTGCTTCCTCAAGGTTGTCGCCAATTTCCGGCACGATCAGATCTGTGATTTCTATGTGGATCTTAGCCTCCTTTAGGCCTAGGAGTGTCCGATAGACTGGCTCCGCGTCAGGGATCCCCACATTGTGTCGAAGGAAGTTGGTTTCTCCGTTACCCTTGAAGTCCACCGTTATTGCATCGAGGAAATCACTCAACATCCTCACCCCCTCTGGGGTGGCGTATCCATTCGAAACGAACGCGTTGCGGAGTCCTCGCTTGCGCGCAAGAGTTCCCACGTCCCGCGCAAACTCAAGAAAGATAAGCGGTTCATTGTAGGTGTACGCTATGCTCTGGCATCCATACTGTTCAGCTAGACGTACAATCTGGTCGGGTGTTGTGTTAGTCCCTTCCACGGCTCGCCTCTGGCTCATATCATAGTTCTGGCAGTAGGCGCAAGCCCAGTTACAGCCAGTTGTCGATATCGAGAAGATCCTAGATCCAGGCATATAGTGCGTCAGCGGCTTCTTCTCGATTGGGTCAACATGGCTGGCCGCGATCTTACCGTAGGCAAGTAAATGCAATGTGCCTTTCAAGTTCTGACGGATGCCACAGAACCCTATCTTTCCCTCTGGAATGTTACAGTATCGAGCACAGGCAGTACATCTAACCCGGCCTTCTGCAAGTTTCTGATAGAGTTGAACTTCCCTACCCATCCGTCTTCCAGACACATCGAGCCTCGGTGATACAAAAACGTCGAGGTTGACACAAGACCGCCCTGCTCAGAACGCCTCCAGCGGTGGTGGTAGCCTGGACGAGTCGATCAAGATCACTTGAGTTATATAGTGTGGCGCAGCTTCACAAGTCGTGGGGAGCTGGGTATACCCGGCTGAGAGGGCGGCTGGAGCCGTCGACCCTTTGAACCTGATCCAGGCAATGCTGGCGTAGGAACAGGGAGTTCTTAGGGGATCTGTGGGTGCCCAGCGGAACCCAACGGAGGTTCGATTGAATGAAGAGTGAACCGCAAGGCACGAAATCGGAGCTTGATCCAGAGCGACCCGTTCGGTCTAGAACTAAGCTTCTCGCAGAAATGGCTGTCGCGATAGCGTTGGGGACGATTCTCAGTTTTGTCAAATTCTCGATTTGGCCGGAAGGCGGCTCAGTGACGGCAGGAAGCATGATCCCGCTCTTCTGGTTCAGTCTAAGGCGCGGCGCAAAACTGGGTGTCACGGCAGGCGTTGCGTATGGCGTGGTCCAGTTTTTTGCTGGACCATTCTTTGTCCATCCTGCACAGCTCTTGCTAGACTATCCGATCGCTTTTGGTGCGCTTGGCCTCGCCGGTCTGCTACCCAAGCATGAGCTTACCGGCGTAGCTTTGGGAGTCGGAGGGCGATTCCTCGCCCATTTTGTTTCGGGAGTGATATTCTTCGCCACGTATGCTCCCACTGTCTACATGGGTGTAGATATCGGAGCCAACGCGTACACCTATTCGGCACTTTACAACGGGAGCTATTTGCTTCCAGAACTAGTGATCAGCGTGGTACTAATGATAGTCGTGATTAGAAGAGGGCTCATTGATCTCTACAAGTAGGCCGCGCACACATGAATCAGAACGCAGATCTATTCATTTGCCAGTCAGACAGCAGCAACCTGTCATACAACCGCAGAGAACCCATGCCTTAGCTGAACAAATGCATCGAAGATCCGAGACAGCACAGCGTGGCGGAAGGTGCACGGCTGATGGGTAAGCTTGGACCGAAGGAATTGTCGGCGGTCATCAGATGCATCAAAGGAGATTCCTCAATCCTAGTCCCTCCGAGGCTCGGATTCGATTCCGGAGTACAGAAGATTACTGACGATCTCTGCCTGGTAATATCGACAGACCCTTGCGTCGGCGTTCCCAAGGCCTGGTTCGGATGGCTACTCACCCACTACGCTGCATCGGATGTCGCAGTCTTCGGAGTGAAGCCTCAATTCTGCACCGTGAATCTGCTCGGCCCTCCCAATACCCCGACACACGTCTTTGAGACTGTCATGAGACAGACATGTCACGCCACTAACGAGCTTGGCATGCAGATAGTTACGGGACACACTGGAACATACGAAGGCATGAGCGACCTGATCGGAGTATGCACGGCATATGGACTTGCCCCATTCAGAGACATAATCACTCCCGCGGGGGCAAGACCGAGCGACAGAATACTCTGCACAAAGCACATCGGTCTCGAGACAATCGCCACATTCTCGCAGATGCGGAGGAACCTTGCGAGTAGACTTTTCGGGAAATCTGAGGCAGCTCGACTCAGTCGGCAGTTCCAGTTTCAATCTTGCGTGAGAGAAGCATTGGCGCTCTCAAAGATCCCCGGAGTCCACGCGATGCATGATGCCGCTGAAGGAGGCTTGGTTTCAGCACTCAATGAGATGGCCGAAGCATCCAAGACTGGGTTCTCCTTGGATTTCGCAGCGCTCCCAATCCCGAGCGAGGTTGACGTCTTGGTTCGACGCTTTCGGCTCTCAACGGAAGAATTGATGTCAATGTCATCGACTGGTACTCTCGTTGCCGCTTTGGACCCACATGCTGAGCATAGAGTTTTGCGCCGACTCTCAGAACTAAAGATATCAAGCCGCATCATAGGCACTTTCTCTCAGTATAGGAAACGGAGAGTCAAGAAAGACCTCAGAGAGAGTGCTTTTCCCGACAGCCCTCAAGACCCGTTCGGCAAGATCTGTGGCTAGTCCGACCCGCGCAACACTTTGACGTGCTTTGATCATTGAGGCAGGCGCAAGAACAAGCTTATGAAGAATGCAAAGAATACTACGAGTCATCGCCTGAATTGAGGTAGACGAGAGTGGACTTCGCTCTTACCGGTGAACAGGAACTATTCCGACGGACTGTGCACGAGTTCGCGCAGAAAGAGATCGCTCCGAAGATCCGCGAGTATGAACGAAAGGGCCAATTTCCGTGGGACCTCTACCGCAAGATGGGAAAGGCTGGCTTGCTTGGTCTGAGACTGCCCAAGGAATACGGCGGTCAAGAAGCAGATGCGACAACTATGGCAATCGCCGTCGAAGAGCTGGCCCGGGCAGGCTGGCAGATACCCCTTGGCGACATCATGGCTGAGATACTCTACCTGCATGGGTCACGACAGCTGAAGGAGAAGTGGCTGCGCGCGCTCGCTGCCGGCGAGAAGATGCTCGGCATCGCTTCAACGGAACCCGGTGTTGGTTCGGACGCAGGATCGATCTCAACCCGAGCTGTGAAGAAAGGTGATGAGTATGTGATCAACGGCGAGAAACAATGCATCACAGGCATCAACGAATGCGGAGCATTTTGTCTCATGGCGAGAACAGGGCAGAGGAGTGACGCAAAAGGTGTCAGCATGCTCCTTGTCGAAACCGATCGCCCGGGGTTCGAGAAGTATCTGTTTGACGCTCTCGGATGGAGGCTGTTCTCGTTCGGGGGATTCGTACTCAAGGACGTTGCCGTGCCCACGGGCAACCTGATCGGTGAGGAGAACAAGGGTTTCTATTACGTCATGGAAACTTTCGACCTAATGCGTGCATTTATCGCCCTCTGGACGGTCGGAATGGCCGAGGCCGCACTTGATGAGTCAATAGAATACGTGAAACAAAGGAAAGCCTTTGGAAGCCCAATTGGCAAGTATGAATCAGTTCAATTTCGAATAGCCGAAGACTACACGACACTTCAGGCAGCCAGGCTCCTTTGCTACAGGACATTTTGGTTGAAGGACAGGAAGCAACCGTTCACAAGAGAGTCCGCCATGATAAAATTCTGGGTTCCTCAGGTAGCCTTCAGCGTCGTGAACGACTGTATACAGAACCGCGGAGCAGTGGGCTTCACAACAGAGACTCTAGACGAATACCGCTTGAGAGAAATCAGAGGATCAATGATCGGCGACGGCACAACCGACATCATGAAGATAATTGTTGCAAGAGAGATTCTAGGCAAAGAGTTCATCCCCTACCGTTAGAGGGCACATGGCAAAGTCTCCTGCCAAGCCTAGTCAACTGGTCGTCGGCAGATCCCTGCATGACGCGAGGGCTCGAGGTAGAATGATACTGCGATCTTCACTTGCCCAGACAGGCTCAAGTTTTCGTCCGGTCACGGCGCGAAGATATCTCAGGGCAGGCTACAGGTTGATTGGGACGCACTCGGGCATTCAGATTTGCAGATGGACCCAGGCTGCACTCAAGGGACGCAGGCTGTGCTACAAGAGATGGTATGGTATCCGAAGTCACAGGTGCCTGCAGTTTACTCCCTCCCTGCAGTTCTGTAACTTGCGCTGCGTCTTCTGCTGGCGTTTCCACACAACTGAACGATTCAAGTCCGAACATGCTTGGGATCCTCCCGACTTGATTCTGGATGACGCTATTGAGGCGCAACGGAAACTCCTGACTGGTTTCAAGGCCAATCCACATGTTACGCAGAAGTTGTTCGAAGAATCGACGAATCCGACCAACGTTGCAATCTCTCTTGACGGTGAGCCCACTCTCTATCCATTCATCGAGCCTCTCGTCCGGGAGATCGCTCGAAGGGGAATGTCTTCTTTCCTCGTGACTAATGGTACTATGCCCAATAGGCTTGAGGAAATGATAGAGCACCAGACAGAGCCAACAAACCTGTACCTGAGCCTGTGCGGCCCCGACGCTCAGACCTACGAAAGCGTGACACATCCAATGATTCCTGATGTGTGGCAGAGGGTTCTAACATCTCTTCGATTGATGGATCGCTTCAAGCACGCCCGAACGATCGTGAGGCTCACACTAGTGAAAGGTCAGAATATGCATGACCCGGCGGGGTACTCGAAACTTGCAATGGAAGCTCCGCCGGACATTATCGAGCTCAAAGGATACAGTTGGCTAGGAGAATCGAAGCAACGGCTTCCGATCAATGCGATGCCATATCAATCTGAAATTAGAGAATTTGCGAAGGAAATCGCGAAGGCCACGGGATATGAACTAGTCGCCGAAGACGCGGTGAGTAGGGTCGCTCTCCTTGCACGAGACGCACATGCTGTAGGCCTCTCGCTTGACCCGCAATGAGGGTTAGACCTCAGGAGTAACGCAGAGCGTTCTGCAATGAGACTTCTCGCAAAGTCCGCCATAGGGCACTTGGATGCCCAACAGCTTGCTCGCCTAACGAAGGGTGTTGACATTATTGGAGACATAGCTATCCTGAAGGTTCCCGATGAGTTCCAAGGTGTGAAGCATCGTATCGCTGAGAGCTTACTTGACCTTGCGCCTAATCTTCGAGTGGTCCTAGAGCAGATTGCTCCAGTTAGTTCGCAATTTCGAACTCGCAAGCTCGAATGGTTGGCGGGCGAGGACCGGACCGAGACCGTGCACAGTGAGTTTGGGTGTCACTACAGGGTCAACGTAGATACGATGTATTTCTCGCCGAGACTGAGCCGCGAGCGGAAGCGAATAGCGGACCTCGTCTCCACTGGGGAGTGCGTTGTGAACTTCTTCGCTGGTGTGGGATCCTTCTCAATCATGATCGCGAGGCACTCGCACGCGTCGAGGATTTACTCTCTTGACATCAACCCGGCTGCTGTTCGCTATCATGCCATGAACAACATTCTCAATGGAGTGCAAGATGTGATAGATCTGATCTGCGGGGACGCGAACCGCTTAGTTGCGACCTCACTTGTGGAACGCGCTGACCGGGTCTTGCTGCCGCTTCCGGAACTGGCGTTCGAATCTCTTCCAACCGCCAAGAGGGCGCTTAGGAATGAAAGTGGTGTGGTGCATTGTTATGTTTTCGTCGACTCAGGTCGAAGATCAGAAGCTGGCAAGAAGGCATTGTCGGAGATTAGACCAGTGCTCGGGCGGATGGGCGTCTTGGGAGAGACTACGGAGGCACATGTGGTCAGAAGTGTGGGTCCCTGTCGCTACCAAGTTTGCTTGGACATATGCATTTGAGGAAAGAGAGTTATGGGCCTATCGTAGCGTCGCAAACCACTTCTATCTTCGTACCAACGCGTCTGCCGAAGTACCAGACCTCAGCCACGCCACCATATGCTTGGGCCCAAAGCTTGAGGACCTCCCTGTCGCCAGGCCTGAGCCTGGCTCGTCCGCTTTTTACTTGAATCATGCGGACCATTCTGCCCTTTCCCGCGAAAACATCCACAGGCCCGTGGGATGCCGCGCTTCTGCTACAGTACCATCCCTCGTGCCTCAACTTTTTGAGCACTTGGTACTCTCTGCTTCTCCCTCGCGCATACGCAGTGGAGACCATGTCTCACTAGGTGCAGGTAACTGGTTATGACCATTACGGGCAGGTTCAGGAATCCGCAATCGTAGGCATCATGCCTGCCGCTCGAACACAGGCGGGGGCCGTCCAAAGGCCGTGTATGTTACCGAACAGCGCAATCAATCTGACAACGGAATGATGACTACCTTGCCTGTTTGATACAGCAATGACAAATTCGAGGGTGTAATGCATTTTAGCAGTCTCGCGCAAGTGTACCGATGGAGCCCTGTTTTCATGCGGCCGGAGATTCGGATGGTTCCTCTAGGAGTCGCCATACTAGTCTTCGTCTCTCTCATTCTCATGCCGGCGCTCGTAGAAGCGCAAGCGTACTCCGTCTCATTCGCGGTGACAGGGCTTCCCGTTGGAGTAAGAACCCAGTACTATTTGGACGGCGTTGTGAACGGAACCATTGCGGCAAGCGAGACGAAAACTCTAGACCTATCTTCTGGAGGCATGCACACGCTCAGTGTCGACCTGAACGTGGGTGGCGGAAATGGGACTAGGTATCAGTGCGGGGACAACGTCTGGTCATTTAGCGGCGAAGGGCTTCACACTTTCGTCTACAAGACGCAATACTATCTCGAAGTCGTTTCTCTCTATGGGTCTCCTTCTGGGAGCGATTGGTACGACGAAGGCACAACTGCTCAAGCGTTGCTAGCCGCGAACATGACTGCCGGGCCCGAAGGGACCAGATACGTCTTCGTGAAGTGGGAGCAAGATGCCTCTGGACAGGGAACAGTCTCTGACCCTGTAGTCATGAATCGCCCTAAGAAAGCGGTCGCGCAATGGAAGACGCAATACGATCTCCGAATGTCATACGATCCGGTCGGAGTCTTCTCGCCCTCGACTCTCTGGTTCGATGCCGACTCCACCGCTGAATTCGTCGCGCCAGAGGGAACAAATGGAACGGATGCTCGACAAGTCTTCGTTGAATGGGTCGGGGACTACTCAGGCACTACCGTCCACGGATCGATACATATGGACGGCCCGAAATCCATAACTGCAAAATACAAAGCTCAGTACAAGTTAGGCGTCGCTTTTGATCCGCCGGAGATCGCGCGAAGGATAGTACTCTCCAATGCAACTTGGTATGATGCAGGTCAGACTGCAACTCTCGGCCCAGTGCCCCAGATCATCTCAATTCCCGATAGCTCAGCGCAACGGTTTGCTTGGTTCTCGTGGAACGTCGATGGCATGACTCAGCCCGGAACATCTGTCGAGATCCTCATGAACAGGCCACATAGTGTGCGATTGATCTATCAGACACAGTACTATCTCCTCGTGACATCTACCCTTGGAGAGCCCACGGGCACAGGATGGTACGTTAGTGGGCAGAAGGCCAAGTATGGGGTTGCCTACAGCGGATCAGAGTTCCTCGTGAAGCACTCTCTCGCGGGATGGCGCCTCAATTCCTCGAACGTGATCGAGAATGTCCCTCCGACTGAGACCGAGGTTACAATGGATCGCCCGTACGTGGTCGAAGCACAATGGAATACCGACTATACACCGTTGTGGGTCTTCATTTTTGCCTTGATGTCCGCAGTGGTCGTTTCCGCAGGTGTCATAGTTGTCATCGTGAAGCGGCCTGGGTCTCTCGGAAGGCTGCGACTATCGCTTGGGTCGGGCTTGGGAAGGCGCAAGATTGCGGCTTCAGGCACTGCCGCTCAAGTTCCATTGGTCCCTTGTCAGAAGTGTGGTGCTGGGATTCCGAGCATGGCTGAATACTGCCAAGCTTGTGGTGCTATTCAAGTACGGGGCCAGACCTCAGCCGCTCATGATCCAGAGAAGCTTGACAATCAGGTTTATGACTACATTGTGAAGCGACGCGGTGAGATATCGCTCAGCCAAGCTTCGAAGGATCTAGGTTTTTCCGTGGAGGAACTGAGGCTGTCAACGGAACGGTTGAAAAAGAAAGGGCGACTGGCGTAGATAAGGGGCTTCAGCGTCCCTGCTGCCATGCACCGGCACGCGGTGCAAGGCTCCAATAACACTGCGAACATATCGCCAGTTGGCCATAGGGTCTCGTGCAAGAGGCGCAGATCTGCCTCCCGCACCGAACACAGATGTACGATGCTGGGAGTTCAGGGTGATAGAAGCAGGATCCGACAGTCGTCTGTGGCCGGGCCACCGGCGGAGAGAGCCGTGGAGCTGCTTGAGCCAGCGGGGTGATCGTCCTGACAACTGGAACAGGCTTTGTGACGCTGCTGGCAGGCTGTATCAATTGCTGGGGTTGACTCTCCGAAAAGGAGGTCCCACACATGCTACAGAAGACTGCATCATCAGCGTTCTTGCTTCCACAGGATGAGCACTGGCGCATTGCCTAGACCCACTTTGGTATCATCTCAGAGACGTAATAACCATTGCTGCGGCAAGTCGCGATCACTCATGGATTGTCCGCCATCATCACGATGCATAATGCACGGCGTCTATGTTGCTGAGAGTCTGACTATTGCCTCAGTATAATCGGCACCATTCTGTGCGACCACAGTAATGATGTTCCCTGCTCCGATGTGTAACCTTCGGAGGGACTGCTTCTTCTCGATTCTTGCTGTTTTGTTGCGTCGTTGCGAGAACAGCATGATTTGCTGCTCTGTGAGTTTCATCTCATGGGCAACTATCTGATGCAGTTGGGAGGTTGAGTCGTGAAGGTTCTTCATTGGGATCGTTAGAATCGGTACAGGTTTCTGCACCAACCCGTTTTCTCCGCAGACGACGCAATTCTTGTTCCGCTTGACCTCCATGAGGCTGTAGCGGTTGTACTGCAAATCGATCATCAGTATCCCTTTCAGTGGTTCCCCCGTCTCTTTCGGCCACACACCATTCTTCGAGTAGCTTTGGTGCCCAACGATCAGTTTCACTGCTTCATGACATTGGATCGACGAGACCAACGAGATAGTTGTCGGCAACGACGGGACCTTGGTTTCTTCTGCTGGTCCATCGCAAGGGTTCCTAAGTCCCACGATGCGGCCGTACTCGCCCGACGGATACGTGCACAGTGGGCACGGCATGTTCGGCGGAACATAGACCTGGACGCGCCCGCGATATCCAACGATCCCCCCGTCTACCATCGGTATGGAGTATCTCCTAGAGATCTGTGAGAGGAATATTCTCGAGACAACATTGTCCAAACCGCAGACGATCACGTCAGCGCTGAGTAGGTGTTCGAGTGGGAGATCTTCGAGAGCCCCCGTCCACGCTATCGCCTCGACATATGGAAACTTGGAGGTGATTCCTCGTGCCAGCACTTGCGCCTTGTTCAAGCCTTGACTCTTGCGGTCGAAGAAGATCATTCGACTCGTGTTTGAAAGCTCGACGACATCATTATCGACAATCAGGAGGCGTTTGACGCCGAGCATCGCAAGGTTCTTCGCAACCTCATTGCCAATCGCCCCGGCTCCAGCTACGAGTACTGTTGCTTCTCTCAGTCGCCTCTGCCCGTCCGGACCCCAGAGTATTAGATGCCGAGCCCATAGGTAGTCCATCGTGAGGGGTTTCTGCTTGAGCTGCAGAGTACCGACTCTTCGACTGTCGTCAATTCGTGTTCCGTCGTGGAGGATACTCGTCAGGTTAGGCTCGATTCCTAACTTCTGGCATGCCTTCCTCTTGACGAAGCCTATGGTTGCAGTGGAGGGAACATTGAGTTCTATTTCGGAAACGGACGGTATCGAGAGCTTGACTTTCAACTAGTGTTCCTTTCGCTCCCTGTCAAGGATTCGAAAACGTATCACGTCTCCCGGAGGCGTTGACTCTCTTGGTCGCGCCTGAGGGATAGGAACGATATTGAATCGAAGAAGATCGCCCTGCTGCATCGCAGTCCTTCGCTTCGTCATTTTCGGAAACCCATACGATCTGCAGACGCTCGCAGCTTTCAGGCAGTTGGGATGGTCGAAAACATTGTCCGGATTCGGATCAGACAGAAGGTAGTAGAGCGCGTTTACGACGGAGACAAGCTTCAGGTCGGGGCGCCAGTTCTC
>CAZRNA010000020.1:0-23723 GCA_964601325.1 uncultured Candidatus Bathyarchaeia archaeon
GGCTGGCGCGGGTGAAGGACTCAGCACGCAGACAACGATCATGCTTGTCATCCAGTCCACGGTGACGACTGCGACGACTGTGTCTACATCGACTGGGCCTTGGACGCCGCCCAAGTGTGTCATCGCGACCGCGACGTTCGGATCCGAGGTCTCTCCAGCGGTTCAGTTCCTACGCGGCTTCAGGGATAATCTTGTGCTCAAGACCACGGCTGGGTCCGCGTTCATGGAGGTCTTCAACGCGTGGTACTACTCGTTCAGCCCGTCTGTTGCCCAATTCATCGCAAGCAACGATCCAATACGCGCCCCGATCAGAGTGCTTCTCTACCCGCTCCTTGGCATCCTCAGCGTCAGCGCATTCACCTACTCGCTCTTCAGCGGGACACCGGAATTTGCAGTTGTGATGACAGGCCTCGTCGCAAGCTCACTAATAGGCCTCACGTACTTCACAGCGCCCGCACTCGTAGGAATGCAAGCGCTCCTGAGAAAGAGAAGGATTAGTGCGAGGTTCCTGGCGAAGGTGTCGCTGGCATCGCTTGCGATCGCGCTGACAATGCTGACAATCGGTGAGGTTGCAGGATCCTTCCTCACGCTCGCAATAGCCAGCTCAGCGGTAGTCCTCATCTGCATCATTGCGGTACCTACAATCGTCGCCTTCGCCATGCTCCGTCCAAACCGAAAGTAGTCCGGCTGCAGAACGGACTACATTCGTCCCTTTTTCTTCGTCTGATCAGTTCCGAGTACACACGCTCATCGATTCTGGCGAAATCGATCAACGTTGACTCTCGAAGGACCAACAGCACTTGGTAGGGAATCGGTTCCATGGCTAAGGGTACGCGCGCAGGCAGATTAGGTAGGTTACCTGCGGATCCTGATGACTACGAGTGCGAGCATTATGAGTGTCACGATGAGCAGGAGAACGAGTAGGCTTCGGTTTCTTTCCCAGATTACGAAGTTCGCGTTGAGTCGGGTGAACGGGTCGCGTGATTTCAGCATTCGGTATAGTATGATCGCTTCTTCTCTGTTGAATACGCCGTTGTCAACTCGTATTTCTCCGGTTACGCTCTTCTCGAATCTGTGGTGTCCGATCCAGAAGGGGTTCGAGTATTTGCTGCTGAGCCACATGTCGAACTCTTCACGTGTCGACGCCATCGATTGCACCTACCTGATCTGAACGCTGATGTAGTAGAGTTTCACGACTCCGCCAGTAGAGACGAGCGTGCCATAGTTGATTGCGCCGTCTGGCGTGGTCCAGTAGTAGACTTCGGACACATTGTACTTTTGGCAGTAGTTGGCGATGAAATCGTTGACTGTGGTGTTGACTGAGGTCCATTGTGACTCATCGGTGTAAGTGATGTTGGCGACTTGGATCTCCACGTCTGCGCCTATCTTAGTCGGGCTGATGAGAGAGTATTCTTTGTCTGTGAATAATGAGTTGAGTTTCTTCACGCGTTCCGCAGATCCCAGTATAGTGGGAGTTCCACCGGAGATCGCGTAATACGCTTGAGAAGAGTCTGCTCCAACAGCCACTCTTGCTCCGGTCGCGGCATCAACGACGGTAATGAACGCCATCTTCGTGATGACCGCGTTCTGGACTTCTGTGTTGATGTAGACTGGAATGAAGTAGTAGAGGTGGTCGCCGATCAGATATAGCAGTATATTACCGAGCCTATAGCTCGGCAGTAGGGTTAGCTGTGTGCGTACGTAATCGTCTGTCTCCACGGCTTGTAGAGCGGCAGACGGCCCGATTAGCTGGGTTGTTGAGTTGGATATCCTGTATAGGTTCAGCCTTCCCAGCTGGTCGCTACCGTACGCTATGAACATCCCTGCGAGGTTCCTGCCCGGGGATGCTTGATACTCCACGAGTTGTAGTCCTACGAAGTCTGCACGATTTCCGAAAGTCTCAAGGATGTATAGGACTTCGGTGGCTTCTGGTCGCTCATAGAAGTCAGATCCGGATCGCCAGATGAATGGATCGCTCACGTGGAACTTGAAAGCTACATCCAATTGTCCGGGGTTGTCGTGCGTCCCAAGCAGGTCTTCAGGATAACGCAGTTGGCTGACGAGCCAGTCCGGCGGCGCTTTCCACGAGGAGTAGTATTGCCTGTAGAAATCCACGAGAAAACCATCTGGTTTCGCGATGACGTATGGGTACATGCTGCCGTCTTGGATGTCGACGAGGACTACGCCGAAGAATCGGAGGTAGTTGCTTCCGGAGAACCCAGAGTGGATCGGGTAGTTCGTGTAGACTTGCACGCAGTAATAGATTCGGCTGCCGTCTGTGACGAGGTAGCTTGCGCGGTCCGTAGTCAGCCCACCAATGAGTATGTCTTGGACTCTCTGGTACACGTCGCGATTGTGCAGCATCATGATACTATCTTCGGGAGGGGTGAAGGCGAAGCCAACCTGGCTTTCCTTCACGAGGAACCACAGCATCCGTTGCCAGCCTGACAGCGTATAGTCAGGCTCTCCATTGTAGGAGGCGTTTCCGATCTCATCGAACCCTCTGATATGAACATAGACATCATCGGTAAGTTGCTCGCCATAGTAGATCGAAGGCTCCGTGTTGACTCCAAACGCTTGCGGTACTGAGACGTATTCTCCCGTATGGCTGTCGATTACGATGATTTTGGCGGCGTGTGTGTAGATCAGGTGATGGCTGATCCAGTCATCGGTTGGGTAGTTGATTGTTGTGGGGGCAGCCCAGTACTCGTGGCCGTTGAGGTATATTATCTGTGACGCGCTGAGCTGCATCCAGTTGACGCCTATCTGATTCTTCATCTTGGTGTAGGATGCGTCGTGGTCCCACTGTCGTACCACCGAGACGATCATGCTTGTGTTTCCCGTGGGAAGGCTTGAGAGAGGCTCTGTTATGACGTTCTGGAGGCCTGCCGACCATCGCGTGACCTCGATTTCCTTCATCGTCATGGGCTTCCATTCATAGTCGCTCCAGTTATTGTTCCAATTCAAGGAATATCCTACGACGAAACCTAGGTTCACGACAAGTATGGCCAATAGGAATAAGGCCATGATGTAGACCATCCATCGCTTTCGGCGCGTCATGCCTATCGTCCTCCGGATGACCCCGAACTGAAAAGAAGCTGCAATGACGAGGAAACCTACGAAGACGATGACCGCGATTAGGTAATCGTAAGGCGTCACAATATTCATCACCCAGTAGGGTGCATCGGCAATAACTGCCAGAACAACCAGCGCCAAAATCAGGAACAGATCCCTCATCCAAGCATTCGTCTTCATGCGGGCGAAATCGCGAACGAGCATTAGAATGAGCCTTAGAACTGCCACAAAGACAACCGCGCCAACGATATCATAGATGAGACGATACTGAACCTCCATAGTAGGCATCAAGGCAACGAGTTCAGTCCCCGAGGCCGGGACCATCGGGAGCTGAAAGATCCTAACGACCTGCCCCCAATTACCCAGCCCGCTCTGCAGCATCGTGATTATGACCGTCATGTTGCCGAAACCCGGAATGCCGTTCGCGGTTGCGATTATCCAGAACGCGATAGCCCATTTGACGACCTGCCAGAACAACCAGACAACCTTGCCTGGGCCGAGCGAAACAACCTGCTCTTCCCCCCTGACACGCGCAAACGCCCCGCCCAGCGACCACAAAGCCTCGAAGAGATGGCTTCTCCTGGGAACTGGGTTAACGAAGAGAAACGCTAGAACAGCTGCAACGATGAACGTGTTGTTGTGGTAGAAGTTTATCGAGAACCAGTCAAGGCCAGCCTTGGAGGCGTACATGGACTCCAGAACGATCCAGTCCAGATAGACCGAAAGCCCATAGACGATCACACCGACGAAGACCAACGCTACAATAATCCAACCAAAAATGCCGAAGAGACGAGGAGACGGCCCAGATGGTTCCATATGCTCCATGATGATCTCAAGTGAGAGTAGCTGAGTACGGCTATATCAACTGACACCTTAGATCGCTGGGGAGTTCATTCGCCGATTTGTTGATAGTGAATGGATTATAGTGACATTTCCGAGAACCGCAGCGTCCTTGTAAGGAGACAGGATGAGAGAGGTTAAGTAGGGAACAACGAACCTTTCGGAGCGTCGTGCTCGCACATGAAAGAGCCACGCGACAATCTCTCGCTTTCGCTCCTTGACCGAGCGAGAGATCGCATAGTCTCATCCCTACTTGAAGTGGCTATGCCGGTCGCAGACTCACCACAAGATCTGAAACTGCCCCTCGAATCCCCGAAATACAGACTTCTCGAGTGGCTTGCCGGCCAATGCGGGTTTGATCGATCCCAAGTACAGGACGTTCTTCAGGAGGGCGCGGGACGTCGAGCACTGTGGAATCTCCTCAAAAGCGTCTCCGACTACGGCGTCGGAACACCTCAGACACTCCGAGCGCCGGTAAGCGTTGTCTGGAGCCTCTCGTATCGATGTAATCTGCGATGCATGCATTGTTACCAAGACGCTGGTCGCCCCTCACCTGATGAGCTGACGCTAGAAGAACAACTTGGCGTAGTGGATCAGATGGCACAGGCGGGAGTCTCCATGATCGTCCTCTCCGGCGGCGAGCCATTAACCAATCCCCACCTCAGCAAGCTCATTGAGCGAATCCGAACATATGACATCGCGGTCTCAATCGACTCGAACGGAGTCCTCATGAACCGAGCCGTAGTTGAATCGCTCAAACGAGCAGGCGTCGCGTCTGTGGAACTCAGCCTCGACTCCATAGATCCTGGAGCACACGACCGATTCCGAGGCCTCGACGGCGCCTTCGAGAAGACTCTCAACGCGCTGGATCTTTGCTCAGAGGCAGGTCTCTTCACGACTGTAGCCACGACCATCACAGCCATGAACTATGCTGACAGCAGCAAGCTCATCGCGCTCGCGAAGAGTCACGGAGCCGACAGGGTCGTCTTCTTTGACCTCATTCCAGCCGGAAGAGGGCGCGGCATCGAGCAACTTGGTCTTTCGAAGCGCGAACTCCGCGAACTGATGGCGCTGGTCAAACGAGAGTCCGCGGGAAACGGAATCGAAGTATTCACCGAACTCCCGCAGTTTGTTGTCTACTCATCAGCCGATGACGAGAACTCCATTTCGAATCACGCCGACAGGTCGATATCTATAGAAAGGTTCACTGTCAGCACATTCTTTGACTGCACAGGACGAAACAACGCCTACAGGAGATTCGCACGTTACCTCGGCGGCTGCCCTGCCGGAAGAATTTACTGCAACATCCAACCCAACGGGGACGTAACCCCCTGCATGTTCATGCCAGAATATCCCGTTGCAGGCAACCTAAGGAAACAGTCGTTCAAAGAGATCTGGAACAGCGAAACCTTCCAAGCACTGAGAGATCGGACACGTCTCAAAGGAAAATGCGGAGAATGCAAATTCGCGATAGTGTGCGGCGGATGCAGAGCAAAAGCAGCTGCCCACGAGGGCGACTATTTGGCCCCTGACCCGACCTGCCCCATCCACGAATGAGGCACATAGGCTCATTCGCTCGGAACACTCTCTCTAGAGATTCCCTTGTGCCTTGTGTGGCGTGTCGCGGCCTAGAGGTATATGAGGTTTGGTTCCTCCGAGGGAAACGCGGGCATACCGTTATTACCGCTACTAGCTGCCTTTTTGCCAAGGGAAATGGCATGAGTTCGATAGAGAAACCGAAATCTCGAAGCAAGATCTACATCGGAATCGCTGTGATCGTCATTCTGCTGATTGCAATTGGTGCATCGGTTTACTTCTACACACCAACCACACCAACAACACCACCGACAACAACACAGCAAGCGTCTGTGACCACAGCTGGCCCAATCAAGGTTGCCTTCATCAGCAGTGCGCCAGTGGAAGAACCCTGGACTTCTGTAATACACAATGCTCTCAATTACTCACTTCAATTCTACGGACCCGACAAGATAGTATACAAGTGGACTGAGAACGTGCAGTACTCAGATACTCCGAGAGTCATGCGTGAGTATGGGGCGAACGGCTTCAATCTGGTTTTTGTTGACGCGTTCGGATCCGACGATACTGCACGTGCAGCAGCGAAAGACTTCCCGAACACCTACTTCGTTCTCGGAACAGACAACCACGTCTTCGGCGACAACGTAGCTGTCTTCGACGACTGGATACACGAACCCGCCTACATCTGCGGCATGATTGCAGGAAACATGACAAAAAGCAACATACTGGGAGTCGTCGGAGGCGTAGCCGACCCTGAGGTAAACAGGTTAATCAACGCATTCAGAGATGGTGCAAAGGCCGTCAACCCGAAAGTCAAAGTGCTAGTTACCTTCATGGGCGAGTGGTTCAATCCACCTAAGGCAAAAGAAGCTGCACTGGCAGAGATCAACGCTGGGGCCGACGTACTGTACAGTGAGAGACAAGGCGGAATAGAAGCAGCAGAACAGATGCATATACCAGTCTTCGGAAGTCTGCAAGACCAGTGGAACCTTGCGCCCGACGTAGTCCTCACAGGACCCGTATGGGACATGTGGCCTACAGTAAAACATGAGATCGACCTGGTAATGCAGCAGAAGTGGGTGGCGGAAGATCTCAGGTTCTACTCGATGATGGGCAAAGGTGGTGCGTCACTAGCTCCTTGGCATGACTGGGAAAGCAGACTGAGACCGGAAATTGCTGCAAGTATGAAGCAAGCAAACGCCGAACAAATAGTAAGCAGCATGACCGACCAGATACTCAGTGGATGGTTCACTGTACCGATGGACGAGTCCGAACCAATCTCAGGTTGAAGGAACCCAAGAACCGATGTGAATTCCCACTTTTTTTCTAATGATGCCCGTTCGCGACGGGGATGGAACAGAATGGATGCCCCGCAATGGGTCGTAGAAATGAAGGGCATCGTCAAGACCTTTCCAGGTGTCCTCGCGAACGATAACATAACATTTCAGCTGCGACGGGGCGAAATACACGCTCTGCTAGGCGAGAACGGAGCCGGCAAAACCACGCTCATGAACGTACTTTATGGCCTGTACCGGCCAGACAAAGGCGAAATTAGAGTCAACGGCAAGCCCGTCTCCTTCAGCTCACCACACGACGCCATCGCCCTGAGGATTGGAATGATACATCAACATTTCATGCTTGTGCAGGCGATGGATGTTCTCGAGAATATTGTGTTGGGCTTGAAGTCTAACAAGGTCGTGGTTGACAAAGTTTCGGCCGCGAAGAGAATCAGTGAGTTGTCTGGCACCTACGGGATGAAGGTTGATCCGCATAGTTACATTTGGCAATTGAGTGTTGGCGAGCAGCAACGCGTGGAGATTCTGAAGGCTGTTTACAGAGAGGCTGAGATCTTGATTCTCGATGAGCCCACGGCAGTGTTGACTCCTTCAGAGACCAAGGATCTGTTCCGAATCCTGCACAAGATGAAGGAAGAAGGAAAATCCATCGTTTACATTAGTCATAAACTTGATGAGGTGATGGAGATCAGCGACAGAATTTCCGTTCTAAGGCAGGGAAGAGCAGTATCGGATATCCCGAAGACGGAAACCAGCAAGCTGGAACTTGCTCGCATGATGGTGGGGAGAGATGTAGTATTCCGGCTCTCCAAGTCCTCAACAAAGACAGGGCAACCAATCTTGGAGGTTTCGGAGGTTTACGCACTCAACGATATGAAAGCTAACGCGCTGAACAAAGTTTCGTTTCTCGTTAGAGAAGGCGAGATTCTAGGTGTTGCGGGAGTTTCAGGCAATGGACAGAGAGAACTCGCCGACATCATCATGGGCATCAGAAAGGTCACCAGTGGACGTGTGACAATATGCGGTGTAGACGTGACGAATGATAGCCCTAGAGCAAGAGCCGAGCTAGGCGTTGGCTTCATTCCAGAAGACCGAGTGGGAGTCGGACTGGTCATGCGTCTTCCGATCCTGAATAACGCGATAATGAAGAGGTACCGAGACTTCTCTAGAGGACCTTTGCTGGACTACCATGCTGCGTCCGAGTACGCAGCGAGAATCATCAAGGAGTTCGATGTCAAGACGCCTGACATGCACTATCCAACAAAAACGCTGTCAGGAGGCAACCTCCAGAAACTCATCTTAGCACGTGAGCTTGCAATGGGCCCTTGCCTACTAGTAGCCTCACAGCCCACACGAGGATTAGATGTAGGAGCGACAGAAGAGATACGCTCCAAACTGCTAGAAGAGAGGTCAAGCGGCCGCGGGGTCTTACTGATTTCTGAAGACCTTGACGAGATACTCTCGCTGAGTGACAGAATAGCTGTATTGTTTGAAGGCGAGATAATGGGCATAGTTGAAGCGGAAAATGCTAGGCTTGAAGATATTGGAATGATGATGGCAGGTTCCAAGAGAATGGGGGCATAAGACCTGTCCCCTCTCAAATTGACCGTGGAAAAGCGTCTACTCCCTTCCCAACGTCTTAGTATTGCGGCGCCTGTCGTGTCGACACTCGTAGCGCTGCTCATATCGGCAATTCCAATCTATGGAGGCGGGGTCAATCCGCTAATCGGCTACGCCGAACTTCTCCATGGAGCACTCGGCGACAAGCTTGCCTTGACAGAAACGTTTGTCATGTTTGCTCCACTCCTGCTTTGCGGGCTTTCTGTTGCTTTGGCTTTCACCTGCAAGTTTTGGAATATCGGAGCCGAAGGACAGCTCTATTGTGGAGCGTTATTCGCATCCTTCTTCGCTGTATACGCTACCTCTGTTCCATCCTTCATTGCGATACCCGTGATGTTGGTTGTGGGTTTCTTGGGAGGCGCAGGATGGGCAATAATCCCCGCAATTCTAAAAGTGAAGCTGAAGGTTGACGATGTTGTAACGACTCTGTTAGGCAACTGGGTCATGACCTACGCCGTAGCAGCAATTCTATTCGGCCCATGGAAAGACCCTGTGACAGGATGGCCTGAATCACCGGTGATTTCGAGCACCACGAAGTTTCCGATCCTTATCCCTGGATCTAGGTTCCATCTTGGCATAGTGCTGGCGTTACTCGTTGCAGTGGCATTTTACGTAATAATCAGAAAGACGAAATTGGGGTTCGAGCTCCTCGGAATAGGCGGTAGTCAAACTGCTTCTTACCCGGCGGGCATAAACGTTTCAAGAGATTTCATATTCGCGGCATTTCTCAGCGGCGGCATCGCGGGCCTAGCTGGTGTGGGACAGTTAGCAGGCATCCTATTTCATATGACAACCGACATTTCCCCCGGATTTGGCTACACCGGCGTGGTAATCGCGATGGTAGGCGGTTTGAGTCCGATCGGTGTCGTGCTGGCCTCCTTGCTAATGGCTATTGTCGTCCAAGGAACACAGGCAATGCACCGCGCTACGGGCGTGCCATGGGCGTTGGCCGAGACAATCCAAGGCATCATACTGCTTTGCCTCTTGGTTGGAGTGTTTTTCACGAAATACCGTTTGAGGAGGGGAGCATGATTGTCGTTGCTTGATCTCACCCTAATCACTGGTGTGCTCGCAATGACAGTAAGAATGGCCACCCCCCTGATCTATGGGACGATCGGCGAAACCTTCACAGAACGCGCTGGAGTCTTGAACCTAGGCATCGAAGGGATGATGCTCATGGGAGCAAGCGTGGGGTTCCTAGTTGGATACCAATCAGGTAGCCTATGGTTGGGCATGGGCGCAGCTGTGCTCACTGGAGTTCTGCTTGGGCTCATCATGGCTTTCCTGACCGTATCAGTAGGTGCTCAGCAGCACGTTGCCGGTCTCGGTCTAACGATTGCGTGTTCTGGACTCAGCTTCTACATTTACCGCGTATGGGTTTCGGATGTTGGCGGAGTTGCACCCCACATGCGTCCATTCACCACTATTCCGATTCCTTACTTGAGTCAAATACCAATCCTGGGTGATGTGCTGTTCAATCAGTACGCGCTGGTATACATTGGGCTGATTCTCGTACCGATCTCAGCCTTCATACTGTTCAGAACCAGGTTCGGTCTTTCCTTGCGAGCAGTTGGCGAAAACCCCGACGCCGCAGCGACCGCTGGTATCAACGTATTCCAGACACGATATGTTTGCCTAGTAGTTGCTGGAGTCTTGAGCGCAGTTGGAGGCGCTTGGCTCTCACTTGCCGAGGCAGGCATGTTCCTTCCAGGCCTCACGCAAGGCCGTGGATGGGTTTGCATTGCTTTGGTCGTATTCGCCAATTGGAGTCCCATGAAGGTCTTGGCAGGCGCCGTACTGTTTGGCGGAATAGACGCCTTACAACTATCGCTGCAGGGAGTTGGCTGGAACATCCCATACCAGTTATTCCTAATGCTTCCCTACGTACTAACAATTCTTGTTTTGATAGCGGTATCAAGACGAGCGAGAGCCCCCGCAGCCTTACTGCTTTCCTACAAGAGGGAGGACTGAGGCATACGAGCTCCGCACTTCTGATTCGGAACGCAAAGTTGCGTTCGGGGAAAGTCTGCGACATCTCCATTAGCGAAGGAAGGATTGCAGCGCTACGCGAGGGCGCTTCCTCCTCCTTGGGACAGGTAATTGATGCGAACCTGAAACTGGTGACTGAACCTTTTGTGAATGCCCACTTGCATCTCGACAAAGTGCTAACAGGGGCATTTTCAGAAGAGGCCACCCTGGCTGAGTACCAAGCTTCTTCCATGAAAGGAGCAATGACCGCAATAGAACTCGCCTCACGGGTCAAAGAGTTCTATGTAGAATCCGAGATCTTGGAACGCGTCAGGGCTGTGTTGACCGAAGCTGAGCGATTTGGAGTTAGCCACCTACGAGCCTTCGCTGACGTTGATACTAAGGCACAGCTGATCGGCATCAAGGCGTTGTTGAGAGCTAAGGACGAATTCAAGGATCACGTATCCATTCAGATCGTTGCTTTTCCGCAAGATGGAATTATCAGGGAGCCTGGAGCGGAGGAGCTGCTTTACAAGTCAATGGAATTGGGTGCCGACGTCATTGGTGGAATTCCATGGATAGAGCTCACAGAGGAAGATTCGAAGAAACATATCGATATAGCATTTGAGATTGCAAGAAAGTTCGATGTCGATGTGGCAATGTTAACTGACGACGCTGGCGATCCCGAGCTAAGGACAACGGAGTACCTTGCTACGTCCGCAATAAGGAACGGTTGGATTGGACGGGTGACCGCTTGCCATGCTCGCGCTACAGCGCTCTACAATGACGTGTATCACAGGAAGCTCATTGCTATACTCAAGAAAGCAGGGGTCGGAATCGTGACGGATCCTCACACTGGCCCCCTGCACGTGAGAGTGAAGGAGCTACTTGACGCCGGAGTCATGGTTGCGCTCGGTCAGGACGACATCTATGACGCATATTACCCATACGGAAGATGCAACATGCTTGAAGTGGCATTTCTTGCAAGCCACCTCCTGTGGATGATGTCACGGCAGGACCGCGAGACTCTCTACGACATGATCACACTTAACGCGGCCAAAGTGATGAGGCTAAGCGGCTATGGCCTTGCTGAAGGAAACCCGGCAAACCTTGTGATTCTGGAGTCCAGCGACCTGCGAGAAGCATATGCACGCCACTCGGAACCGGTCTGCGTAATACGAAACGGGCAAACTAGTCTTCGCAGTAGGCCCGGTGAGTAACACCATCTTTCGACAGCTGGAACGGTCAAGGAATGTTTCGTGGAAGGGCATTCAAAACACGGAGACGCCTCTCTAAAGCGACATCGAGACAAAGTCCAGTACGTCTGTAGACGATTGTCGTGTTGCCTGCATTGTTTCTTCAATGAAACCTTGAGCAATAGCGTAGAATTGGTTCCTATAGAAGTCGTACGCACACGATGCAGTCGTTAGGGACGAGCCTAAAGTGCTTAATAGCCTGAACGCTCCCTGATTGCAGCCCCCTGAGGGCTTCGCTACTTGGTGTTCAAATTCGGAGGATATACGGGAAAGTATCTCCGCGTCGACCTAACAATCGGTAGCATCAACGATGTTCCGCTTCCTGAAGAAATGGCACGAGATTTCCTTGGCGGAAATGGTTTCGGAACGAAGATCCTTTGGGATGAAGTGGGGCCGGATGTCGATCCGCTCGCACCAGAGAATCGTGTGATCTTCGCAACGGGACCGCTAACGGGAACTGTGTTTCCGACCGCGGGAAGACTTGAGGTAATAGCCAAATCGCCGCTAACAGGAATATACGGTGACGCCAACTCCGGCGGGCACTTCACCCCTGAAATAAAACGTTCAGGTTACGACATGATTGTTTTCCAAGGCCGATCCGAGAAACCCGTGTATCTTCGGCTAGAGAACAACCATGCGGAACTACTGGACGCCTCATTCCTGTGGGGAAAAGGCACACACGAAACCGAGACTCTTGTCAGAGAAAGACATGGAGACAACAGCATTCAGGTCGCTTCAATTGGCCAAGCAGGCGAGAACCTAGTCCGATACGCCGCAGTAATGACGCATGGCTGTGCAGCAGCAAGAGCCGGAATCGGTTGCGTAATGGGTTCCAAGCGATTGAAAGCCGTTGCAGCTCGAGGCGACCTAAAGACACCAATCGCCAAGCCTGATGAATATCTGAAAGCATGCTTGGACTCTCAGCGCGCAATTCTTAGCAACCAGTATACCCCCAACCTGACGCGTTTCGGGACACCGCAACTCTCTGTCCTGATGAGCGAAGTGGGGAGGTTCCCCACGAAGAACTTTCAGATGGGACATTTCCCGTATGTGGAAGACATAAGCGCCGAAGAGATTGAGAAGAATCATTTCGTCAAGAGAATCGCATGTTTCGCTTGCCCCATCGGTTGCCACCATGTCATCGAAGTCAAGGAAGGAAAGTACAAGTCCGTGGATCTTGTCACCGAGTATGAGACAATTGACTCACTTGGGGCCAGAGTCTGGAACCGGAACCTGCCCTCAATCGTGAAGGGAGGATTCCTATGCGATGATTACGGTCTCGACACGATATCGACCGGATGCGCAATCGCGTTTGCGATGGAACTCTACGAGAAAGGTATAGTCACCCGGAAGGACACGAACCTCGATCTCACATGGGGCAACCCGGACACAGTGATCGAGGCAATAAACAGAATCGCATACAGAAAAGAATTCGGAAACGTATTGGCTGAAGGAGTTCGCCGAGCAGCCTCCATAATAGGAAAAGGATCCGAATACTACGCGATGCACATAAAAGGACAAGAGATCTCTGCCCAGGACGGCAGATCTCAACAATCAATGGGCTTAGCGCAGGCCACCTCCAGCAGAGGGGCAGACCACCTCAAGGGATTCCCCACAATCGACGAGACCGGATATCCTAGCGAAGCTGTCGAGAGGTACGGACAAGAGTACATGCCTGAGATAATTGACGGCATACAGACGAAGTACAAGGCCATGGTAGTGAAAGACGGAGAAGAATTCGGCGCCATCGTCGACTCCATTGGCATATGCAAGTTTGGAACATTCTTCCCGCCAGCCCTGTACTGGGAGCACATAGCAAAGGCAGTTTCACTCGTAACCGGAATGAACCTAGATGTTGCCGGTCTCAAACAGGTAGGTGAGAGAACCGTCAATCTGCAAAGAATGTACAACGTGCGACACGGAATCACGAGGAAAGATGACAACCAGCCCCAACGATTGCTGAAGGAGAAATCTCCGTCAGGCCGAGCTAAGGGACACGTCGTATATCTTGACAAAATGCTTGACGAGTACTATGAGCTGAGAGAATGGGAGAAGACAACCGGACTCCCAACAGAAAAGAAGCTCAAGAACCTTGGACTTGAGTACACGGTATCGGAACTGCGAAATGCCAGAGCCGGCCTGAAGTGACCTTACTGACTAACTGCGCGCCTTGTTCGTACACAAGGACGAGCTAAACGAGCTTCGCTAGTGACACCTAGACAGATTTCACTGGACCTATCGGTAGCACAGTCCTCTTGTGAGCTTCATTCAGCACTTCTGCGAGTGATAGATAGAATGCGCTGAAGCCACAGATGACTCCTTCAATGCCGGCGATAGGCAGCAAGGGCGGGACGAAGCGAGCTGTTGTGAGCAAGAAGAATAGTATCGCGAGACTCATGAAGACAAACTGCAGCGCTCTGTTAGCTTTCAATGTCCCGAAGAACATGATAAGTGTGAATAGTCCCCACATGAACAAGTATGCCGCCATCGCGGCATTATCGGGAGCAAAAGCAGACTTGTCCGTTGGAAGGAGAACTAGGTAGACAAGTGACAGCCAGAAGAGCCCATATGATGTGAAGGCAAGAGTTCCGAAGGTGTTGCCCTTCCGGAACTCCATTATCCCGGCGACCACCTGGGCTATTCCACCGTAGAATATGCCCATGGCTAGGATCATGCTGTTCATTGGAAACAGCCCCGCGTTGTGAAGGTTCAGCAGGATCGTTGTCATTCCAAAGCCCATCAAACCAAGTGGAGCAGGATTTGCGAGTTCAGATGCTTTGGCGCTCATTTCCATTCCAACCGTGACGTTCCGCGGCTACTGACGCGAATCTATAAAAGCGTTCTCATGACTCAACGCGTCATTCTGACGGAGATACGCTCGATCAGAAGATGACATAAACAACCGTCGCCGTTGTATGGGAACAGAAACGGTGGAAACGTCTTGCCATTCAAGCCCAGAACTCCGGTTGAGACTACCATCTTCAAAGTATGGAAAGAAACGAGTCCCTCAGAAGCATTCACTGGGGGTGTTAGTGAATGTGCGGGACAGATGCTTGTCTACGACACTGCTCAACTTGAACGCCTAGTTGGAAAGATAGATGACACAAGCTCCGAGGCCGAGTCGAAAACCCAGCAACGACTTCTTGCTTCTTTGAAGGCGTACATGAAACTGGCCTTGATGGGAGAAGCGCACATTGTGCCTGACACGGTCGTCAACGCTTTCTTCGCACATTTGATCAAGGAAAGAATCGTCCAGAACCATCTCATATTGCTGGCGAACCATGCGACGAAAGCGCTTAACGCGTACACGGGAGGCACTACTGGCAAGTCATGTCCACCTGGCATCAGACTCCTTACTTCAATCAGATGCGCGGGCGTTATCGAAGTCACCGACACGGTCGGGAAGCAGACCAGAAGTAAGGTCCTCAAGGTCGCGCTCGACGGCTTGGTCGGTGCTGCAAATGACTACTCGAAGAGGTTCGGCTTTCCCGATTTCAAGAACAGCGGGTTCGACGAGGTTGTTGAGATCTGTTCAAGGGAAGGTTGTGATCTCGGTAGAAGCGACTACTACGCAGACGCATTGGTCAACCTATACGATTACAGCGAAACCCCGTCCGAACTTGAAGCGAAAGGTCTGAACATGCTCCGCAGAGAGCTGCCGGATTTCAAGCTCGAGGTTCAGGAATTTGCGTCCAAGCTGGGAGTCGCTGCAAGCGGTGAAGCGGTCGCGCATGCGATATCGAAGAAGAAAGCGCTGAAAGCGTCGCGAGTAGTCGGCTACATCAAAGGCCTGAAACAGCATGTGGCGAAACTCATCAACACGAACGTCGTGAAGATCAATCCGCGCTACGTTACCAGGGTAGTCGAGACACCGACCTATCTGTCAGGAGTATTTCCGTCAGGCGGGGCTATGTTCCTTGACTATCTGACTAAGAAGCCGTTCCAAGTCTTCCTTGCAACTACCGACCCCAGAAGAGCACCGGAAACCTCACCATCCGAGCTTCTCAACTTGCTTGTCCACGAAGAGTACGGTCATTGCCTACATTCTTCGAATTCCGCTTTCTCATTCGGAGCGAAGCCCACATTGACTGACATGCTTCAGTCACAGGCTGGCAACGCTGTCTCAGAAGGGATTTCATTTCACAGAGAGAAGGAGTTCCTGAACTATCTGAACGAGATGAAACAGAGAAAGCCGACCGCAACAGAGCGCACGTTCGTCAAATTCCTCGGCAAGTATGGAGGAGCGGACGAAGTGTTCGCCGAGTACGCATTCTTCACACATCTCTGGAGAATAGTCCGTTTCCTCCGTATCATAGGAGATGCGCGAATTAATTCAGGCAAACAGAACCTAATGGAATTCATCGACTGGGCAAACAGAGAGACCGGATTGAGCAAGAGTCTCGTCTACCATCAGGTATTTCCGGCTCACCAAGGCAATGGGCCCGGGTACGCGTCTACCTACGCAATACTGGGCGAAAGCATCGCGGAGATTCAGCAGGAAGCCTTGAGGAACGGGAAGAACCTGCTAGACTTCGACACCTATGCTTGCTCGCTTGGATTTCCACCACGCTCTGTCTTTGAGAACAAACTGAAAACTAGGGCAGGCAGCTAGCTCGACGGATAGTGCTCTGTAACCGCGGAGCGTAACGACAGAGCACAGCCAACCAGGAGAAGCACGGCGGTTACGAAAGTGGCACCGTAGCCTAAATGGTACGAAAGATAACCCGAAATGATTGCACCGACAAAGGCTGCGATGCCAGTCAAGGCGCTGTAGATTCCCAACAATTCACCTTGTTTTCCGGCGGCTAGGCTACGGAAGAGCAGAACAGACGATGATGTGTTGTAGAAGGCAAATGCTGTCCCAATCATAGCAATTGACATCATACTCGTCATCGTCAACGTGGAGTTGCGAAACATGAACACCACCGTCGTCGAGGCTGCTAGGAATCCTGCTATACGAAGCCAGACTGCGGAGACCGCCACGCGGTCTTCTCCATAACGATTGCACGCCCGAGCAGTGATTGGGTAAACAGCAGCTTGGAGAATGTAGAGCGTGGAGAAGATCATGAACACTCCAGTATCATCCATTTGACGGCTCTTGAGAAACGGTGTGTACGAAGTAAAGAAGAGATTCAACGCCGCATAGAAGAGGAAGAATGACAAGTACAGCAACGGAAGATATCTCGCAAATACGTTCCGCATCATTCTCCAGAATGACCTGATGTCCTCCAATGAAGGAATCGTGATGAAGATCATGGTAACAGTTCTTAGTTTCGTCACGAAACTGTCTTGGGTCAGAGCGACGACCTTTCGCTCAAGCGGAAACTCAGGTTCAGGAAGGTATCTTGCAGCAAGGATTACAGATATGCCAGAGAAAATGGCGCAGAGAAGAAAGTACGCTCTTAGGGGCAGATAGAGCGTCCAGAAGGTTCCAGGAATTGTTCCAAGGGCCGTTCCCAGAAGAGTGAGAGACGAATACTTGGCAAAAGTCACCGACAGTTTCTTCTTCGGCGAAGATTCGATCAGCAGGACGCTGACGGCTGGGGTCGCACCGGTGGAGATAGCAGCGTAGCAGACATAGAGAAACAACAAGGTGGCGACATCAGCAAGAAAGAATCCGGCGCCGAGCAGAAGTGTTATTCCCAAGTAACTGTAAGTGACGAAAGGTTTGCGCTTCTCTATCTTATCAACTGCCAGTCCCCACAGAATTGACGCCGGGATCAGCGCTAGGCTGTAGGCCGAAACTACATTACCAACGTCTATTACCGTTCCACCGATATCAATAAGATACAGTGGAAGAAGCGTACTGAATCCGCCCGTGGCTGCGTTTATCGGAACGAAGATCCACAACCATTTCTGATCGCCCTTCATTGTAGATGCCATCGACGGTTGCCTTCGATTGGTGTAACATGTGGACAGCCATGATTGCTGTAAGACCATCACGAGATGTGTTCTAGCTACCCACACATGTCATGGAAGTATATGTTTGCAGGATAGAGATAACGGATTCCTTGATGCGGCCGCTCACAGTTCCAGTAATGAATGAACCCTCGATGGCTGGGAAACATCCATGACTCGCAGACGTACGCCTTATGGAAAGCCTCAATCTTACCGATCATAGACGGCCTCCGCACGCTTGCGACGATATGTTCAATCCCGTTTCCACTGTAGAACTCCGTGAACTCCGACCCGCCAACCGTCGAGTTTTCTATGGACGATCCATCTTCTCCGCCGTAGTTCTCAATCCGCCGATGCCATCCTCACTTGTCCCAACGATTCATCTTCTTCTTATGACTGACACATGTGGGCAGCGGGCTCACCCCATCACGAGATTAGGAAGGTTCATCGAAAACGCCACAAGGAAACCCCCGAATTGATTCGAGGGAGGAATTTTCGGGGCACTTTCACGCAACTCTATGCATTAAGTTGTTGAGAGGACATCTTCTCGTGGGTAGGTAGCGACGGAGAAGATACTGCAACTCAACCTTCAACCTCTGACCAATGTTAAACAGCGAAAGCTCCATGAAACCTATGCAGCCTTCAAGGAGACAGCATCCTCCACGCTCCAGGCGATACAGGCCTTCAAGCCAAGCACATACACCGCACTGCATCATATCGTCTACTCAGAGAATAGGCGCAGACAGATAGCGAGCCAGCTGATTGAGGAAGCGCAACGGTACGCTTGGCAGAGACGCAAGATCACAGATAGAATTGAGCGGCCAACGGTACGATTCGATAAGCGGTTGTTCTCTTGGAATCGTACAAGGCACGGGCACCCGGTTCTGAGTGTGCGAGGAAACCATGAACGTGTCGGCTTGCCCGTCCAGCGGGACGGAGCCTACGAACGATTGCTGGAACATATCGGCGATGGTTGGGTTGCCACAAGCGTCTTGATGACCTGTCGCTACCGTTTCCTCGTGTTGCTCAAGAAGACTCCGCCAGCTCCACGAGTCACGGAGAATGTGGTCGGCGTAGACCAGAACTCCAATGGCATTGGAATCACCGTGATGAACAAGCGGACTGGCAGGATTCTGAAGCAACTCTACCTTGGACGCGACATCTCGCTGCGACAAATCCGATACGAGAACCGCCGAGCTGTACTGCAGAAGTACCGAGACAAGAACGGGCATCGTGGAAAAGCAGGACTCAAACTCAAGCGGCTCAGTGGACGACAACGAAGCTACGTTCGCACAAACACTTGGCTCCTCGCTAAACAGTTGACCGATCTCGCCAGAACGCACAATGCAAGTATCGCCATCGAACGCCTCTACAAGCTCCGACGGCACAAAGGACAACTGACTCGCAAAAGTCGAAGAAAGACCAACAGGATACCCTATGGCTTCTTCAGACATGCGCTCACCCACAAATCCAGTCAGCTCGGAATACCTACACTGGAAGTTCCAGCCAAGTACACAAGCCAGACATGCCCCAGATGTGGACACATCTCCCGGAGCGATCGGCGAAACTGGCGATACTTCAAATGTGTGCGCTGTCGATTCGAGGCGAATGCGGATCGTGTCGCAAGCGTGAACATCTGTCGGAAGGCGATCCAAGCTCCCTACCCAGTAACTGGGGATCAGGTTCTTCCGACTGGAGCCTCCGTCAGCAGGCTCGACATGCAAGATGAAGAGGCAAGTTGGCAACCCGAAACGCCTCAAAGTTGCAAGCCAACGATCTCAGTCCTTGGTAGCTGACTTGAAGTTTGACCACGCAATATGAGGATGTGAGAAGTCCACGTGGGCTAGCTGTTTGGTGCCCATAGACAAATCTGGGTGTGACTCCTCTAGAATTGGCAAACATGAAAGATGACAGAAGCAATGCAGAACAGACGATTCCTGTATATGATCGCGTTTGTCATGGTAGCGCTCACATTGTGCTCGGTACTTCTCTGGCGCCTGAATGAGCCTGGCCAACCCTCTGACACGAATTTCGACGGCAAACAAGCGTACCGTGATGTGCTCGCGCAGGTGGAGTTTGGGCCACGCATCACTGGCACGGAAGGCAATCGTAAGTGCGGGGACTATATCGCAGAGCAACTTAGACAGGCCGGCTGGTCCGTTGAATTCCAGAACTTCACATATCGAGGCACTCAAGCTCGAAACGTGATCGGTCGCGCGAATTTGGGACAGGGCCCCATCATCATCTTGGGTGCGCATTACGACACTAGACGTTGGGCTGACCAAGACCCAGCTCATCCACGCGACCCCGTTCCGGGCGCAAACGATGGTGCATCTGGTGTAGCCGTCCTGCTTGAACTAGCACGAGTCATCAACTTGGGCAAAGTCCACCATGAGATTTGGCTGGCCTTTTTCGACGCGGAGGACAATGGTGGCATCGAAGGCTGGGATTGGGTCGTCGGATCGACCTACATGGCCAGCAGCCTATCGGTTCAGCCACAGGCGATGATTCTTCTTGACATGATTGGCGACACTGACCAGAAGATTTACTTTGACGGCAATTCGGACCCTGCACTTTCACAGAAGGTGTGGACAATTGCCGCGCAACTTGGATATGGCGACCACTTCATTCCCCAAATGAAATACACGATGATAGATGACCACATTCCCTTTGCGCGGCGCGGAATCCCATCCATCGATATCATAGACTTTGACTACCCTTACTGGCACACAGTCGCCGACACCGCCGACAAGGTTAGTTCAGACAGCCTCGAACGTGTGGGACGGACGCTGCAAATGTTCTTGGAATCGGCTGAATGAATTCGAGAGTGAACGAGACGAAGCTGGGAGTGACGAGGCGTGCTCGTTTCTCCTACGCACACAGGGAATACGATCCCGACTAGGCGAACTCAAGCACCCAAAGTCTTCATAGTTATACATCTGACCTAGCACATGATTGACCTGGGTTCAGCGTCTAATAACCCGATGAAGTGTCCAAAGTGCTTGTAGAAAGAAGCAACACCAAGATTGTTTGCACCATCGGCCCATCGTCGTGCTCTGAACAGATCCTGCATCAGCTTGCAAGGGCCGGAATGAGTGTAGCTCGTCTGAACCTTTCTCATGGTACTGCGAGGAAGCAAATGGAGATATTGCGTCGGATTCGAACCGTTTCGAGCAGGGCTGGGGTACCAATAGGCATCTTGGCGGACCTGCCCGGCCCGAGAATCAGAGTAGGCAGTCTTTCCCGAGAGCCCTTGGATTTGCAGGACGGCTCTTATCTCACACTAACCGCACGCCACGTCGTGGGAAATCCGAGACTAGTTTCTATTACTCATCCATCGGTCCTAAGAGAGCTTGACAAAGGAGACCCCGTTTTCCTTGCAGACGGGACAATCCGGCTTACGGTAGAGCATGTGATCCACGGCGAAGCGATTTGTCGCGTGACTAGAGGAGGTGCCTTGTTCTCCGGGAAGGGCGTGAACGTGCCCGGAAAACAGTTAGGTCTCAGAACACTCACGCCCAAAGATATTAGCCTGATGCGTCTTGCCATGAAAAACGGTGCAGATTTCATCGGCTTGTCGTTCACAACGAGTGTAGGTGATATAGCCCGAGCAAAACGCATTGTCAAGCAAGCACATTGTCAGGCGTGGGTCATTGCAAAAATCGAAAAACGTCAAGCTGTGGAAAACTTTGACGAGATCATACAGCAAGCCGATGGCGCGATGGTAGCTCGAGGCGACTTGGGCGTCGAGATGGGCATTGAGGACATTCCTCTCCTACAGAAGAACATCATCAAAAAGGCAAACTCGGCTGGCAAACCAGTGATCACTGCTACCCAGATGCTGGAATCAATGGTGAACAATCCTACACCCACACGCGCCGAAGTAACCGATGTTGCAAACGCAATAATCGACGGAACCGATGCCGTCATGCTTTCTGAAGAAACCGCTATCGGGAAACATCCAGTCGAAGCAGTCAAAGTGATGAAGAGAGTAGCAGCGGCCACGGAGAAGGCACTACCTTACAGAGCGCTGCTGGACTCTAGACGAGCCCTTGTGGGAACGATCGTTCAGGAAGCTATCAGTTTCTCAGCATGTGACATTGCTTATGGGCTGGGTGCCAGATGTATTGTCGCGCACACAAGAACGGGCCTGACAGCTCATAGAGTCTCAAAGTTCAGATCCTCTGTACCAATCATCGCATTAGCTCACAGCAACCGAGTCATGAATCGGCTTTCTTTGCTCTGGGGTGTCTATCCTCGCCGGGTGAGAAGTCTGCGAACCACTGCGCAGATATTCGCTGCTGCGAAGTCTGCCGCACGTTCAACAGGCATTGCGTCTAGAGGTAGCAAGATCGTCGTGGTCTGTGGCGATCCATCGACCCCGGGCGGAACGACCGATCTTCTGAGAGTGCAAACTGCCTGACTTCACCCAGCTGGTGGTGATGCTAGCTCTGCTTGCGTTCAAGAGCTACTTTGAGATCGTCGTAGGCTTTCTTCGCTTCTTGCACTGCCACGCCGTCTTCCAGCGTCGTTACGTCTCCGAGTGTTGCTCCTGCGATTATTGCCTTCAGTAGTCTTCTCATGATCTTGCCGCTTCGAGTCTTTGGCACCGAATCGACAAAGGTTATTGTTGAGTCGGACGCTACGAGGGGGCCGATCGTGCTTCTCAGATGGGCTTTCACTTGGGCTGCTAGCTCAGGAGTTGGTGCATATCCTTGCCTGAGAACCGCAAAGATGAATGGCGTCTGCCCTTTTACCGGGTCATCTTTGCCAACGCACGCTGACTCTGCAATGGCTGGGTGTCTGGTCATAGCCGACTCGATCTCAGCTGTTCCGATTCTGTGGCCGGCGACTTTGAGGACGTCGTCAGCTCTTCCCAGAATCCACAGGTATCCCTCTTGGTCTCTTACTGCGAAGTCTCCAGTGTAGAAGTAGGTTCTGCCCTTGAATCTAGTCCAGTAGGTGTCAATGTATCTCTGCGGATTCTTGAACAACGTCATGAGCATCCCTGGCCAAGGCGATGTTATCGCCAAGTACCCCCTGGTGTTGGATGGGCAAGGATTCCCATCGTCATCCAGAACCTCTAGGGTAACGCCTGGGAGTGGGTAGCCGTTTGTTCCGGGCTTGAGTGGAAAAATCTTCCCTAGTCCAGGATAGTGGCCCGTCAACATGTGCCCCGTCTCCGTCATCCACCAAGTGCTTGAGGCGACAATGTCCTCTCTGCCCACGTTCTTGTAGTACCATCTGAATGCCTCAGGGTTGATGGGCTCACCAACCGAATGAGCGATTCTCACTTTTGACAGATCGTACTTGCGGACCAGCTCTTCGGGGAATTTCATGAGCATTCTGATCGCGGTGGGTGCGGTGTAGAACAACGTCACTCCATGTCTGGCAAGTATGTTCCACCATCTGTCAGGTTTCGGAAAATCGGGCGCGCCCTCGTACATTACCGAAGTCAGGCCCATGAGAAACGGTCCGTAAACGATGTAGGAGTGCCCTGTAACCCATCCTATGTCCGCCGTGCACCAGAAAACGTCGTCCTGGCGAACGTCAAATATCATCTGCATGGTGGCACGGAGGCCGACCGCGTATCCGCCCACAGGAAGCTGGGCCCCTTTAGGAGCAGCCGTTGTGCCCGACGTGTAGAGTATGTACGAGAAATCTTCAGACCCACATTTCTCTGCGGGCACGCTTGCGTTCTTCGGCACATCGGCGATCAGATCATGATGCCAGACATCTATCTCTTTGTCCCAAGCTATCTCCTGGCCCACTCTCTTGACCACTATTACCTTCTCTATCTTGTGACCGTTCTTGGTGCATATCTTTACTGCATCATCCACGATGGACTTGAGGTTCACCGTCTTCCCTCTTCTGTAAAGTCCGTCCGCGGCGACAATTATTCTCGAGCCGGAGTCCATGGCTCGCGTGGCAAGCGCTTCCGCGCTAAAGCCGCTGTAGACGACACTGTGACGTGCCCCAAGTCTCTGAACCGCGAGCATATACATCGGAAGCTCCGGAATCATCGGCACATAGAACGTCAGGATTTCTCCTTTCTTGACCTTCAGCTTCTCTCGAAGGGCATAGCTGATCCTGTTTGATTCTCTGTGTAGATCACCGTACGTGAACTTCTTTACTTCCTTCGGTTTCTGAGAGGCCTCATCCCAAGGTTCGCCTTCCCATATCAGAGCCGTCTTGTCCTTTCTGCCGAGCTCAATCTGCCAATCTGTGGCCAAGT
>CAZRNA010000021.1:0-23541 GCA_964601325.1 uncultured Candidatus Bathyarchaeia archaeon
CGATTTTGTAATTGAAAGGGCTTTTGGATGGTTGCGCACGGAAGTGGGAGCCCCGTCAGGGGATCCGCCGGGAATTATGAGAAGGTCATAGTCGTCAGGATCGGCTTCGTCCAGAGTCTTGTCAGGATTCAATGCGTAACCATGTTCCCCGTGAATTGTCCCTTTACTGGGCGCTGCGACGTGCACTCTCACGCCTTCCTCAAGCAGTCGGAAATATGGGAAGAATACCTCCATGTCCTCGAACTGATCAGCCGTTAGGATAATGGCGGAACAGCTTTTCATATCCTTTCATCTAGAAGCGTGGCTTCACTTCATAGGGTTCTGGAGCGCTTTCTTAAGGTCCTCTAGCACCATTACTGGAGTCAACTCTAACTTGCATCTGAACATTTGCCAAAACGGTTCAGAAATCCCCGCAATCATGTCCGCACTAGCGATGTCAACCACCACGTACACGCCCCGGTCACCGTCCAACGGAGTAAAGTAGACTGCTTCAGGCTTGATGGTGTTCAATACGCCTTCAAGTTTCTTCGGGAAGTTAGGATCACGCACCAACTCATTTCCGGAATCCGCAGGAAAATGCATACGAATTAGGAATCTCATTATTCATCCCTTTCGCCAGTATCTAGTGCTTGGACGCATACACCTAGCGGCTTCTAAAAGCCAAGATAGCGCAAGACAATCCTGCTGCACGTGCAAGCATCAAGGCCACTTTGGTGTCATACGTGCAGCTCGCTTCGTCCGGCCGTGTGGATTTGAGCCTCAATGGGAGAGAGGAGCAGTTGTATGTGTTTGGGTCTGTGGTGCGGGCATCCGAGTTTGAACCGTCGTGTGTTGCACGCTTGCGTGTGAGCATCGAGGGCGTCACACACATTTCTCCGAAGAAACTGAGAGCGGTTGGGAATTCCTAGCCCTGCGAGTACAAAGTCGCTTGACATCTCGAAGAAGACTACCGAAAACAGTACATGCAGGTTACGCAGTACTGCAGAACCACGCGGGTTTTTTCACACAATAGGATGTGCGCTAGATGTTGGAAACCATATCCGGATTGCTTGGCTTAGCTTACTACTGGTTGCGAAAACCTCTGGCCCAGACAAAGGGCACACTGCAATTACCCGGTATTGAAGCTCCGGTGGAGATCGTTCGCGATCGGCGAGGTGTCCCACATATCTACGCAGCGAATTCCCGTGACCTGATGTTTGCTCAGGGATTCGTCCACGCGCAAGATCGCCTCTGGCAGATGGATTTTCAGCGACGGCTCGTCGCCGGCCAATTATCCGAAGTGATGGGTGCCGTGACTCTGCCAGTTGACCGCTGGATGCGCATCATAGGCATGAGAAGAGTCGCGGAGAAAGAGGTCAGCCTGATGGGCTCTGGTCCTCGTGCCGACATGGAAGCCTACGCCGCTGGCATCAATTCATGCATTGCTGAGGGCCGATTGCCGATTGAGTTCACTCTCCTGCACTACAAACCAGAACCCTGGACTGTGGCCGATTCCCTTTCCTGGGTCAAGATGATGTCGTGGAGCCTATCGGTCAACTGGGAGACCGAGATTCTCCGCGCGCAATTGATTGCCCGTCTGGGTCCGGAAAAGGCTGCCGAATTGGAGCCCGATTACTTTGAGCATTGGCCAACAATTGTACCCCCAGGCGCTGACTACTCTAAGGTCGGGAGGGCAGCATTGGAGCGGGCTGAGGCAGCTCGACCATTCGCTGGACCTTCTGCTAGGAATGGTGTTGGTAGCAACAATTGGGTGCTCTCAAGCTCGCACACGACGACCGGCGCTCCGTTGCTTGCAAACGACATGCATCTCCTCATCAGCACGCCTGCCATTTGGTACGAGAATCATCTCATTGAAGACGACTTGAATGTCACTGGCGTCACCTTTCCCGGCATTCCCGGCGTAGTTGCCGGCCACAACGAGCATGTTGCTTGGGGCTTCACGAATGGTTTCCCGGATGTGCAGGATCTATACATGGAGCATTTGCGCCGAACCGGTGATGGTCGTGTGCAGTGCGAATACAAGGGTGAATGGCTAGACGCGGAAGTTATTCGTGAGGAAATCCGGGTTAAAGGCAATGAAACTGTTGTCGAGGAAGTTGTCATTACACGTCACGGTCCGGTGATCAATGCGCTCGCTCCGGATTTTACGGGCGAGCAGCCTTTGGCTTTGCGCTGGACATCCCTTGAGCCAGATACGATGATACTTGCGTTGAATGGAATGAACCGCGCACGTAGCTGTCTGGAGTTCAGAGAGGCTCTACGTCATTGGGCGGCTCCGGTCCAGAACGTTGTCTATGCGGACACGGCTGGCAACATTGGCTACAGTTTTCCGGGCAAAGTACCAATACGCGCTGAGGGGGAGGGTCGAGTGCCTGTGCCCGGCTGGACAGGGGAACACGAGTGGACTGGATACATCCCATTTGAGGAACTACCGCACCTGTACAACCCACCGCAAGGTTACGTGGCTACCGCGAACAATCGCGTCACCGACGACAAGTATCCCTACTTCATCAGTCGCGACCATGCCATAGGCGACCGAGCACAACGTATCGTCGAACTAATCAAATCCCGCGAAAAGATCGATGTCGCATACATCAAACGCATGCAGTTTGATCAATTCTCACCCACCGCACGAATAGTCGCCAAATATCTGGGGCAGCTGGAAGTGGACGATCCCAAATTGAAAGCCATTGTTGAGATCATGAGAAATTGGGATGGGGAACTGGCGCCCGAGAGTTCAGCTGCCGCCATCTATGAGGTGTTTGTGCGGAGAATGATCCACCTCATGCTTTCAGGGAAGCTCGGTGATCTCACTGTTCGATACGCTGGCAAGGGACCGACACCAGTTCTAGCGGAGATCAGCCTGTTTGGTCATCGGGCCTTGGAATGGTTACAGAAGATACTCGCCGAACCAACCTCGCATTGGTTTGATCTCGGTCACGGCGAAACCCGGGACGACGTCTTGCGTTTGGCCCTGAGTGAGACCGCGGACTTTCTGAGAGCCAGATTCGGGGCCGAGATCGGTGACTGGTCATGGGGGAAGCTGCACAAGCTAACCTATGCTCACACCTTGGGTCGCGTCAAGCCACTTGACAGGTTCTTCAATCGCGGACCATATCCCATGGGAGGCGACCAGACCACCATATGGGCCACTGGCTCAAGCTATCATGACTTGAGCAGTGAGAACATCATCGGCCCGCCCTTTCGCATGATCGCTGACCTGAGCAACCTCCAGAACTCGCTGAGCCTGCTGGCTCCTGGACAGTCAGGACAACCGGGCAGCAAGCACTATGACGATCATGCAAAAGCATGGTTCACCGGCGAATACCGCACCATGCTCTACTCACGCGATGATATTAATCGAGAAACAGAGGCAATACTACGCCTGACGCCTGCCGCCTAGATCCCGCAAGTACTAGCTTGGACAACCTGTTTTCCTGGATTGCCATGCGATTCATCCCAACATCCTGTGCATCTTTCAGGTCGCGATTTGTGTGGGCGTGGGTCTCTTGGTGCGAAGGTCGGAACTTGTACTCTCAGGAAGAGGGCGGCAATCCCGTACCCTCACAAGTTGAATGGCAGACAACCACTCGTGAGCCGAACAATCTCGTATATAGTTGGATCGCACTTCCAAGAGAGGAGACAATTCCGGGAAGGTCAGCGCATCATACGTGAATCATCAAGTGATTTCGCATGCTACTAGGAACCTTAGCTAATGTAGTCGCCATTATCATTGGAACACTCGTCGGATTTGCCCTGAAGCAGAGGCTCCCCGAAAGAATCAAGTCAATCGCCATACAAGCGCTCGCCCTCATAACAGCGCTGATCGGTCTGAGGATGATGATAACTTCCGAGAACGTGCTGGTCGTTCTCGTGAGTATGGTGATTGGAGGAGTACTCGGCGAGCTCCTGCGAATTGAGGAGAGACTTGACAGGCTTGGAGCAAGAGTTGAGGCTAGGTTCAGCAAGGACCGTGGAACATTCGCGAAGGCCTTCGTAACCTCCACTCTCCTGTACTGCGTAGGGCCTATGGCGATTGTGGGAGCGCTTCAAGACGGCTTGCGCGGCGACTACTCTGTCCTACTGACAAAATCCATAATGGACGGAATAGCATCCGTCGCGTTTGCTTCAACACTTGGGATCGGGGTCCTATTTTCTGCGCTACCAGTCGGAGCTTACCAAGGCGGCATTACGATAGGCGCCTCAATTCTCGAACCCTATCTGACCTCAGCGATGATCACTGAGATGACGGCAACGGGTGGTCTGCTGATTCTGGGTATCGCGATGAATCTGTTTCAGATCACAAAGATCAGAGTTGGGAATCTGCTACCCGCAATCCTCGTCGCAGTCATCCTATCAGCTATCATATTGTGAGGTTATCCCAAAATCGGAAGCGTCATTGGTCCCTGCGGCAGAACCAAGACCTTCTCGCCCCTACGTAGGTTGACAGAATCCAACGCCTGCTCTATCGTCTGCGCGTAGTCCATGTGCATCGATCTGATCTCGGAAGCAAGTTCGGGTCTCGTGACAAAACATACTGGGATCTTACGCAGAATGCGGCAGAGAACCTGAACCTCCCACTGATCACGTATCAGGGCTTCACCTACCCTGAGCTTGTCATAGACCACTTCTGGCGTGTTGCTCGCCAGCAATCTCAGGAAATCCGGGTGGCCAACTCCATCCATGCACTCGCTGGCCATCACGATTCTTGAATCTCCGTGTAGGATTCGCTCTGGAACCGTGATACCCTTCACGCATTGGTACACGTTCCTATCCAATGGATATCCGCCGTTCGTGGTGATTACCACATCAGGAGAATCTTTGACTTGGACGCTCGAATGTTGTCTTACTGATTCAGCCACCGCATTGAATGATGATATCGGATCTCCTGCCGTCACATGTACGATGCGTTTCTGGCTGTCAAGGACGATGTTGAGCGCAAATGCCCTACCCAGATGTCGCAACGTTTCGTTAGCGTCAGCCCTGATAGGGTTCTCAGTCACCCCATACTGAGAAGCTGAATTATCGATGTTCTTCCAGGAATGATTTCGAAGAATCGTCTCAGTCCCCGCCACTCCAGGCAGAATCACTTTGCTGCCACCTGTGAATCCGGCGAAGAAATGAGGCTCGACATTGCTTTCGACTATCACAAGATCGCTCTCGGTGACAGATCTGTTCAGCCAGAGCGGCGTGCCAGAAGAGAGTCTTCCCAACTCGACTAGCCGGGTCCGATCGTCGCTATCATGAATTATCACTTCCAGCTTGCCAACCAGTTCTGTGCCTAGTCGTTCTGTTACGTCTGTCATGGTCTCGCCTTTGTGGAGACCGGTCGCGACCAGCACGATGATCCGGTCTAAGTCCATGCCGCCGCTCCGGAGTTCTTTCAGAATCAATGGAATCGTGACGCGACTGGGGACTCCTCTCGTTCTGTCACAGGTCACTATGACAGCACTGCGACTTTCGCGAGCCAGTTCCCTTAGTCTCGGAATTCCAATGGGTTGTCTGAGTGCGTCTTCTACCGATTTCTCCTGAGAAGCTGTCTGCCACAGTTTAGGGATCACAATGCTAGTCGTAGCGCATTTCGGTACGTGTCCAGTGAGTTGTGTATGCCCGTAAGGTAGCGAGACTAGCAACTACACGACCGCCCCGGGGAAGGAGAGATGCTAGTTAGTCTTTTCGCGTGACAGGCTAGGACGCACTCCTGGCCAGACGCTTGCAACTCGTTGTAGAGGAAGGTAGGCTACGATTCCCGTTTCCTTCTCTGAGCAGGTCTCTCCTTTCTGGGATCATGCAATCATCAGCCTTCTGTGAAGACGTAGTTGTCGAGCTTCTTGTCTGACAGGTTCAATACCAGTCCCCGAAGAACGCCCGTAACGTACTCGCTTCCAGGGTTGAAACATGGTGTTCTCCCGATCTTGGAGAGGCCTCTGGACTCGTGAATGTGTCCGTGAAGGCCTGCCAGTGGCTGGAGTTTCTCGATCATTTGTCTCACGGAGGTGGAACCAGCGTGGCCCAAGTCCGGTTCGCCGCCTGGAGTGAGTATTGGCCTCAAGTTTTCGTCGAGTCTTGGTGCCAAGTCGATTTGAGTATCGTGTGGCGGGCAGTGGAAGTTGAAGAGGCTGTTCTTGGGGTCTGTTAGGCCTGACGTTGTTTGCTCAAGCTTTGAGAGTAGTTCCTCCTCTGGAAGATCTCCAGGGCACCTCCACGGAGTCATGTTTGAGAAACTGGCGCTCGGCATCTCGTGTTTATCGTCGATCAAGATAATCTTCTCATTTGGATAGACCACGTACTCTGATTGCGCAAGTATGTCTCCCACTATGGCGAGGTCATCGTTTCCCGTGTTGATGATGATCTTGGCTCCGATAGGTTTCAGTCGTTCCTCTGCGACCTGCACCCAACGTCTGATACTCGCTGTCATGACTTGAACGAACACGTTCTCCATGCTTGCCTCGGCCTGGCGAAGTTTCTCCCATTCGTTCTGCGTGGTTCGATATGGGTAGCTGCCCAGATCCCTGATGTTCCGCTCGAGATCATTCAGCTCACCTTCTGAACGCACTTCCCTCCAAGTCCCGACGTACTGGGCTTTCCAGGAACCTCCTTGATCGAAGATTGGCGTAACGGTCTTCCCGGTTATGTCGCCGCCGAGAACGAGCACATTCGCCTTGTAGACCTTACCCGCATTTACAAACTTCAAGAAGAGCCTATCAGATCCGTGAATATCCGTGACGAAGAAAAGACGCGTCTTGCTCAACGTAAGCCCCACTCCGAGATCGTAATTAGTCTTATATGTGCTACTACCGGCAGACTTGTCCTTAAGGTAAGAGACTTGACAAAAGAATCAGGCCTCTATGTAAGAAAATCCTCAGGACTAATCAGAAACGTCAGCGCCAACGACGCCTTGATCGCAAACCTACTCGGAATGGGCATTCTCGTCAACATCTTCTGGGTCGTATACGCTTCAGCATCATATCCCGGCGCAGATCTAACGGCAACAGTCTTCACAGCCCTCGCAGTCAACCTGTTGGTAGCATACGTGTACTGGATGCTTTCGTCCGCGATGCCGAGAACTGGCGGCGACTACGTCTGGGTTGGAAGAATCATTCATCCCTCTCTGGCGTTCATGGTCAACGCTGTCTTCGTTGTCATCATGATAACCTGGGCGGGTCTATTCCCATACTTGGCAGTAGCTTTCAAACTACAAATGATGTTCACGAACCTCGCGATCACAACAGGGGACCAGTCGTATGCTGGCCTCGCCACAGCGCTTGGTGATCCGAACACTATCTTCATCGTTGGAGCCGTGATCGTGACCCTTGTGATCTTGACGATGTTTCTCTCCGTGAAGAACCTCTTCCGCGTCCTCATAGCACTATTCGCCGTACAAGCAGTGATCTTTGTGATCTTCATCGGAATGATGCTCACCACCAACAACGCGGCTTTCGTGGCAGGCTTCAACGCGAAATCAGGAACAACGATCGACTCAATACTGACGGAAGGAACGAACCTTCTGGGTTCTCCTATTACTTTCACGGCCGAGGCGACAGCGGTGGGGCTTGTGTACACGATGCTGAGCTTCATCGGATACGCGAATAGCGCCTACTTTGCAAGTGAGGTGAAAGGTGATCCGAGAAGATCACAGGGACTTGCCATATTCGTATCCCCGATCATCTTTGCCGTTCTAATCTACGTCCTCTATGCTTCAATCTACAACGTCTTCGGGCATGACTTCCTCGTTTCCTCCGCGCTTCTTTTCGTGAACGGGAAATCACCGTTGCCTGCTATGCCCTCTCCAGCCTACCTGATCAGCTTCATAACCGACAATCCAATTCTTGCTCTCCTAATTCCGTTCGGATTGTTTCTAAACGACATCGGCTTCGCGATTGTGTACTTCTTCGTTCCAACCAGAAACATCTTCGCATGGGCCTTCGACCGAGTCATCCCAGTCAAATTCGCAAGCGTGGACAAACGAGGTGTTCCATACTACGCGGTCATACTCTACTCGATCATTGCCTATTTCTCGCTCTGGGTGACAGTCTACACGACATGGTTTAGTTACATGTACTACTCGAACTTTGGCTGGTGGATTGCGGCTGCTATAGTGATGTTCGCGGCGGCGATCTTCCCCTATAGACGAAAGGACATATTCACGAGCTCGCCAAAGATCGTCACGTACAAGATCGGACCGGTACCGCTGATCACCATAGTTGGCGTGGTCGGCATCTTCCTGTCACTGTTCATATCTTACTCAACGATCCTGCCTTCCTACAACGGCTTCCCGATCAATCCAATCTACGTCGTGAGCATGCTCTTCGTCATGGTGGCAGCGCTGATAATCTACGCTATCTCGTACTTCTACCAGAAATCGCGTGGCGTGCCGGTAGAACTAGCTAGCATGGAACTTCCGCCAATCTAGATCCCCCAACGAGCCTCCATCTTCTCTACTTTTTTTCTTCATTAAACGAGAGTTACTACGTGAAGTGCGTTTGGAACTTTTCCTCTCAGCTCTCTTGGGGGTGACAGGCGCCGGTCGCTTTGCTAGAGCGATTTGTTCAGCACTTTCTCCATTCGTTCCAAAGCACGTTTGATGTTCTCGACCGAATTGGCGAACACTACACGCAGGTAGCCTTCTCCATAGCTGCCGAAAGCGGAACCAGGTAGGACAGCCACTCCGCCATCCAGCATTAGGTTCGCCACCTCTTGGGAGGATTTGTTGGTCTTCTGGATATTCGGGAACGCGTAGAAGGCTCCCTGAGGCTTGAGGCAGTGAATCTTCGGCAGCCTGTTCAGCCCATCCACAGTAAGATCGCGGCGGCGCTGGTACTCGGCGACCATCAGGGCAGCCTGTTCCTGTGGGCCAGTTAATGCCTCGACGCCTGCAATTTGCGTGAAGTGAGCTGTACAACCGACAGAATGGGTAAGCAGCAGACCCATCCGTTCGGCCAGTGGTTCGGGCATGATGCCGAAACCCAGACGCCAACCTGTCATCGCGTAGGTCTTAGAGAATCCGTCAACTATGATGGTTCGCTCTGCCATACCTGGCAACGAGGCGATACTTGGCACCGCAAGGCCGTCAAATGCCATATGACTGTAGATTTCATCAGAAAGAACCCAACAATCATGGCGCTGTGCAGTCTCTGCAATATGTTCCAAGTCTGCCAAGGGTATCACGCCTCCCGTCGGATTGCTGGGTGAATTTAGAACAATCAGTCGAGTTCGCTCGTTCACGAGCCGGTCAAAGGTCTTCAGATCAAACGAGAAGGAATTGGATTCGACTAACGGCACCGGCACGGGGATGCCGCCAGCGATCCCGATCATGGCCTCATATGTCGGAAAACCCGGGTTGGGATAGACAACTTCGTCGCCAGGATTAACCAAAGCCAGAGTGGGAAAGAAAAGGTTGGGCTTCGCACCTGGGCTGACGACAACCTGCTTCGGGGTAATACGGATGCCTCGCTTCTTGCCAGCTTGATCTGCGATGATTTCGCGGAGCGAAGACAAGCCTACAGGCGGGTTGTAGCGTGTCTGCCCCCCCGCAATGGCACGAATTCCTGCTAGGCATACGTTCGCAGGCGTGTCAAAATCGGGTTCGCCGATCTCCAAATGAATGATATCATGTCCTTTGGCTTCTAGTTCTTGTGCCCGCGCAAGAACTTGATAAGCGCCTTCTGGTCGCAGATGATCGGTCCGTTTAGCAAAAGGCAACAGGGGTCGCCTTCACTACGGAAGGATCGCAAAGACTCGCGCTGGGAAGCCAGTACCATTCTTGGGTTTGGGAAATGTCGCGACGATTAGCGCGCCGAGCTCGGGCACTTGATCCAGGTTGGTCAACAATTCAATCTGATAGTGATTCGTGCTGAGGACGTAGAACTCCATGGAATAATCGCCTCGGCTACAATCGACGCCAGGATTGTTGTCCGTAGTCTCATGACCTGAAGCTGTGATCTTTCGTTCTTCGTAGAGATACTTTAGCACCGCCATGCTCCAGCCAGGAAAGTGCTTGACGCCGGCTGAGTCTTCGTTATCCACGGCCTTAGCATTCGGCCATCGCTTTGACCAGTCCGTACGCAACGCCACGAAGCAGCCTTCAGGAATCGGGCCGTGCTTTGCCTCCCAAGCTTTGACATCTTCCATCGAGACGCAGTAGTCTGGGTTCTTGGCCACCTTCTCATGAACATCGATGACGGTCATTGGCAGGATCATCTCTTTCACTTCGATCTGATCCAGCATCCTCAAGCCCCTGACGAAGTGAGCTGGCGGGTCAACGTGGGTGCCCCACTGCCCTACGTGGGAATATCGATGGATGTAGATACCGGAACCGATCTTGCCAACGCCTTCATCGTAGTAGTAGAGGGTTTCACGTTCCTCATTCGGAAAACCGGGCCAATGAGGAATCCCGGGAGCAAATGCATGGGTCAAGTCAACCCAACGCTTTGTCTTTAGGAGTTCATAGACTTCGAGAAGAGTCAAAGTCGATTTCTTGCTCATGAAGCATTCTGCAGGTCCGCACCATTGATAAATAGCTTACTGGGTTTGACGCAGAGATCTCCGGCTTGTAAAGCAAGACCGGCAAGCGGAATCGTGCACTTGCTGATCAGCGAGAACATTTGGGCGGATGCGAACAGCCGCTTGTCAAACTGAGTCTAGGTTGGCTGCAGTCGCTTTAACAGTTCTCTTACGTGCTCCTGAATGGTGTCACGTATTGATCGCATTTCGTCGAGTGTCTTCCCTTTCGGATCTTGGATATGCCAATTCTCGACTCTTGACAGGAACCTTGCTGGGCAGAAGTCCGATGCTTCGCACCCCATCGTTATGACCTTCTCAGCTTCCGCGATCATTTCAGGCGAGACCGGTTTCGGTTTCGCGTTACTTACGTCGATTCCGATCTCTCTGAGGACTTGTACGACGAGCGGGTTGATCTCCGTCGCTGGTTTTGTTCCGCCACTGATTGCTCGGAAGCCATCAGGTCTCAGTTTGTTGAAGATGGCTTCAGCCATTTGGCTTCTGCCCGAGTTCCCGACGCACACGAAGAGGATGGTTCGAGTCAAGAATGCATACAGCCTAAGGTGTGTACTTGAATGGATGCTTGGCTCTCTCTTTGTTCTCCGTCAGTTCCTGCGAGGAGGGCCAGCCCTCGACGGCTCGCCTGACTGCGTGTCTCATCGCCTTGTAGTTGTTGATGTAGACTCGCTTTCTATCCACAGCCGCCGGGTGAACGAATATGTTCGCGATGATCACGATATCATCAACCGCTGATTCTGGAATCGTCCCATCAGCGACGCTGTCAACGACCGCTTTGGCGGCGCCGGCTTGAGCCGGCCCATAAACGAGGCTTGCGTCTCGCATCCCCTTGATCGAGACCGTCGGAACGAGGAGTGTCGGAGGTTTCACTGCAAGGTTCGGCTCAATGATTGCAAGGAGAGGTTCATGTCCGAGCGCTGGCGAGGCCTTCGCCCGTGCAAACGCGGTTCCAACCGGCCCGTCCTTCTTTCCAATCATTAGGTCGATGTGTGCGACCTCTGGTTCTTCTCCTGCGAGCGCTTCGCCGATCCTCAGCGTGAACTGTCGGATCTCTTCAGGGTTGATTCCGATTCCTATGAAGCGTTCCGCCAGTGGTTTAGCCGTGGGAGCTTCGACCTCCACGACTCTCCGTTTGATCTTGCCTATTTTCTCGAGATCAAGCCTCAGTTCATCCTTCTCCTCATATGACAGCTCGCCGCCGACGCTCAATGGTAGGCGAACTGGGCCCACAGGGATGCCCATCATGTTGAGCGCGGCCTTCGTTGCAACTGGACCGCTCTTTGCCATGAACCGTGACATCTTCTGAATCGCTAGCTGAATTCGTCTTGCCTCGTCAAGTTTGCCCTCTTGAACCGCTTTCACGATCTTCAGATGATGATCTGGGAACACGTTGGAGCTGGCTGAGATTACGCCCGCACAGCCCGCGGCGAGCGCGGGTAGAACAACCTCGTCGTGCCCACACATCACAGGGAGTCTATCGCCGACTTTCTCGAGGACCGTGAGGATGTACCGGAGTTCTCCGCTGCTGTCTTTCAGTCCGGCGATGTTAGGAATATCGACAAGATCCTCCACGATCTGCCAGGGCAAGGTGACCCTGGTCGCTTGGGGGATATTGTAGAGCACGATCGGAATATCAACAGCTTCAGCGATCTTTCGATAGTGCTCGTAGAGGCCGCGGTTAGCAGGCTTGTGATAGTACGGCGTAACGATTATGGCAGCATCTGCGCCAGCATCTTTTGCATGTTTGGTCTTTTCGATCGCAAGATCAGTGCCGCTCGCACCAGTTCCCGCGATTACCGGGATCCGCCCGTTCGCCTCGTCGATCGTAATCTCTACAACGCGTCTTCTTTCCGGTTCTGAGAGATTCTGGAATTCCCCGGTGGTTCCGCAAGGAACTAGCCCAGTCACGCCGAGGCTCATGACGTGACCGATCAAGCGTCTAAATCGTTCCTCATCAACGTTCTTACCGTCATCCGTAAACGGAGTGACGAGAGCAGGAATCACGCCGCCAAGCTTGAACAAGGCCTGAAACCCGAATCCGCTACTATTGAACGGGAACGTTTTAAGTGCATACCCTAACGATCGAGCCGCACGCCGGCAACGAAGTATTATATGACAACATACGGGAGGTTCTTCGGAGTTCTTCAGATGAAAGAGATCGAGAAAGCGCTAGAGAAGATCGGCCTGCCAGGAAGGGACCTCTACTCTCTCCCCACATCAGCTAAGAGGTTCCCGGACGGCTGTCACTGGCGTGTCGAGATCTCCGGCGTCGAGAGACCCGACACACTGGAAGCCCTGATTGACGAGTCAAAGAAACGGGACGTGCCCGTTCACAGACTCATAAGCGTCGTCATGGGGTCCACGCTCTTGACGCGAGCGGAACTGAAGAGGTTCGCTGAGCTCGCAGCGGACGCCGAAATGGAAGTCATACTCACCCCCGGCCCGAGAGCGGGCTGGGATGTTGGAAGACAGATCGCTACTCCTGAAGGCGCGTTGTCTGGGATGCGTTTCAGAGGAGCAGACCAGCTGGGCTATGTGATCGCAGACATCAAACGTTCAATCGAGCTTGGTTTCAGAGGATTTCTAGTCATCGACGAAGGTTTGCTTTGGGCGCTCAACGAGCTACGCAAAGCTGGCGAAATCCCGAAGGATGTCAAATTCAAAATCTCCATCTTTGCAGGTCACGCGAACCCGGCCGGAGCGAAGGTGCTCGAAAGCCTCGGAGCAGACACGTTCAATCCTGTTGCGGACCTCAGCCTCCCACAACTTGCGGCCATTCGAGCCGCCGTCGAGATACCGGTTGACATTCATGTGTACCTTTTCGACTCGTTTGGCGGGTTCAACAGATTCTACGAATGTCCTGAGCTTTGCCGGATAGCGGCTCCATGTTACTTCAAGATCGAACCGGGAGCAGGCGTCGGAGCGATGTACAAACCTTGGGTCTCACCCGAAAGCCTCGCATTCGCTGCCAGAGAGAAAGTCAAGTACGCAGAAATAATCAGAGAACTGGTCCAGAAACACTACCCTGAAGCCAAACTGTCAGAGAAAGGAACGAAAGACCTCGCAATTCCGCAGCCGTAGGGCTTCATGCTCGGACCCTGTGACGTTTGCCTCTCGGGGTCCCTAGGTCCGTGAAGGGTCTGGAGACCAGTCTCTCCATTCTCAGCACAACTAGCGGGAAGACACACGGGTTTCCTGTAGGACCTGTGCAAAGAGAGCGGGTCGATGAGGTTCAGTCTGCCCAAACCAAACGATGATTAGCCACATCTTACGTGTCCTTCACTGAACACGGAAGATGACAAATGCATTGAAGACCGCTGAACAGTACATCGAAAGTCTCAGGCAGCTAGACCTTCGAGTGTACTTTCTTGGCAAGCGGGTTGAGAATCCCGCTGACTTTCAACTTACGAAACCGTCGCAGAATGCCGTGGCGATGACATACACGCTTGCTCAGGATCCAGAGTATTCGGATTTGATGACTGCAACATCTCACCTCACAAGTGAGAAGGTCAATAGGTTCACGCATATCCCTCAGAATAGTGACGACCTTGTCAAGAAGGTGAAGATGCTCAGGTTACTCGGCCAGAAGACGGGGGTATGCTTCCAAAGATGCGTCGGAATGGATGCGCTGATCGCGTTATCGAGCGTTACCTACGAGTTGGATCAGAAACTCGGTACGCAGTACTATGCAAGATTCAACGAGTTTCTGAAGTATGTTCAACGTGACGACTTGGTATGTAACGGAGCCATGACTGACGTCAAGGGAGACAGAAGTCTGAGGCCTAGCCAGCAAAAGGACCCTGATATGTACGTAAGGGTCGTGGAAAAACGGAAAGATGGAGTCATCGTTAGGGGCGCAAAGGCCCACCAGACAGGCGCAGTGAATTCGCATGAGATAATCGTGATGCCCACACTCGCGATGGGTGAGGAGGACAGAGATTATGCTGTCTCGTTCTCGACACCTAGCGATACCAAAGGGGTTTCCCACATAATCGGAAGACAGCCGAGCGACACAAGGAGACTAGAAGACAATGAGATAGATCTTGGAAATGTAAGATACGCTGGACATGAAGCGTTAGTGGTCTTCGACGACGTGTTCGTTCCTTGGGACCGAGTCTTCATGTGTGGAGAGCATGAGTTCTCGGGTGCGCTCGTCGAGCGGTTCGCATCATACCACAGGCAGAACTATGGAGGCTGCAAGACCGGCCTAGGCGATGTCTTGATTGGCGCCGCCGCAACGATCGCCGAATACAACGGAGTACAAGGAGCTTCTCACGTGAGAGAAAAAATCACTGAAATGATCCACCTTAACGAGACAATGTATGCTTGCGGCTTAGCTTGCTCCTATGAAGGCTACAAATTGCCGTCAGGAACATACGTCGTCAATCCACTGCTCGCAAACGCCACTAAGCAGAATGTCACAAGGTTCCCGTTTGAAATGGCAAGGTTGGCAACGGATATTGCGGGAGGACTGGTAGGTACTCTACCATCAGGAAAAGACCTCGAGCACTCCGAAGTTGGAAAGTACGTCGAAAAGTACCTAAGAGGAGTCGCAGATGTCCCAACGGAAGATAGAATGCGCATGACGAGACTAATCGAGAACATGGTGCTGGGCGTAAGTTACCTAGTAGAGTCAATGCATGGCGCGGGATCTCCTCAAGCACAAAGAATAGTAATTTTCAGACAAGCTGATTTGGAAGCGAAGAAGAAGCTTTCCAAAGTCTTAGCAGGAATTAGCAAGCCACCCTGATGTCGGAGAGACAGTACTGCGATAGCATTATCCACGATCGATAGATCTTGGAGTAGACGAACATGGGAGTACCAGAGAAGATTCAAGCAATAGAGGAGGAGATGAGACGAACTCAGATCAACAAGCACACTGAACACCATGTGGGTCTGCTGAAAGCAAAGCTCGCGAAGCTCAAGGTCGAACAAGAACGCGCACAAGGATCCAGGCAAGGCGGAACGGGCTTCGAGCTAAAGAAAGGCGGCGACTGCACCGCGGTACTGATTGGTCTGCCAAGTGTGGGAAAATCAACCATACTGAATAGACTTACGAACGCCAAATCCAAAGTGGCCCCGTACGCCTTTACGACTCTGACGGTTGTTCCCGGCTTACTTGAGGTCCAAGGGGCGAGGATACAGATTCTCGACCTGCCCGGCATCATTTCGGGCGCCGCAACTGGCACTGGGAGAGGCAAGAGAGTGCTATCCGTTGCAAAGAACGCCGACCTAATACTCCTGATCTTGGATGTGTTTCAGCCTGATCAGATCAGCATTCTAAGGAAGGAACTGTATGAAATCGGCGTCCGGCTCAACACTCAGCCTCCAAATGTGACGATCAACCAATCCTCCCGCGGCGGACTCGGCATAACGACGACGTGTACTCTGACTCATCTAGCCGAATCAACTGTTCGAGCAATACTGAATACGTACAAGATCAATCACGGCAATGTTATCATCAGAGAAGATATCACCGACGACCAACTCATCGACGTAGTAGCCGGAAATCGCCGATATATTCCATCAATAACTATCTTGAACAAGATCGATTTGGTCAGTCCCAAGTACGTGACAGAGGCTAGAAAGCGAATAGGAGAAGACTTGGTCCCAATCTCCGCAGAAATAAACCTCAACTTCGACAAACTGAGGGAGGTCATTTATGATCGACTGAGGGTAATCAAGGTCTACCTTAAGCCGCGGAACGGTTCGCCCGATTTCAAAGAACCTCTGATAGTGACAGCTGGCTCAACAATCTCTGATGTATGCAAGAAGATCCACAGGAAGTTCGCGGGCGAAGCGAAGTATGCGCTGGTTTCAGGAACAAGTGTGAGGTTCAGCCCGCAACGCGTCGGAATGGATCACGTCGTTCAAGATCGTGATATTGTCACGATAGTGAAGTAGCAAGACGAGACTATCTTGGCCCACAGAGAGTGTTGTTCTCGCTTGTCGTGCATCACGGTGGGCATGCACGACCACGACGCAATGATCGATGATGACCGCAGAAAGAGGAAAGACGGGAAGGATTAGCCGGAGAACGGGACCTGAGTTCAAGCAGAGACGAGAAATACAATATAGGTTCGCATGAAACAACTGCAGGTGGGACGTATCATGCTCTTCATGGTGATTGAGAAGTTCAGGAACAAGGATGCTCTCGCTGTTTATCGCCGGTTCCGAGAGCGTGGGCGGATGATGCCAGATGGTCTAGAATACGTCGGGAGCTGGATCGAAGCAAACTTCGACCGTTGCTTCCAGCTCATGGAATGTGATGACCCACGTAAGTTTCATCAATGGGTGATCCAGTGGCGTGACCTCATGGATTTCGAGATTGTGCCTGTGGTCTCATCTAAGGATACGATGGAGACAATTGGCCCCGCGCTCTGAATCATGAGCTTCGAGGACGATTCCTAGTTTCTTCTTGTGCTGGTCACTTCGCGCACAAGGACACAGACGTTGCTAGAACATCGTGTTGTTGTTGGCAGGCGACTCTGGGACCTCTTGTAGGGCATCCCAGTGCTCAACTATTTTGCCGTCTTCCAGCCTGAAGATGTCCATGACTGCCATGCCGCGGTCGCCCGGTTTCCGAACAAGATGACTGTGCACGGCCACTAAGTCGCCTTCCGCCACGAATCTCTTGAAGTCAAACCGCAAAGATGGAAAGGCCTTGACAAATCCGCGAACGAACGCGATGAATGGGTCCGCACCATCTCCCGCAGAAGGATTGTGTTGCCGGTAGTGGGACCCTACGTATTTGGCGACAGCCTCCTCAGGTTTCCTCAGATTGAAGGCTAGGTTGTAGAAGTCGCGAACAACGGACTTGTTTGTTTCTGACTGACCGCTCATGTAGCTATGCCTCGATCACCGTGTCTCCGTCGGCCTGCTTTCAAACCGTGTAAACGCTCTTGTCTCGTCAGGAGTGTTCGCGCTCTTAACTTCCAATTTGCTCAATATTCATCAAGTCACACGGAGCAACGGGTCGCCGTAGGAAGAGACTGCCTCTTTACAAAACCGCAGGAGGAACCTCGTTCATGAATGGAAGAAGGCTGAGAGAAGGTTCCTCTGCTGATGTTCGTACCGGTCAAGAGCAGCAGAGAGAGCAGTTTTGCATGTAGGTCTCACGGTGGGCGGATCGCACAAGAAAAAAGGGCTTCAAAGAGCAGGATTCGCAACGAGCGACCACACACAAAACGGTGACGACCGGACAGGCGAAGAGGAATCTCTCTCAGCGATGGTTAGACTCCGCCGAGAGTGACTATTAGGTCTGTGACAAAACCCGCGGACAATCCGACGAATAAGCCGACCATCAGGACATCATTTGTGGTTTGTCTTCTTCCTGAATTGTACATCAACATCGAGACATAGATCAGCGCTCCGCCTGCGACTGCGAGAAACAAGATGTACACGGGAGCGGATGTCCATTGGCTGCCCAAGAGAGTTCCAACGAATGTGGGGCCACCACCCACTAGGCCTGCCCCGATGAGGAAGCGAATACTCGGTCTCCTCTCAAGTCCTGTCAGCGGACCTACTATTCCAAAGCCTTCTGTCGCATTATGGGCCGCGAATCCAACTATCAAGATCACCGCTAGTCCCATTGCTCCTGACACGTATGACTGGCCTATCACGAGTCCTTCGCTGAAGTTGTGAACTCCGATGCCTACCGCAATCATCATTGAAAGTCTGTAAGCGTCCGCCTCCTGCATGATTTGTGATGCTTTCTTCTCCGCACTAGTTTCTCCGTTTGAAAGCTGAGTTCGTGCAGTCTCGTTCATGTATCGCCTTCCATACCAAGCCAACCCCAGAAGCCCAATTGCCAATCCCCCAAACATGGCGACGAGGTCAAGCACGGCAACTTCCAGAGACGATTTCCCCAAGAAGGCTTCGTTGACAGCATCCGATACAGGTTCCCAAGCGTGGTCTAGTACATCGACTGTGAGGAACAGGAGAATTCCAATCGCGATCGCATTAAGGAATCCCTTCTTCCTTGAACTAGTGCCCTGAGCGGTCGCAAGCGGAAATCCAAGAAAGATTGTTAGGCCAGCAAAGGCTCCAAGGAGAAGAAGCTGAGGATAGTCGATCAATTGGCGTCAACTGCCTCCTTCATGAAAACGCCATGCCACGAATGACACCCGCGCTGAGAACAGGATAAGTTTGAGCCAATCAAAACTAGCGGAAATCTGGTTCAAGAGTTGGCAATAGACAAATCTGTCTCGGCGGGCGCTTATTGCCTCCAGAAACCAGCGTGTGGGAGAGAAGCCGAGATTGTGTTCAGAGAGGCCGACGTCCTAGTTTGAACCCTGCCAATTAGGCGGCGCTGACCTCGAAGGAGGTTTTCTTCAAGGTTTTGCGGCTCGGGCGGGTGAAGCTACCAGCAGTTGCCTACACTCTGTTCCTATTCGGTGTGCTACTAGCCACTTCTTCTTCTGGTGCGAGGTTTGCCTTTGACAGGTTCGCTTGGGGCTCCGTCATAGTCCTAGCCGCTGTGCTGTCCGTGAACTATGGTAACGACTATTTTGACACTGAAGTTGATCGCCTCAATGAAGCTTCTCCGATCTCCGGAGGCAGCGGAGTACTGCTGAAGAACCCCGAATTGATGTATCTCTCGAAATGGATCGCAATATGTTTGATGACCCTCTCGATAGCGTTGGCAGTGGCTTTCGTCCTTGTTTTTCGCTTTCCCTTGTCTCTCATTCCGCTTGTGGTTTTGGGCAATGGTCTAGTCTGGTTCTACTCCGCGCCGCCCCTCAGGTTGTCCTACAGGGGGCTCGGAGAAATCACCACGATGTTGGCGGCTGGACTGATCCTGCCTTGTACCGGATATTTCGTCATGCTCGGAAGTCTGGACAGCCTTTACTGGGTCTTCTCTTTTCCGGTTGTTCTCTATGCACTCTCTATCATAGTGAGCGTGGAGATACCCGACATGGAAGGAGATGCCAAGGGAGGCAAACGCACAGTGGTCGTAGGTAAAGGGCGAAGATTCGGCTTTGTTCTTATTGCACTTTCGAATCTCCTTGCGACTTTGTATCTTTCCATATTGTCCAAGTCAAATTGGGCTCAGATATCAATAGATCTGCGTCTGATTGCAGTTTTCTCTCTTGCACCACTAGCCACGGGAATTCTTGGACTGGTAGAAAGGACTGAGGATAGGAATTCGGCTACGAGACTTGCGACCTTCAACGTCTATGCAATCTCGTTCATGCTACTGATAACAGACTGCTATTTCATTGCAACAATGATGTGATGCATGCTGGAACCAAGAGCGTGTTCGCTCCACAAGGAGCGTTCTCTGTTGTTCTCATGGTGCCAGCGTCATGATTTGAACCAGTGTTATTGGAGGAGTTGCCTCAGATCTTCAGAATGTTGAAAGTCCTCGCATCCGCGAAGGAGGCACCATCCTCGAACTACTCCCAGGTGCGTAGGATATGTTCTCGCTCAAGTTTCCTGCGTTCTCCAAGAGTTGTGCGTCTACGCACCGCTAGCCCAGCTGCGCCTGTATGTGTTTCACGAATGAATCTACGGATTCCCGATATGTCTCTCTATGAATTTGCTTCCGTTCGATGGCCAGCGATCCAGTAATATTGCAGCCCATCCGAGCGAGCTTGCATGTGAAGCTGGCTAGGAATCTCTGCTCGTCGAATCCTCCGCAAGTCATGAACAGGTAGAATCTGGGCTTGTTGAGGCTCCTGAGTTTGCGAACGAATCGGTTGAGTGGAGGACAGCTGAAAGTCCATTTCGGAAATCCCAAGAGAACCACATCATACTGGGATAGTTCCACTTCGGGGTTTTCTATCTCGACCTCGGAATCCGGTACGAACGAGTATGCGAGCCAATGGAGATACCAACGTCTACGTGTCGGGAGAATCTCCACGATTTCGACATCAAAGAAGTTCCGTAATCTGTCTGCTAGAACCTGAGCAATGCGCTTCGTGTTTCCGGTGTACGAGTAATAGGCGACTAGAAGTCTTGCCCTCTGTCCGGTCCTTGACACCATGTGCGAGTAGCCTTACGGGATTCTCAGGATAGGAGTGACGCGAGGATTCCTTTGGCGCCGTGGAACTTGTAGTCAGCTTGCTTCCACGCTATGCTCTTCGGGCCATCAAGGACTTCTGCCGTGATCTCTTGACCTCTGTGCGCTGGTAGGCAGTGCATGACAACGGCGTCAGGTTTCGCTTTCGAGAGGAGTTCCTCGTTGATTTGGAATCCTTTGAAGTCCATCACCCGTTGTGTCTGCTCCTTGTCTTGTCCCATGCTCACCCAGACATCAGTGTAGAGAACGTCAGCGCCCTCCACAGCCTCCGTGGGATAATCGGTGAACCAGATCTTCGAGCCGCTCTTCTGTGCCAGCTCGTTTGTTCTCTGAGCGATTTCGGCGCTCGGCTGATAGTTCGGGGGCGTCGCTATTGACATATTCATTCCGACTGTAGCGGATGCGAGCATTAGGGAGTGGCATACGTTATTTCCGTCGCCAACCCAAGCTAGCTTGAGACCTTCAAGCGAGCCTTTCGCATCCTCGATTGCTGCCAGATCCGACAGCGCTTGAGTTGGATGTTCAATGTCACTCAATGCGTTGATGATCGGCATGCTCGCGTGCATAGCGAGTTCGACGAGAGTCTCATGGTCCGATGTCCTGTAGACAAGTGCGTCCAAGTATCCTGACAGTACGCGCGCAGTATCCTTGATCGGTTCCCCTCGTCTCAACTGCAGTTCGTCCGGCCTCATGTAGAGTACATTCGCGCCAAGTCTCATCGCAGCTGACTCGAAGCTTACTCGCGTACGCGTGGAAGGGTGCTCGAATAGCAATCCCACGACCTTTCCAGCCAGAATGCGGGTTGGCGTCCCTCCTGGGGCTACGGGTTTCAGTTTCTTTATCGATTTCAGGATCGTGTGGATCTCAGACTTGTCGAGATCAGAAACGGAGAGGAAGTTTCTTCCTTTCAAAGCTGGCATGGCACGATCACCCTAACTCAGGTACTCTCATTCAATGAGCATGGGAGATGCTCTTTAAATTAGCACATGTAGCGGAACGATGCCACCTACTTCTTGACTTTCAGTTCTACGCCTACGGTTCTCTTCACAAGCTGGGCTAAAGTGTCTACGCTGCTTGTTGGGCCCTTCTTTGTGGGTATCGACACCACAAGCGGATACTCCTTCCGATACTTCGCCAATAATGGGTGAACCCATTCCATGACAGGCTCGGTTACGAGCACAAGAGAGATTGAGCTGTCCGAAAGGAATTGTGTCAGAGCTTTCTCGGCTTCCACGCGGTCCTTCACGTATCTGCTTCTCTTCAGGCCTGAGACTCTGAAGTAGGCAGCGGTCTCTCGATCCCCGAGCAAAGCGATCTTTGTCATGGACGACCTGACTCTGTCTATTCTGTTTTCAGGAGCCAAATCCCTAGTGTCAGAACTGTTTCAGCACGTCGTCCTTTCCCATTATTCGCCCACAATAGTGGCAGCGTATCCTTAGAGGCTCAGCGACCTCGACTTTGAATTCTGAAGTCACCGGCTCGCGCGCGTTAACCACGCATGAAGGATTGTTGCACTTTATGATTCCCTTGATAGTCTGGGGCAATTCTACGCGTTTCTTCGAGGTCACTTCGTACTCCCTTACGATATTGATGGTTGCTTTTGGAGCGATGAGTGCGATCTTATCTACTTCTTGAGGATTCAGTTCCCTATCTTCTATCTTGACTATGTCCTTTCGTCCGAGTTCTTTGCTCTCAACATTCAGCACGGCGCTGACGACTTCGCCTCGTTTTCCGTTAATGTCGAGAATGTGAAGGACATCAAGCGCGTGTCCTGGATCGATGTGGTCAATGACTGTCCCATTCCGGATTTTCTTTACGTACAGCTGGTCTTTCGAGGACAAACGTCGCTCAGACCCGCATGTGCGAAGGGCCTCTATATATGAGTTGGAACGCGAGGCTGTTCCGCGGATTGGGGCTAGGTTATTTACGAAACCTCTGGCTTAGTTGCATAGGTGGCTCCAGTGGAGTTCCTTGGGAAAGACATCGTGTCGATCAGAGACTTCACACGCGAAGAGATCGACCACATCCTCAAGACAACCGACAAGGTTGAGCCTCTGGCGAGAAAAGGCTCCGACATGCTCCACGGCAAGATCTTGGCCACGGCCTTCTTTGAACCGAGCACTCGTACGAGGCTCAGTTTCGAGTCAGCCATGTATCGGCTCGGTGGAGCATGCATCGGTTTCGCGGATCCGAGAGCCGCCTCGGTCGAGAAAGGAGAGAACCTTGCAGACACCGTGAGGGTTATCGAGAACTACGCCGACGCGCTAGTGATACGTCACCCGCTTGAAGGCGCCGCCCGGCTTGCGGCTGAGTTTGCTTCTGTGCCTGTGATCAACGCTGGCAGCGGAGCGGAGGAGCATCCGACTCAGGCCCTGCTGGATCTCTACACGATGAAGCGAGAAAAGGGCACAATCGATGGATTGACCGTCGGACTTGTGGGAGACCTGCGCTATGGTAGAACAGTTCACTCGCTGGCCTACGCGCTCGCACAGTACAACGTGAAGCTGCATCTAATCTCTCCCGACCAGCTGCGTATGCGAAGGGACGTGCTTGTCGAAGTTGAGAAGAAGATAGATGTCAAAGAGAGCACGGACCTCACAAAGCTTCTGCCGGATCTCGATGTGATCTACATGACCCGGATCCAGAAGGAGCGGTTTCCAGACCTTGCGGAATATGAGAAGGTGAAAGGGTCGTACAGGCTAAGTCTGGCAGAGCTGGCCTCAGCTAAGCGAGATGCGATCGTTATGCATCCTCTCCCTAGGGTCGACGAGATCAGCCCAGATGTGGACGGGACTGCTCATTCGAAGTACTTCAAGCAGGTATGGTACGGCCTTCTTACGCGTATGACTCTGATATCGCTCGTCCTTGGAGGCTTAAAGTAAAGCCACCAGCTAGTTCTCTGTTACTTCACGTAACAACTTATATTCCCGAGACGTTACCCAAGGTAAACGATGGACGTTGCGACTCGCCATACTCGACTCCACAAAGATCGCCAGAGT
>CAZRNA010000022.1:0-18965 GCA_964601325.1 uncultured Candidatus Bathyarchaeia archaeon
AGCATGCGTTGGATCTCGGTTTCGTGTTCGAGGATGAGATAGTTCTCGCGTTCCTCGCTGATTACGTGGGTTACTCGTCTTCAGTTTCTGGACGTGACACCGGCATAGTGCACAAGCAAGCTTTCGCCAATTGGTTCAGCATCAGGCACAACACCTACAACCATAATCATGAGTATCTCATAATCCTGAGAAAGCCTGCATGAGTTGAGTTATGCAGGTTGTGGGTATCCATCAGCTTTATGCTTCTTGAAATTCAAATATCATTATGTCTGATCTGCTGAGCCTGCCTCTTGACTTCATCAATAACATACTCGGGGCAATTCCGTCAGATCAGGCGATACCGTACTTCGCTCCCTTCTACAATTTCACGGTCTTGCTGTGGATGGCTGCGATTGCGGCTATTGTTGTGGCTCCGTTCTGGAAACGATTCAGAGGTTTCGCCGTCTTCCTAACATGGATGGCCATCTTCACCACTCTCATACAGAGAGGGTCAACCTCTCAGCGTGGAGAAATCGATGCACTCTCAGCACTGTTCAACATCTCACTCTCCACTGCGATCCTGATCATATTCATTATTCTGACAATTTGGGTGTTCAGCAGAATCATCGGAAAAAAGAAGACAATATCCGCACCTAAGGTGAGCTAGTGGGAGTAGCGGGAAATCTCAAGAGGGCTTTTCTAATTTTCAGTGTAGAGGTCACGTTTCTTCTATTCGCCTATCTCGCATACCTGGCAAGCTGCAGTGTTTGGATTGCGGGATCTGCCCTAGCTGATGCACTGTTGTTCGGCTTCTTCTCGGTGCTATTTGCCTTTGATTACGCCGTCACGAGTAGGTCTTCTCAGGAAGAGGTAAGCGAAACCGAGTTGCCAAATCAAGCCCCGATTTCAGGAACAAAGAGAGAACAGGCTCTCAAATACCTGAAAGTGCTCGGAAAAGTCAGCTCAGGCCAGCTTGCCTCTCTGCTTGAGATTGATGTCAGGAACCTATCGAAGTTCGTCAATCCGCTCATCCAAACTGGAATTGTAGTGGCCAGAAAGGAAGGAAAGACCTTCATCTACAGCCTCAGAGACGCGCATACCAATCTGCTTACACATAATCGTCATAATCTCTCAGAGGAAACGGACTATGCGGGTCATGTGGAATTACCGAAATGGCAAGTCAAGCTGCCCAGAGAGGGCAACATGCTTGGCCGGGTGGTCTTAGATGATTGGAAGCTGGGCGATTTCGTCTATTTGCCTCTTAGGAAGTTTGCTCAGAAAGGAATCTTGGTCTCTGGGGCCAGCGGGGCGGGGAAAACTGTAGCGGCTAAGGTGATTGTCGAGGAGCTACTTGAGGATAAGACGCCTGTTCTGGTGTTCGACTACACTAGCCAATGGGAGCGGCTACTTCAGAAGAACACGAACGAAGAGATGCTTGACCGCTACGCGGAATTCGGCATGCGACGAAGCCCGAAGGGATTCAAGGGCGGCGTGATTCAGTCGGCGCCTCAGCTAGATGACCTGCTGGCTTCCGAGGGTGTTACAGTAATCGACCTTTCGGATACCTATGACAGCGCTGAGAGAGTCGGCAAAGTAGCACAGACCCTTGACAAGCTGCTTGAATACTTCCAATTCCAAGAAGATTCGGACAATCTGAGATTGCTGATCGTCGTAGAGGAGGCGCACCTTTGGACCTCAAAGGAAGTACCGAAAGACGCCATACGATTCCTGGACAACGCAGTCAGGCTACTCAGGAAGAAAGGCGTAGGGGTCATGCTGGTTTCACAGAAGATCAGCGATTTTGATCCAGCCATGAGGTCGGCCATGAACATCAGTATCCTATTCAGAACGAAATACGAAGGAGACCTGAGGGCGATTACAAAGATGCTAGGAACAGGGACGTCTGTTCTCATCCCAACGCTACCGGTAGGCTACTCTGTCTTTCATTTGGCAGACGTGGGAGATCCTTTCGTACTCGCTTGGCGTCCGACGTACTCACGCCCATGAGTTACCATCGTTTATGTTGGGAACTCGACTGCAAGCTTTGACTCGAACTTCCAGTTGCTCAACCTAGAGCGAATCGAAGCCAACTGCGTCGATGCTGACTTTCGCAATCGGGCTAGTTGAGGCCCAGATCGTCCTAGGGCTCATCGGCAATCTACTTGGGCGCCCTGTGCAGACTGAACATGGCACTGCCTATGTTGGGACGCCGTGATCTCATCGACCCAACTCTCAGTCGAAGAGCCCAATCCATACCCCAAAGGAAGAAAGCGCTCATTCTAATGCTCTTGGGCATATGGTTTGGAATGGCAGGGCTGTTTGGCTTTTGAGTTACTTCATTTTGCGTCCTGGGCTGAGTACAGTACATTGATAATTGAATTGCCTTTGGCTTCTCGACATCCCCCTTGCCAAAGCAAGAGCGGTCTGGTCGTGGGCGACTATTGCCACTGTCTCTGATCCAATCTTTTCCGCGATTCCCACCATTCATGAAGTTTTTGCACAGCCAGAAGACTGCCTGCGGCCGCCTCACCGGCCAAACGGAGGATCTCTATCTTCTGCTGAACGTCCAGTTGATTCCAAGTCTGCACCACGTACGTGAGTGCTTGCAGGACCAGGTCGAAAGGAACGTACGTGTAGGGCGGAATCGCGTATTGCGGTGGGTAGCCGCGTGCCTCCAACTGGCCACCGCACCTGTCACAAAATCGCGAGTCATCTCTCAACCCAGCACCACAACTGGCGCAAACGATCAGAGGGAGATCTCCCCCCTTAAGGACGGCTCCTAGTCGGACAAAAGCTTTCTCGTGCACTGGTTCGCGCATAAGCTTAGTTCCTACCCGTTTCATCCTCGTGCGTGCCCACAATCATGAGATGGTTCGTACTCGATAGGAGTCACATTTCGCTAGTTCTCAGCAGCGTCTATTCTTACGGCTCCCGGCCCGGCCACAAATAAGAGCCAGCGTAATGATTGCTATGAAAGCAGGTTGAACAAATTCGGGCACAACCTGAGCGGTCAGACTGACGCTAATAGCATTTGAGTAGGCGCTGTCTCCGTCCCATCTTGCTCGTAGCACATAGGTGCCTATGGACGGTGGTAACCAGCCATGCCTGAAGTGACCGCTGGCATCCGTAGCAACCAAAGCAATGAAACTCCAATCAACATTATTCAGGCTGTATTCCATCCTCACTGGCATTCCTTCCAAAGGATAGTATCCATTCGCCAGAAGGACGCCTTGGATCGTGACGTTTTCACCTCTCGTCATGTTGACGGTGTTGGGAGAAACTTCGATGTTCAGGCCTGTGGGAACGGGTTCTGATCCACGTATTATGATGGCCCTCGTACTGTGCTCATAGGAGACATGAACGAAATAGTGTGTAGCATTCACACGTGACCAACTGTAGGACGTCATGTTGTCGACCGACACCATTGGAGGGCCACTGAGTAGCTGCGCATCGAAAGTCGCGTTCATGAATCCGCTTGTGCCCTCAGGCCCTCCCACTGTGAAGTTGATCAGCTGTCTCTTGCCATTGTAATTGAACGCGTTTCCATTTGGACTATGGGTTGATGAGTTGGTGAGTAATTCGAAAGCGTATGAGTGGTCTTTGAATTCCCCAAGGGTAAGCCATTCTACGTCCAATGTGACCGCGCCTGTTCGAATCAGTGGGCCGCTCTTAGCAACCAACTTCACGCTGTAAACGCCCACTACCCCCCACGTGTCTGGACAGCACAAAGAGCTGCTTCCTGTGCTGAAACTGAGAGAGATGCTTGCATCTTTCGACGGAGACAGGTAGACCAAAGGAGGCTGAAACGTCGAGGTGACATATGCCGGGCTACCCCTGGCGATAAGCGAGATCGCTCCCCGAAATCCACCGACCGAAGATATGGTGGCGACGTAGGATGCGTTTGATGAGCCATAGAGCTTCGCTGTGGCTGGTGAGACTGAAAGAGTGAAGTCGGTTAATGTCTGTACCGGTAGAAAGACGACGCGACTGTATGGACCTGGTTTCGTGATAACCCTAGTCTCTGACCCAATGGTTACTGCTACTTGATGTGACGAAGTATCTATGACGAATGCCCCGTTGGCATTCTCCCTGAGAGTGCCATTGGTTTCCAGCGGCGCCGAAGTGGGATTCCCATATGTATCCAGCATTACGCCGAATATGCAATCACAGCGACCGTAGTCGGGAGCCCATCCCAGATTGTAAACACTTTGGCGTATTCCGTAGCTGGCCGCCTCCAATGTTTGACCACCGTAATTGGCGGATACCGTAATCTTGTATCCGCCGTCAGGCAACGCGGGTATCGCGACACTGGAGATACCGGTATCTCCAGTTTTGAACACCGCTTCGAACGCCACCACCTCCTTGCTATCGATCACCCGGAGATCAGCGTCCAAGTGGGGGATGTTCGTGTGCAGTTTCGGATCTATGACAAAAGCATCGACGCTCCAAAATGAAGGTCCATTGGGAATATGGTGGTCAGCGATCACCCCCACAGTGGGAGCGGCCCCCGTCAGAATTTCTCCGCTGATTTCGAGATAGGTTACGCCCTGTCGGTCAAGCCACTCATCTATCGCCATCCCGTCAACAGGCGCGTTCCCAACAATTCCTCGTATGACCGAGAGGAATCTGGCATTGTTGAAAGATGGACCGAATGGGTAGTACGGATACGCGCTTGCTTCTGAGTACAGCGCTTCGTTCAGTTTAGAGAGAAATCTGTCCACAGTCGTACTTAGAATGAAGAAGAAGGCAGCTCCCTGTCCGTAGTCACCGAGCAACGAATACCCAACGCGCTCATGCAGGTAGGTGTCTGGGTTGATGTAGTTGTTCGTGTCGTACTGAGTAAGGTAGGATGCCAAATCGCTGTGTCCTTTACCAAGCGAGGGATAGCTTCGCTTGCCTGATTCGACAAGCCTCTGAACAACTAGGCTTTGGGCAAGGGTGGCCATGCCTTCCTCGGCCCACGGGTATGGAATGGAGATTCCACAATGGAATGCATGGGCCAACTCGTGAATGAAGTGAGAGTCCCACAACTCTGTGTGGTGCTCAACGGGTAGTTCGGCCATTGTCAGAGTGGGAGCCGGCTCGCATCCAGTAGTATCCCATGATCCGCCCGGAAGATAGTCAAGAGTAACTTGAGAAGTTTGAGCAGGAACACCATAAATGGACACTAGCTCGGGGTACGCCAAATCGAAGATTGTTTGTGCATATGAGCGGTTTTCGGATGGGAACCGCTTGGAGAAAGCCAACGTCAGAACTCCGCCTCCCAAGTTCTGAGAAACGATCGAGGAGGATTTGGCTGGACCCTGCGTGTCGCGATTCCACGCTGGGGAAGACCTTGCTCGTGCATCTGATCCGTCTAGATCAATCGGTCCCCTTTGCACAGCCGGAGCTGAATAAGCATTGATAGAGCCTCCCCTAATGGGAAGCGCGACCACGACTATGGTTACAAGTAGAACCAATGCTTCCAGCATTACACAAGACTTCAAGAATGACCCAGAGTGATCGTGCCGATTGAGAACAAGACCAAGAGAACAGCAATGACCTTCACCCTCTGTCTCTCCCGATCTCATTGGTCATGGATTCGTACGTGTATAAGCCCTTGCTTTCATTCGTGACTCCGGCTGAGCGCTAAAAGGTATCCGGGCATTGACCTGCCAGACCTGCTGAAAGTCCAACTCCCAAATGCGGTAAGTGTGTGCAACATCAAATGAGGATTGTTGGATTGTTTGACTGTCATCAACCCTCCAGAGCATAACCATGAAATGGCTACTAGAGCCGAAGCTTCTCGCGTCACACGAGGCTCTTTCGTCGCGCAATCATCGGTATTAGGATGGAGACTAGAAGCACCATGATCGCAGATCCAGAGAACTCATCCACCAACCTAGTCTCGGTTAGTATGGTTGTCGATGTTACAGTCAATGTTGATTCCGATCGCATCACCGTTGATGTGGATTTCGTACTCTGTGTCGTTGTTGCTGTGTGCGATGCCTGAATCAACTTTGTGGACGGAATAGTCGATATGCTTGCAAGTTCGCTAGTGAATGTGGTGGTAAGAGTCACCGTTGTCCCCACTCCTCCTCTGGACAGTCTATAGAGCTCCATCGTTCCGGTCTGACCGGAATAGAAGATGCGGGTGAACCATACATTGTTGTCTGCATCGACCGTGATATCTCGCACCTGAGGAAACCATTGTGTCGTCTCCCAGTGGACAGGGTACTCGGTGAAAGTCTGATTCGATGATGAGAAGCTCATAATACCCTCATGACCGACATCTTCAAGAACGAAGTAGATGTTTCCCTCCTTGTCGCATGCGCCTGGAGCACCGTATCTGTAGGGTGATTCAATAGCGGTCAACTCTTTTGATGCGGTATCGAATTTCGCCAGTTTCTTCTCTGAGAACAGCCACAGATTTCCGCGGTAGTCTATTGCCATATCGTGAACGAAGTCGGCCATATCCAACGGCTGGCCGGGATGATAGCCGTAGGACGGCAAGTCGTAGAATGTCATCGTCTCAGAGTGTGGATCAAACATCATCAGAGCATCCCCCGCATATTCTGGCAGTGGGGTTTCGCGCATTGCTATCGCCCATACCTTTCCTTCATTCCAGATGGGCCGGAAGAGAGTTGTGAAATTCGTTGGGAGCGGGTAGGTCTTCATTTCGCCCGATAACGAGTTGAAGTGCACCAGGAATCCAGTCGGTCCCCCGGTTAGCCATATGGAATGATCGTTCTCCACGATTATTCCGTTAGTGGTCACTCCCGGTTCAGGAAAGACAGCGACTTGCCAGCTGGTCACTCCGCCGTCGGATAGATTCAGGCTCCGCAGATACTTTGTTCCTGATTGGTTGGATGTCAAGGCCCATACATGTGTCTCATCGAAGTCGAATCCTACGAGGAGACTCCCAGGCGGCCCTGGCAAGTCGTACAAGGTAATAGACCCGCGGCCTGGGTCAAGTCTAGCGATTCCAGTCGGGCCAGAGGGCCTCGTATACGAGAAGTAGACATATCCGTCATTAACGCCCAGTCTCCTGATGTCGGGCCGATACAACGTGACCGGTTCTAGCCCTTGCAGGCTGTACTTGACGAACGTCGAAGCATAGACGTGTGGCGTCGGTGCGATTACAGCAATCACCAAAAGTAATGTGATGACTGCTCGCGTTAGATGTAGGCCCACTGACTTTCGCTCCAATTATGGTTGCGCGTCCGGTTCGCTAGGGCGCTCGGCGCAACTAGCTCGCACCGTCGACACCACACGCTGTTCATCTTCATTCTACCTCTTGACTCCAGATTATCGAGGATTCGAGGAAAGGTTAGGCGCGTCGTCTTCTGATTCTTCTTTCCAACTCCAACGCGACCAACACGGGCAAAGCGACATAGACAGCGATGGTCATGGTTGCGGCGACAAGAAAAGCGGCAGTAGAAGCTAGATCTGAGCTACCCGCCATATTCGTCATGGCCATGAATACCAAGCCGGTGATGTGGACTATGCCTATCACTGGTAGCAGGATGACGCGGAAGGCGGCCCGCAGAAGCTCGCTTTCCGATATTATCGTGGCCACCGCAGGGCTCCATGAATAATAGAACGCGTTGAAGGCGGCAACAAGTGTTCTTCCAGTCGTCGAGGAGCCTATCATGTTGTCACGGACGTAGCGCATGTAGACGACATCAGGCGCCATCTCCGAACCATAGGCGGCCGAAGCGATTATGCAACGTGTGCCCGTTGGAGGCGGCGCAGGTGTGGTCGCGGGAGCGGTCACTGGGGTGGTCGCCGGAGTAGTGGTAGACGCAACCTGAAATGTTCCCTGTCCGTAAATGAGACTCCCGCCCGCGCAGGGTTGAGGGTAGACTTCATGAGATCCATAAGAAACGACGACTGAGTAACTACCAGGGATTGCAGTCGCTGACAACACATAGTCGTAGGCGTACTGCTTGTACGTCGAAGCCGTCCGTTGGGTTGTGGAGTTCAACACCAGCAATCCATTAGGGTCATAGATCATGATAGCGACTTCGAGACCTTGACCTCCTGGCGTGCCGGTGATGGTGTAGGTCCACGTACAATTAGGTGTGGAGATGCCTCCGACAATTTGCACGGTATCCCCCGCCATGTAGGTGGTCTTGTCGAAGTTGACGGACAGGCTACCAAGAGCAGGTGTCCCGAGAACCAAGAAGTTGACTGTGTATCCACCGCCAGGATACTGTGAAGGTATGGCGGCTCCACCTCCGAGTCCTCCTATAACATGAGCTTGGTACAAACCCGGACGTGCATTCGTAGGGATCGTATATTCGAACTTCCACGACACCTGAACAGTCTGATTGGCAGCGTACGTATTTGTAGTGGCCGCCCACGCCGACGCAACTTGTGTCCGCAGATCGTCAAAGACATAGAACCCGAATTCCACATGCAGAGGAAAGATAGGGGGCGAGCCTTCGTACCATGCCGTCGCCTCTACGGTATCGCCCACCGTATACTGTTGGCGATCCAATACCAACCAAACCCTTGTAGGCGGCGCTGTGACAGTGAACACACCCGAGCCTGTTTCACCCGCATCTGTCGTAACCGTAACCACGTAGCTTCTAGGAGACGCGTCCGAGGCGACCGTGAAGCCCCCAGTGAACATGCCGCCCGAGATTGAGTATGATGACGAAGAGAAGAGGCCTAGCGGCCAAGACGACAGTATACATGTAGTCCCGGCATAGCTAGATCCGGAAATCGTAATCGCCGTTCCAACTGGGCCTGATGTTGGATTCAAACTGAGCGTGTGCACTAAGTCGTTGATGAGGTAGAACGATGCCGTGCCTGACTCACCAACGTCCGTCGCAACCGTCACGGCATAACTGCCAGACGCACCGGTAGCGGTGACAGTGAATGCTCCCGTCAATATGCCACCCGAGATCGAGCATGTGTACGAAGAGAAGAGGCCAGACGGAGAAGACGACAGCGTACATGTGGTCCCCGCATAGTTCGACGCAGAAACGGTGACGGCTATGCCTGTCGGACCTGAGATTGGACTCAAAGTCAGTCTCGAAATCACGATAGTCGTGGCAGTCCCCTCCAATCGGAAGATCGACGATGCTTGAACTGTCGGGTAACCGCCACAGGTAGCGCGTGCGACGACTTGGTATCCTCCAGACACGAGAGCGGACGACAAGCTGAAACTGTCACTGAATGAGCGAATTGGCGGCTCGGACCCAGGATAGAGACTCAGACTTTTCGAGTAGACAATTGTGTTAAGAGGGTCGCGGATCTCTAGTTCTACGATTATGTCGGCCGTGAAGGTACACGTGTAACCAGTCGGGCAATACTGTCCACCGGTTACGGTTCCGGAGATTTGGACCGCCTCGCTGGGGGAATAGGTACTCTTGTCAGTCGAGACCGTGATTCCCCAGGTATAGGTGGTGAAAGTAGTGGTCGTCGTAGTCACAGTGGTCGATGGTTGTTGCAGGGGCATGAGCGAGGGTTGCGTCGTGAACAACGTGCCGATTGAGAACAGAACCAGGAGAACAGCGAACAACTTCACTGCCTGCGTCTCCTGATTAAGCCATTGAAGGCGCTTGTTGACGTATAAGCCCTTCTTTCTTTGGATCTCTATACGGGAGGAGATACGTATCTCTCATTCAATGGCAGACCAGATGAAACGTCTGATGAGATTTTAGGCTGCGGCTACTGCGAAAACGGATAGGAGTCTAGTCGGGAACTGGTGTACATTTGGTACTGTTCAAGAAACCAACGCTTAAAGCACCTACCTGGTCACCTCATTCCTGTTATCCACAATGGGGAGACCGAGAAAGTTCGGAACTACCTCGGTACAGATGCAAGCATTACGGAAGACTGATGAGATACACAGAAGACGCTTGAAGGACGGAAGAGTAAGAGTAATAGACCTCTTTCCTCGGGAGATTGCCGATCGACTTGATCGTGCTGGGTTGTATTTCGCCGCCGATCTCAGAAGCAAAGCACTGACGGACCTGTTTCTTGCAATAGCCGATACAGGCCCAGTGGAACTTCGTGAAGTCCTCGAAGCAGTCGGACGAGTAGAACGGAACTCAGATCTATTGAACGCGTACCGAAATGCACGATCAATCGTTAACAAACAAAAGCGCAGAAACGGATCCTAACCACAGTGACAAGCAATTGACCTTGGATCAGCAATCCAAATAACCCCCTGTGGGGTGCTTGACAGTAGCCGGGTTTTTTGTGAGCCTCGACGGTCCCCGGATTTGAGTCATCGTCCGTCGTCGTTATTGGAGTAGATTTGTGTGTGGGCACCATGGGACCCACACACAACGATGAGCTACGATCAGCAGGGAGTTTCCAAGACAGGAGAATGCGTGGCATCATTTAGTTTCTTGCAATAGGCTTTGTAATCGTCAAGAAGCGTCCGAACGTAGTCGCTACCTTTCATCAAGGCCTTCCCTCTCTCCCGTTCCAATACGTCCCACTCTGTTGCATCGCATGTGAATTTGATCGTGCCTTCGAAGACGCTTCTGGCAGTCTCATCCAAGCGCGTCCCTGATAGGTGAACGAGTCGGTAGATTACCGCAGTGTGCAGGATGAGGAAGAAATCATAATAGTCTTTGGTGATCACGTCCACCGGACCTGTATGAGCTGTGAGCTCTCCTCGATATGCGTTCTTAGGATAGTCGAGTACGAATCCCAATGGAGAGAACTCTCTTTGCAGTGTAGAGCGCGTGGACGCCAGGCTACTACACTGTATTGTGAGAATCAGAGCCGCAATTCCGGCAATCGCAGTCGCTATTATGATGACCTCGTAGAGAATTCTGGCTTGGTCGGGTGCGACGATGTTCAGTGTGGAAAGTGTGAGTAGTGTGGGAACGACAATCGTGCCGGCGCCCGTAACAGCTGAGTTTCTGTAGTTCTTATACTTCTCCTCGTCTGAATTGAGTTGACCTATCACAGAATCAAATGATGTTCTCATCGACTTTATGTTGTCGTCGATAAACCTGTCAAGGGCAGCGGTACCTTCAGACACGTTCTTTCCCTAGAACTGACTGTCGGAGTTCGCGAGAAAAGGTTTCGCGTGCTTCTCCGAGCACGCAGTTGAGGAGACGCTTGGCCTCGGGTCTTAAGGCAAGGTAGTCGTAATTTGAACCTCTAGGTTCGGGCATCCTTTGTGAGCCTTCATAGTGGCAAAAGAAAGGGGTGGTACAAATTACAGTCTGGGAACGATAACCCCCGGGAGATTCGATCTTATGCGAACGTTGGGGCCTTCGTTTCTCCTATCGCACTCTAACGCACCGAAGCTGCCACACATTTCCTGAATACTCGAAATCCACCTTGGACACAGGAGTACGACTGCGATGTCCCACAGGCCCGCCCGTTGTGGACCAATATCCCGAACCTGCGAATGTCACCGCCAACGGCGTGAATCCCGCCCAGTCCACCACTCTAGCGTTTACTACGGTGGGTTCGGGAAATGATTGTCCGAGACACGGGGTTGATGCTGCTCTGAGCCTAATTACCAAATCCGAGGATTCGCCTACCTAGGATCAAATCCCGGCGGCCCCACAACTCTAGCAGTCGTGAGAGAGGACTCCGGACAGGTCCGGCTCGGAGAAACCATGTACGTGGACTCAGCACTGAACGACTGCGACATGCCGTGTCAGAGTAAGCGCGCAAGCCTGACTCGAACACATATCGAGATGAAACCATTTAGCTTGAGCTGTCTTCCTCGTACGTTTCTGCGAAGGAGCACGTTGACGTAGAGTCGTAGCCGTCGCCACAAGCTCAGATCGGTCGCGATGGCGAACACGGAAGAGATGAGAATCAAAGCGATCAGATATTCTTCCAATGAGCGAACTGCCACTAGCGGAGTAGTCATTGTCGGCCCGCTTGATTCGGCCCCTATGGTTACTGCCCATCCAATGGGCTTGAAGCCGAAAAACGAGCGAAACGGACCGATGATCAGGTTTGCAATTGGATAGGCAATCGAGTCTGGAAGGTGCCCGAAATAGAATGCCAAACTTCCCATCCAATAGACAACGTTCACCGCGAATGCAAATATCATCAAACGGAGAACGAAGGCTATCTTCTCACTTGTCGACATTCTTCGAAGAAGTCGCTCCAAGAGGATTGGGAGCAAATCCCAGACCAAGCGTGCGCACTCACTGGCTCTGGATAGTAATCGATACAAACCTGCCAAGCATAGTCGCAACTCGAGCGAAGAGTATTGGTTTGACCTACCCATTCGTTACCACCTCCTCTTTCAAGTGATTGATGTGTGTGATTGCGCAGTTTAAGCGTTGTCAGGCTTGTTCTTGCATCCGAGCGACTTCTCATGGCTATCCCCAACTGCCATTCATCGAGTCAGTTCGTGGATCGAAAGGGCGTCTTTCTGATATGCGCGATGATTTAGCTAACAAACAGCTCCCTCAAGGTTGATGCGGGTGCTCACGCCTCTTCTTTCTCTCGTTCTTAGACAATTGTTGACATTCAACTGAACAGAATCAAGGTGTCATAGACAACTTCGTCAATGCACAATGGAGCGAAGGTCTTCTAGGAGAGAATCCTCGTCCGGAAAGCCCTCTGGATTCAACTAGGTAGGTTCACGTCCACAGACTTTCCGAGTCCACTCGCCGCCCGCGCGAAGAAGCTCAAGGTTTTGTTGTCGTGTCGGACTCGCTGTTGAACTAGAGGGAGAATCACAGGTTATTGCTGGATCATATATACTCGGCGCGGCAAATACGAGCCCAGAGACCCAGAACGCTTGCCAATGCTGGGGAATTGTATTGAGCTACGCTCGGTTCCGACGTGATCCGATATCGGAACACTTTGTCCGCCTTGTAGACATAATATTCGGCTTCATACTGGCACAGGGTTTTGTTCTTTACAAGAACCTGATTATCAAGCCAAGCTTGTCCGTTGGTTCCCTTTCTCTACTCCTTGTCAATGCAACAGTCCTGCTGAGCTGGGTTGGATACCACAGATCAGTGAACGTATTCCCATACAATGCGACATTTGTGAGCAAAGTGCGCCTTTCTTTCGACCTGTTGATACTCGTCGTTTATTCCTATCTTGTCTTCGTGGTCGAAGATCTGTCGAGTGTCTTGATTGGGCTATTTGCCGTGTTCCTCCTTTACATGGCTACCGGCGTGATTAGGATTAGCGAATGGCATGACAGGAAAGCTAGCAGACTACGTCTTTCCATCGTATTCGCCGTGGCATATCTCTTGGCGTGGTCTGTCTCTCCGGCAGGTCTGCTCTCCAAGTGGTCCATTTCATATGTTGGTGAGCCGCTGCTGCAGTGGGTCCTTGTGTTATCGGCTATTGCACTGTTGATACTCTACCGATGGATGCGCGGCAGAAAGGGATACCCGCCCATTATTCCGATTGGCATCGACATCGACGGAGTCCTTGGAGAGCAAGTTCCCCCAGTCCTCGTGAGACTGCAACGCAAGGGCATCGGAGCGGGAGTTACGAAGGAGTACATTGCCAAGTGGGATTTTCAAATCGGCAATACCACCATTGACAAGGAGATTGAGGAAGCCCTTCTTGACGCCGAATACGTTAGAGAAATGCCGGTCGTTGCCGGTTCCACAACAGCAATGAGGGAACTGAAAGACCGGTTCCACATAGTCGTAGCTAGCTCGAGGCCAACTGAAGCGGAGGCAGAGACTGTGAAATGGCTCAAGAGGAACTTTGACGACTGTTGGCACGAGTATGTGAACACGCGACGAATCGGAAAGCAGGCCCTCGGTCTGAAAGTACTTGTGGATGACTATCCCAAGAACGCGAAAGAATTCGCATCGGAATCCGGCATCGTATTGCTATTCTCTCAACCTTGGAACAGAGACGAAGATGATGAGATGAAGGCTCTAATGCGATCCCAGAAGATAATCAAATGCGAGGACTGGAAAGCCGTGAAGAATCAGCTCGAACTCTTTTTCCGTCAACCAGAATTAGTGCATGACCGCAGATAACGGTGGGCAAGTCCACCGACCAAAAGGAAAGAGCACTTGTCCGTTAGGACCCCATTCCAGGCGGCAACAAGTTCCCGCTCGAAGACATGAACACAGAGATTCTTCTAGATTCTGGAATGAACTACACTGAACGTTGAAGGTTCCATTCGCAACGTTGGCTTACACCATGCATTCCCAGCCTCGCGCTAGGCAAGTTACCACGTATGTCGTTTGGTCTACGATTTGTCTGCCATGGTTTTGATCACTACCAGCAATCCAGGTCCAACCAGAATTTCCTAAACCCATAGGAGTAGCCGCTAGAGTGGTGGACTGGGCGGGATCTGAACCATAAGAGGGGGATAGCTAGCGGAACAGGACGCACACCCAATCAGGTGTGCATCCCGGCGGCCGCACCACTCCTCCAGAATCCGTCACGACGGCAGATTGATCCCCCGCTCCCTTGCCCGTGGCCAGTTATACAGTCTTGAATCCCTCAATCGTGCCTTTGCGGAGCGTAGTATGATCGACTCATCGGCTCATGTAGATCACTGAAGAAACTCTTGGTCGTTGAACGAGGAGCCAGCGCCTCATGATTTGAGTGCCAGAGGCGTCTTCGTATCCATGGAATTGCGCTCGAGCCTTGCGTTGGTCCACTTCTCAATTATCATGACCATCGGGTCGCTTGAGGGCGCGTTGGATGTCCTTAGTTGAATGAGAAGATAGGAAGAAGTCGGACGCGAGAGGAGTACGGTTGACTCTGGCTAACAGGGGACTATTTCCTGGCTTCCATACAGACTCTACCAGTTCCTTCGATGTCTCTTGCTTCGAAGCCTGATCCAGAATGCTGGACGTCGGGTCTTGCTTGGTCGTGCAGTCCTGTTTCTCTCTAACTTGGCTCAACGCTTAAGTCTTGGACGAAATGCCTGATGGAGACCATGGAGAATAGGATTAGGCAGCTACTGCGTCAAGGCAAGCCTACGACGGGGACGCATCTCTATAGCACTTGGCCGACCTTGTGGGAGACGGTGGGCAGCACTGGCCAATTCGACTACGTGGAGTTCGACAGTCAGATGGGAGCGTGGGATCTGCACGATCTAGACAACATGTGCAGAGCTGCCGAGCTGACCAAGATCGGGACGATGATAAAGATTGACAGGAATCCCAAGGATTGGATTGCCAAGAGAGCAATCGCAGCAGGGTTCGAAGCTGTGTTATTCGCAGACATAATGACGGTGAGAGAAGCAAGGGAATGCGTGCAAGCTGTCCGGCTTCCTCCCGAGGGTGTAAACAGTTTCCTTGGCACACGCGGAATACCGATAGACGACTACGCCAAACATGTCGACGACACAGTCATTGCGATAATGGTAGAAAAGTCCACGTTGGTGGACGAGCTGGAAGAAGTGCTTGCAATAGACGGCATAGACATGATCCAGTTCGGATCAGTCGATTACGGGCTGAGTCTGCGGACACCTGGGAAGCCGTTCAGATTGGACGACTTGAACGACAGGGTCAAAGCTGACATCGATAGAGTTAACGAGATGGCGATTAGTGCGGGGATTCGACCGCGCGTGGAGACCGGTGATGCAGAGTCTTGTCAATACTTCCTAGATCGAGGAATCAGAGATTTCTGCATCGGATGGGACACCGACACGATCCGACGATGGTGTATGATCAATGGAAAGAGACTTGGGGAAATGTTACCGCGGGCGTAAGACTTGCCTCTGTCACTCGAATCATCTCTTGGCACGACGTGAGCTAACAACGATGCTATGCAACTGCTCCCAGGTTGTCTGTTCCTGATCTGCGATATCGTGAATCAGGCGACTAGCTTCAGGAATCAGTGCTGACGAGCTGGTTGCACGATACGCTTCTTCGAACACCTGTGCGACACGTTGCCATTGGTCTCCGATTGCGTGAATCTCTTCCCCCACCCTGCTTAATCTTTCGTCGTCTGCAATGGCTGCCGCCTCTTTGAGAAAACGTCCGTACATGTAGCGAAAGATTCCTCCGCCAGAACCGCCTTTGGCATCTATGAAGACGAAGACGTTGAAGCAGGCTTCGCGAAGGTCCTCTTCGCTCATAATCTTTGGCCAGTTGAGTATTCGTTGGGCAGCCGTCCGAATGCCCTTCACGCCCAAATTGGCAATGGGCGGTCTAAGCATGCCAGCGGTCACTTCGAGGATTGCTTGCTTGACTTCTCCTTGCGTTGGTGGACGTTTGTGAGTGAAGTTGAAGGTGTACCACATGTTTCCTGGCGGGAATGGCTTGAAATTCGAGCCGCGCGCTCTGGCCAGTGTTTCGAGTGATACTGGGTGGAGTTCTCCGTCGCGATCGGCCACAAGCATCTGTCGAGCCTCTGGGTCATATCCGGCGAGGACGACCACGTGACCGCCAAAGTGGTATTCCTTCGGGAAATTGAAGTACGGCAGGAACCCCATGTCAAGCTGAACCATCGCCGGCTCGCCCACGTTTAGCAAGTCTAGCACAGCAGCCTCGGCCTTCCGTGCGCTGACTGTGGAATGAGGTTCGACGCGAACGCCTGTCTGCCTTCCAGCTGTCTTCTCTAGTCCTTCTTCGCCTGCACGCCTGACGTTGGCGCGTCCTCCGAAGAACGGCGTAGTTCCTTTCATGTGCCAGTAGACGAATCCAACTCCGGCGCCGAGACCCAGAAGAAGATCCTCACTGATGGGATAGTTGTGGAACTCGTAGATATGCCTCAATGACCCAGTAACACAGTGGTGAGTTCTCAGAGGCTGAAATCCTTTCAGTGGTTGCAGAGTCAAGTGTGGGCGAACCCTCGCGTCATATTCGATCGTCTCTACTTCAAATTCAACTCGACCCAGGTGGTGCCGTCGGAAAGGTCTTTTCTGTGGAACCCGAGTTCGTCACATATTCTGAGCATGGCTCTATTGTCTGTTAGCACGAGTCCGTAGATCTTCTCAAGTCCCTTCTCTTGACCTATTCCGATGACCATGTCTACAAGCTTGTATCCCAAGCCTTTGCGCTGATGATTGTCGTGTACGACGACTGCGAATTCACCTTTCTTGAAATCTGGTTCGATAACAAGCCTCCCAATGCCGATTATTCGTCTCATCTCGCCTTGCCTAAGTTCCGCTACAATGGCCATCTCGCGGTCGTAGTCGATGTTGCAGTATCTGATCAACATCTCATGGCCTATGTTCTTGATGACTTGGAAGAATCTGCCTCTCAGCGTCTCTTCAGAAAGTGTTGAGAGCATCTCATACTCCAGAGGCTCGTCTTCAGGCCTTATTGGTCTAAGGAGAACTTCCGTACCGTCTGACATCTTCCAAGGGATCACATACCTTGTCGGATAGGGAGTAATGACCAAGTGGGAATAAGGTGATGAACGTGCTAGGGCGGTCTTGTCAATCACCATTCTGGCATCGAGAGCGTACGCTTTTCCTCCCGATATCGCGAGAGGATTTACGTCAATCTCAGCAATTTCCGGGAAATCCACGATTAGATTTGAGAATCGAACAATGATTTCTTCCAGTTGTCTCATGTCAGCCGGCGATTTGCCTCTAAAGCCCTGAAGCATCGTGTGCACTTTCGTATCTTCCATCAGTCTTCGTGCCAGTGTTTGATTCAGAGGCGGCAACCCGATCGAGAAATCCTTGAACACTTCAGCCCCCGTACCTCCCATGCCAAAGAGTATGACCGCGCCGAAGTCTCTGTCCTTTCTTGCGCCGAGAATGATCTCGTAATCGATCCTTTCGATCATCTTCTGCACAGTCACACCAGATATCTTTGCATGCGGGAGGCTCGCCTTAACGCGTTTCATCATGGCTTCGTACTCCGACTTCATCTTCTCGTCAGAGTCTATGCCGGTTGCGACCCCGCCTACGTCGGTCTTGTGCGTGATCTCAGAGGATACAATCTTGAGGGCGACGGGATATCCGATTTCGTTTGCGAGACGTAACGCCGCCTCCCCATTATGAGCTGAGTATGGCTTCGTTATCGGAATTCCGTAGTTGCTGAGGAACCGCTTGGAATCTCTCTCGCTGACTGTGGTTGTTCCTTCCTTCGCGAGTTTTATGATCAGCGCTTTCAGATTGCTCTTCGGGGGCGCCTGATCTACCGACAGCTCAGCGGGAGTCTCGTAGAGCAGTTCAAGGTTCCTGCCGTACTTGTACATGTAGAGGTATGTCTTCACGGCATCTTCGGGCGTCTCATATGTCGGTATGCTGTTCTCAGCGAAGATTGCCCTTGCCTCATGCACGGCTTCTCCGCCCATCCAAGTCGTGAGTATTGGTTTCCAAGCATTCTTTGCGACTTCGACGATGCTTCTTGCAAGGTCTACGGGTCTTGCTTCGCCTTGGGGAGTGTATGCGACAAGGATTCCATCTACTTCGGGGTCGTTGAGACATACGTTGAGTGCACTGACGTATCTGGCGACATCGGCATCTCCGAGCACGTCGATCGGGTTTCCTCTACTCCAGTAAGGCGGCAAGACTTGGTTGAGCTGTTTAATGCTTTCATCTGAGAGCTTCGCCAGTTGGCCCCCTAGCTCTATCAGTTCATCAGTCGCCATGACACCTGGCCCACCTGCGTTTGTGACGATTGCGAGTCTACGCCCGCGCGGCAAGTGTTTCGAGTCGAGCACTGTTGCCGAGTTGAACAGGTCTCCGACTTCTTTGACTCTGACGACGCCAGCCCTCCTGAACGCAGCATCATAGACTCCATCATCGCTAGCCATCGCGCCCGTGTGAGAAAGAGCCGCCTTCGCGCTTTCCGCGAATCTACCTGGTTTAACGACGATTATCGGTTTCGTCCGTGCGAAGCCCCTTGCGGCGCTCATGAATTTCTTTGCGTTCCCGACACCTTCCATGTAGATCATGATGCTTCGAGTGTCAGGATCGTCGCCGAGGAAATCTATCAGATCACCAAAATCAACGTCGACCATTGATCCAAGTGAGGCGAACATGCTAAAGCCAATTCGAGCATTGACAGCCCAATCTAGAATGGCACTTCCTAATGCGCCGCTTTGTGAGATGAAGGCAATATTGCCCTTTTCGGGTCTCGCTTTGAGGAATGACGCATTCAGGTCGA